>CADCTP010000122.1 GCA_902805565.1 uncultured Mycobacteriales bacterium
GCCGCCGGGCAGCCCGGCCAGCACGTCCAGCAGCTCGACCGCCGCCCGCTCGCCGCGGTCCATCGCCGGGGTGTCGGCGAAGCCGAGGGCGAAGGTCGCCACCACCTCCCGGGCCAGCCGGCCCACCTCGTCCCGGTCGGCGGCGGGCACGCCCAGCGCCGCCGCGCCGACCAGCGCCGGCAGCGCCTCGGCGAGGTCGCCGACCAGGTCCATCCGGCCGGCCCCGGCCACCCGGTCCAGCAGGTCGTGCGCGACCGCCTCGACGTCGGCCGGCGCGAGCGGCGCCGCGGCCAGCGTGCGGGTCAGCCGGCGGCGCAGCGCGGTGTGCTCCGGCGGGTCGAGCTCGTTGAGCAGGCCGAGCAGCAGCCGGCGCACCGTCGGCACCGGGTCGCCGGCCAGGTGCCGGTCGAGCACGGCGGCGCCGGTGCGCACGGACAGCCCGGGGTGCCGCAGCGCCGCCGCCACGTCGTCGTACCGGCAGACCACCCAGGAGCGCAGCGCCGGGCTCCAGTGCACGGGGTTGGTCTCCCGCAGCTCCCGGTAGTGCGCCCACGGGCAGCCGTGCACCCCGGGCAGGAACGGGTTGTACGTCGCCGGCACGGTCGGCGCCACGCCGGCGTCGGCGAGCAGCGCGTCCACCGCCGCCCGCTCCCCCGCCGGCAGCCGTTCCCCCAGCGCGGCCAGCTTCGCCAGCACCGGGCCGATGTCGGACATGGCCACGCCGCCCGCCGGATCGAACACCCCAGCCTCCCCCGTGCTGCGGGCCGGCCGCCCCGTCGACGGTACGGCCGGCCCCGTGCGGTCGGTCAGAACATCACCGTGCCGGTCACGCCGACGCTGCTCCCGGCGAACCGGGACCCCGGCTGCAGCCGCTCGAACTGGCTGACCCCGAGCGACGTGCTGAGCTGGTCCTGCACCGTGGTCGGCCGCAGCCGGTCCGCCTTGGCCAGCACCTCCGGCTCCACCGGCGCCTGCGCCGCCCGGCCCATCAGCCAGGCGACCACGTTCCGCTCGCCCTCCGGCAGCCCCTGGGCGAACTCCGCCAGCTTGCCGCTGACGCTCTCGATGTCGTCCGCGCTCACCTTGACCTGGCGGACGGTCGGTTCGGTCACGTGGTCCCCTCTCTCCCGCTGCACCGGACCCCGCGCCCGGTGGCGTCTGTGGCCGCGGCCGGTGTCACCAGTTGGGGTTCACCGGGACCGCGAGGGCCAGGTGGTGGCCGTCCTCCTCCACCATCAGCCCCAACTCGACGAACTCGGCCAGCGCGGCGGGCACGCCGGCGTCGTCGTGGCCGGCGGCGCGGACGTGCTCGGCGACCCGGGCGGCGCCGCGCAGCGTCGGCGTGCACGCCTCGTACGCCAGCGCCGCCACCTCGCCGAAGGTGTGCACCCGGGTCCGGCCGTGCCGGCCGTCGGTGACGGTGAGCCGGCCCGCGCCCCGCTGCGAGACCAGGAACGGGGCCGCGCCGCCGGTCCAGGCCGCGTTCCACTCCTCGACGTACGCGCCGAGCTCGCGGTGGGCGTCCGGCGGCAGCGCGTCCGGCGCGTCGTACTGGAAGAAGTAGGCGATCCGGTCGTGGTCGAGCCGCCCGGGATACACGTGCGCGTACGCCGGCTCCGGGCGGACGTCGGTGATCCCCAGCTCGTCGCGCTGCGTGTAGAACGGGCTGAACCGCTCCAGCCAGATCCGGCCGACCGACTCCGGCGGCTGCAGGTGCGGGATCAGCCGCATCAGCGCGAGCTGCCGCCGGTAGTCCTCGGCCCGCTCACCGGGGAAGCCGACCAGCACGTTCCAGTGCATGGAGACCTCGAAGTAGCGGCCCCACTTCAGCAGCCGCACGTTCTGCAGCGCGGTGGTGCCCTTGCGCATCAGCTTCAGCACCGCGGTGCTCAGGCTCTCGATCCCGGGCTGCAGGTGCCGCACCCCGCCACGGGCCAGCCGGCCGAGTTGCTGGTGGGAGAGGTTGGCCTTGGTCTCGTAGAAGAACGTGTAGTCCCGGCGGCCGCGCTCCAGCTCGCCGAACACCCCGTCCACGTAGGACAGGTCCATGATGTTGTCGACCGCGACGAGCTGGTAGCGCGCGTACCGCTCGGCGAGGGACTCGATGCCGGCCAGCGCGCGGGCCGGCGACTTCGACCGGAACGCCATGCCCATGCCGTTGAGCCCGCAGAACGTGCAGTGGTGCTTGGCACCCCACCAGCAGCCGCGGGCGGTCTCGAACGGCAGGCTGATCGCCCGGCCGTCCACGTCCTCCGGCATCCCCAGCTCGGCCGCCCGCCGGAAGAACGGGTCGTAGTCCGGCTCCGGGCAGCCGTCCAGGTCGGTCACCGGCGCGGCCCGGCCGGTGAACCGGGCGCTGCCGTCGGCGTTCCGGCTGGCGACGCCCGGCCGGGCCCCCGGGTCCCGGCCGGCCGCGAGGTCCCACAGGAAGGCCGGGAACACCACGTCCCCCTCGCCGATCACCGCGTGGTCCACCCAGGGCAGCGCCCGGACGTACTCCAGGCCCATCTCGTCCTCGAAGTTCGCGCCGCCGAAGACGGTGACCAGCGCGGGCGCGCGCTCCTTCAGCCGGCGGGCCAGCGCGAGGGCGGCGCAGTTCTGCTCGAAGATCGAGGAGAAGCCGACCACGTCCCAGGCGGTCGGGTCGAGCCGGTCCGCGCACGCGTCCACGAACGCCGGCAGCACCCGCTCCCGCAGGTCGAGCAGGTCCTCCTCGGTGCCGGCCAGCGCGGCCAGCGGCTCGGCCAGCTCGGCGGCGAAGCGGTCCAGGTAGTCCCGCCCGGGCGGCGCCTCGGGCCCGAAGGCGGCCCGGGCGAACAGCCACTCGCCCAGCAGCAGGGTGCGGTCGTTGCAGAGGATCTCGTACCGCTGCCAGCCGAGCTGGTGGGCGAGCTCCAGGTTGAAGTACCACGACGTGGCCGGGATGCCGGCCCGACCGAGCGTCGCCTGCAGCAGCCCGAGCTGCACCGACGGGCTCCGCGACGTGGTGAACGGCATGTTCACCAGCGCCACCCGGGGCGGCCGCAGCCCGCGGTCCGGCCGAGCCTCGACAGTGATCGCCTGCGCAGTCGCCATGCCCCGCACCCCCGGTCCCCGATGCGAGAAAGCTCCCACCCGCACCCGACCGGGTCCATGGCCGGAAGGGCAGTCCTGCTGCACCGGAGGACCGGCGGGAGGGCCGGTCCCTGGTTATTCGAACATGTGTTCGATACCGTGCAAGCATGTCCGGCGGGCCGACGATCCTGCACGCCGACCTCGACGCGTTCTACGCGTCGGTCGAGCAGTTGCTGGACCCGGCGCTGCGCGGCCGGCCGATCGCGGTCGGCGGCAGCGCCGGCGGCGGCGTCGTCCTGGCCGCGTCGTACGAGGCGAAGGCCTTCGGGGTGCGCGGCGGCATGCCCGGCCGGCAGGCCCGGCAGCTGTGCCCGCGGCTCACCTTCGTCCGCGGCCACTTCGGCGAGTACCAGCGGCTCGCCGACGACGTGATGGACATCCTGCACTCGGTCACCCCGGCGGTGGAGCGGATCTCCATCGACGAGGCGTTCCTGGACGTGTCCGGGTCCACCCACCTGTTCGGGTCGCCGGCCGGGATCGGCGCCCGGCTGCGGCACCAGGTCCGGCGGGAGGTCGGCCTGCCGATCTCGATCGGCGCCGCCCGGACCAAGCACCTGGCCAAGGTGGCCTCCCAGGTCGCCAAGCCGGACGGCCTGGTGGTGGTCGACCCGGAGCGGGAGCGGGAGTTCCTCGCCCCGCTCCCGGTCGGGCTGATGTGGGGGGTCGGCCCGGTCGCCGAGCGGCGGCTGGCCGAGCGCGGGATCCGGACCATCGGCGACCTGGCCGGCACCCCGTCGGCCGCGCTGGAGCGGCTGCTCGGCCACGCCGCCGGGGCGAAGCTGGCCGCGCTCGCGCTCAACGAGGACCCCCGCCGGATCGCCACCTCCCGCCGGGCCCGGTCGGTCGGCGCCCAGTCCGCCCTGGGCCGCCGCCGGCCCACCCCGGAGCTGGTCCACCAGACCCTCGGCCACCTCGCCGACCGGGTCGGCGGCCGGCTGCGCGCGCACGCCCGGGCCGGCCGCACCGTCACCGTCCGGGTCCGCTTCGCCGGGATGGCCGCGGTCACCCGGTCGCTGACGCTGCCCGCCCCGGTCTCCGCCACCCTGACCCTGACCGAGGTCGCCGAGCAGCTGGCCTGGCAGGCGCTGGCCGACCACGACGGCGCGGACATCAGCCTGCTGGCGATCTCGGTGTCCAACCTGGCCGCGCAGCAGCACGTCCAGCTGGAGCTGACGGTCCCGCCGGGCGACCCGCGCAGCCCGGGCTCCCCGGCCGGCTCGGCCCGGTGGGCGCTGGACCACTCGATGGACGCGGTCCGGGCGAGGTTCGGCCGGGCCGCGGTGACGTACCTGTCGACGGCCCGCGCCCCGGGCGCCCCGGACGCCTTCCGCGAACTGGCCGAGCGCGACCTCTGACCGGCCGGGCCGCCGAGCGGCGGGGGCGGCGGCGGTGCCGTCTCATTCAGGGATGCCTGAGGTGGTGCGGACGCCCGACCGCGGACCGGCGGACCGGGTCCGCCGGGTCGCGCTGGCCCGGTCGGTGTGGGCGGTGGCCTGCGCGGCCGCGCCCCGGGCGGTGGGCGCCCGGGTCGGCCTGGACCCGGCCGACCGCTGGGGCCCGTACGCGCTGCGGGTGCTGGGGCTGCGGGAGGTGGCGCAGGCGGCGGCGACCGTGGCGGCGCCCCGCCCCGCGGTGGTCGACGCCGGCGTCGGGGTGGACGCCCTGCACGCGCTGTCGATGGTCGGCCTGGCCGCGGTGTCCCGCCGGTACCGGCGGCCGGCGCTGGCCAGCGCGGCCGTCACCACCGGCTGGGCGCTGCTGGGACACCGGGCCGGGCGGCCCGACGGACGAGGGGGAGCCGTGCAGGACACCGAAGGCGGCCGGGTGGTCGTCATCACCGGCGCCTCCAGCGGGATCGGGCGGGCGACCGCGGTCGGCTGCGCCCGCCGCGGCGACCGGCTGGTGCTGGCGGCCCGGGCCGAGGAGAGCCTGCGGGCGGCCGAGCGGGAGTGCGTGGCGCTGGGCGCCGAGACGCTGGTCGTGCCGACCGACGTCGCCGACCAGGGCGCGGTCGACACGCTGCTGGCCACGGCGGCCGAGCACTTCGGCCGGGTGGACGCGGTGGTCCACTCGGTGACGGTGGTCGCGTACGGCCGGTTCGAGGACGTGCCGGCGAAGGTCTTCGACCAGGTCCTCGCGGTCACCCTCACCGGCGCCGCGAACGTCGCCCGGACCGCGCTGCGGACCTTCCAGGCCCAGTGCGGCGGCAACCTCGTCGTGGTCGGCTCCCTGCTCGGCAAGATCGCCGTCCCGTACATGAGCTCGTACGTGACGGCGAAGTGGGCGCTGCAGGGCTTCGTCCGCACGCTGCAGGTGGAGGCCCGGGAGACGCCCGGCATCGGGATCAGCCTGGTCTCCCCGGGGGGCGTCGACACCCCGGTCTACAGCCAGGCGGCGACGTACCTGAACCGCGACGGCCGGCCGCCGCCGCCGGTGGACCCGCCGGAGAAGGTGGCCCGGGCGATCCTGCGCGCGCTGGACCGACCCCGCCGGGAGATCTCGGTCGGCGTCGCCAACCCGGTCGTCGTGCTGGGCTTCCGGACCGTGCCGGCGGTGTACGACCGGCTGGTCGCCCCGCTGATGCGGGTCGGCGCCCTGTCCAAGGACCCGGTCGAGCCGAACGACGGCAACGTCTTCGCCCCCCGGCCGGCCGGCGACGCGACCCACGGCCGCTGGGGCCGGCACTGGCTGCGCCCCACCGGCGCCGCCGCCGCGCTGGCCGCCGCGGCCGCCGTCGCCGGCACCGCCGCCCGCCGCGTCCGCCCCTGACCGTACGGCTCCCGACGCCCGACCGGCCCGGGGCCCGGCCGGCTCGACGCCCAGCCGGCTCGACGCCCCGACCGGCTCGGGGCTCAGCCGGATCGGGGCTCAGCCGGCCCGGAGCTCAGCCGGCGAGGTGGCCCCAGCGGTCCTCCAGGTCGCGCCACGGCCCGACGGCTGCCGCCGCCCCGTCGACCAGCACCAACACCTGGTCGGCCCGGCTCAGCGCCGCCCGCTTGGAGGTCGAACCGACGACCGTCACCCCGTGCTCGCGCAGCGCCCGCCACAGGTCCAGCTCGGTGGTGACGTCCAGGGCCGAGGACACGTCGTCGGCGACGAGCAGCTCGGTGCGCGGCGCCAGCGCCCGGGCCAGCGCCAGGCGCTGGAGCTGCCCGCCCGACAGCAGCGTGCCCTTGTGCCCGATCATCAGGCCGAGCCCGCCGCCCGCGACGGCCAGGTCGTGCTCCAGCTGCGCGGTGGAGACCGCGCCGGCCGCGTCGACCTCGTGGCCGAGCCGGACGTTGTCGGCGACGGTGCCGGACAGCACCCGCGGCAGCTGGCCGACGTACCCGACCTGGTTGGGGCGCAGGAACAGCTCCGGGTCGGTGACCGGCTCCCCGTTCCAGCGCAGTTGGCCGGTGTGGTGCACGATCCCGGCCAGCGCCCGCAGCAGCGAGGACTTGCCCGACCCGACCGCGCCGAGCACGAGGACCAGCTGCCCGCGCTGCACGGTCAGGTCCACGTCCCGCACGCCGACCGTCCCGTCCTCGTGCACCGCCCCGAACCCGGACAGCACCAGGTGCCGCAGCGGCTGCCGGGGCGCCGCCGGCGGGGCCGGCGCGGTCCCGGCCGCCAGGTCCACCCCGGGCACCGCGGCCGAGTACGCGGACAGCCCGGCCATCGCCGCCGTCCGCGCCGTCCACACCCGGGCCGACGGCAGCTGGGAGACCAGCGACGCGGTGGTGTACGCGAACCACCGCGCCCCGCCCAGCGTCGACACCGCGACCAGGGCGGCCGAGGCCGACAGCGAGCCGGACAGGTAGAGCGCCCACACCGCGATCGGCAGCAGCCCGGTGGCCAGCGCCGGGGTGGAACGGGCCCACACCTGGACGGCGATCTCCCGGCGCTGCCGGCTGCTGCGGGTGCGGTCCAGCCGGGCCAGCTGCGCCAGCACCGGGTCGGTCGCCCCGGCCAGCTTCACCGTCCGCGCCGCGGACAGCGCCGACACCAGCGAGGTCGCGAACGCCGCCCGGGCCGCCACCGTGGCCCGCGCGGCCCGGGCCAGCAGCGGCCCGAACAGCGTGGCGGCCAGCCCGGACAGCGCCATCGTCCCGACGAAGAACAGCGCCGGCACGATCGTCCCCGTCACCAGGGTCATCGCGATCACGACGAGCACGCTGATGCCCTGGTCGATCACGTTGTCAGCCAGCACCACCACCCGCTCGGTGTCCCCGCCCTGGGCGACGACCTCGGCCGGGGTGTGCGAGCTGACCCGGCGCGGGCCGGTCTGCCCGTGCACCAGCCGCAGGCCGATCCGCAGCATCTGCCGGACCCACCACTCCGGGAACCACCGGCTGGCGAAGTACGGCAGCGGCGCCGTCACCAGCAGGGCGGCCACGATCCCGGCCGCCGGCCAGAACGTCCCGCCGTCGCCGTCGACCAGCTCGACCCACAGCCACGGCAGCACCGCGCCGTCCAGGCCGAGCAGCACCATGCCGAGGAAGACCCCCACCGCGCCGAGCCCGTACCGGGGGTCGTTGCCGACCAGCCGGACGATCTCCCGCAGCGTGCGCGCCCGCGGGACCGCCGGCACCGGCGGCGGATCGGCCCGCACCGGGGCCCGCGGCGGCGAGGCCGCGGCCGCGGGCGCCGGCGCGGCCGCGGGCTCGGCCA
>CADCTP010000123.1 GCA_902805565.1 uncultured Mycobacteriales bacterium
ACGACGGCGTCCCCCACGGCGGCGCCGCCGTGGGGGACAACGGCCGTGCCGGCGCCCCCGCCCGGCCCGACCGCGCCGCCGGCCCCTGACCCGGCGCCGGGGAGCACCCCGCCGGCACCCACCGAGCAGCCGACCGTGCGGTCGGCCGGTCCGGACCTGGTCGTGCTGTCGGTGTCCTGGTCGCCGGCGGAGGGCGAGCTCACCGCCGGGCAGCCGGTGACGTTCTCCGCGGTGGTCCGCAACACCGGCACCGACCCGACACCGGAGCGGACCCACGGGGTCGCCTTCTCGGTGGACGGGACGAAGGTCACCTGGTCGAGCGAGAGCAGCGCGCCGCTGGCGCCGGGCGAGGAGCGGGTCTACACCGCGGACGGCGGCCCGGACGGCCCGACCTGGACGGCGATCCCCGGCGAGCACACCGTCGAGGCCGAGGTGGACGACGAGTCCCGGCTCCCCGAGACCAACCGCGACAACAACACCGCCACCACCACCCTCACCCTCGAGTAGCCGTACTGCGCGCCGGACGCACACCCGGCGACCCGCACCACCGGCGAACCCAACCGCCGCCCACCACCACGCGCCCGGAACCACAGCCCGCCAACCCAAGGCCCCCACGCGCGCGGAACCGCAGCCCGACAACCCAAGGCCCCCACGCGCCCGGAACCGCAGCCCGACAACCGGACATGCCCCCGGAACGCGGGCCCGCGGGGCTCGGCCCCGCGGCCAACACAACGAAAGTCGCCCCCATCCGCGCACTACGCGGATAGGGGCGACCTCGACTGGAGTGGGCGAGGGGGGAGTTGAACCCCCACGTCCTTACGGACACACGGACCTGAACCGTGCGCGTCTGCCATTCCGCCACTCGCCCAGCGGCCGAGCGAGGATAGCACGCAGAAGGTTGGCCCCTTCCGAGCAGCTTGCCCCTCGGGAGGAGTGGGGTAGGGAGGACGCGGATACCATCGGGCAGCGGTCGTGACGGAAGGGGTTCTCAGGTGGGAGTGCTGCAGCGGTTCGAGCGGCGGCTCGAGGGTGCCGTGGGCACTGCGTTCGCCCGCCTGTTCAAGGGTCAGGTGGAGCCGGTCGAGGTGGCCAAGGCGCTCCAGCGGGAGGCCGAGTCGCGGCGGGCGATCGTGGGGCAGGACCGGGTCCTCGTGCCGAACCGGTACGTGGTGGACCTCGGTCCGACCGACCACGACCGGCTGGCGCCCTGGGAGACCCAGCTGGCCAACACCCTGGCCGAGATGGTCCAGGAGCACGTGGACGACGAGGGCTGGTCGACGTTCGGGGACATCGAGGTCTCCCTGTCACGCAACGAGGAGCTGGGGACCGGGATGTTCAACGTCTCGAGCAGCGTGGACCCGAACGCGGGTCCCCGCCGCCGGCCGTACAACTCGCTGTCCATGCCGGCGGTGCCGGCGGGCGGCGGCGGGAGTCCGGTGCCGGGCTTCGCGGCGGCCGGCGGCTTCGGTGCCGGCGGCTACGGCGGTGACCAGAGCGCCGGCCAACAGGGCTACGGCCAGCCCGGGTACGGCCAGGACCAGGGCTACGGCGCCCCGCGGCCCGGCTACGACGACGGGCAGTACAACGGCTACGGCCAGCCGGGCTACGGCCAGGAGCCGGGCTACCCGCCGGTCACGCCGGAGCAGGGCTACGGCCAGGCCGGCTACGGCGACCCGTACGAGCAGGCCAACGGCTACCCCAACGGCGCCAACGGCTACGGCCCGGCCCAGACCGTCCCGCCGCCGGCGTACCAGCAGCAGCAGCGGGTGCGGCACCTGCTGACCGTCGACGGCTCCCAGCAGTGGCTGGAGCTGCAGGTCGGCAGCAACGTCATCGGCCGCGGCCAGGACGCGGACCTGCGACTGCCGGACACCGGGGTGTCCCGCCGGCACGTCGACATCCGGTTCGACGGCAACGGCGCCGTGCTGCACGACCTCGGCTCCACCAACGGCACCACGGTCAACGGACACCGCGCGCAGTCGTGGCAGCTCCAGCACGGCGACGTGGTCCGCGTCGGGCACACCGTCGTGGTGTATCGGCAGGAGCAGGCGTGACCTGGGGGAGCGTCTCCTCGCCATGAACGCGCCCATCGTCGTCCAGATCCTGCGTTTCGGGTTCCTGGCGCTGCTCTGGATCTTCATCTTCGCTACGCTGCGCGTCGTCCGCGCCGACCTGGCGGGGGCCGGTGCGCCGCGCTCCACGGTGCCCACGGTCCGACCGGCCGCCCAGCGGCCCCGGCCGAAGCGAAGGGGGAAGGCGCTCACCCAACTGCTCGTCACCGAGGGCGGCCTCGCCGGCACCCGCATCGCCCTGGGCGAGCAACCCATCATGATCGGCCGGGCGAACGACTCGACCCTGGTGCTCACCGACGACTACGCGAGCACCCGGCACGCGAGGCTCGTCAGCCGGGACGGCGATTGGTACGTCGAGGATCTCGGCTCCACCAACGGCACGTACCTCGACCGCACCAAGGTCACCGGCCCCACGCTGATCCCGCCCGGAGTCCCCATCCGGATCGGCAAGACGGTTCTCGAGTTGAGGTCATGAACGTTCCCCCCGGCCAGGGCCCAGCACGGTGACCGTGGCCCTGCGGTACGCGGTCCGCTCCGACCGCGGACTGATGCGCACCAACAACGAGGACTCGGTGTACGCCGGTCCCCGGCTGCTCGCGCTCGCCGACGGCATGGGCGGGCACGCGGCCGGCGAGGTGGCCAGCAACGTCGTCATCTCCACGCTGACCCACCTGGACGAGGACCGCCCCGTCGACGATCTGCTGTCGACGTTGCGGGACGCCACCGCCGCGGCGAACAACAACCTGCGGGCGATGGTCGAACAGGACCCGAACCTCGACGGCATGGGCACCACGCTGACCGCGCTGCTGTTCGCCGGGTCCCGGGTCGGGCTGGTGCACGTCGGCGACTCCCGGGCGTACCTGGTCCGCAACGGGCAGCTCGCCCAGATCACCCACGACGACACGTTCGTCCAGGCGCTGATCGACGAGGGCCGGCTCACCGTGGAGGAGGCCAGCTCGCACCCGCAGCGGTCGCTGATCCTGCACGCGCTCAACGGCGCCGAGGTCGAGCCGGACCTGTCGATCCGCGAGGTCCGGATCGGCGACCGCTACCTGCTCTGCTCCGACGGGCTGTCCGACGTGGTGTCCCCGGACACGCTGCTGGAGGCGCTGTCGCTGCCGGACCCGCACGAGTCGGCGGACCGGCTGGTCGAGCTGGCCCTGCGGGCCGGCGGCCCGGACAACGTGACCTGCATCGTCGCCGACGTCATCGACGTGCCGTACGGCGACGACGCGCCGGTGCTGGACGGCGCGGTCGGCGGCCACCGCGGCCAGCGGGAGCCGGACCGGACCAGCCCGGCCGCCCGCGCGGCGACGCTGAACCAGCGGCCCCGGGCCGAGGACACCGTCCCCGACGTGCCGGTCCGGTCCCGGCGGCGCCGGCTGCGGTCGGCGTTCGGGTTGCTGACGCTGGCCGCGGTGCTGGTGGCCGGCGGGGTCGGGCTGTGGCTGTGGACCCAGGCGCAGTACTTCGTCGGCGTCGAGGGCGACCGGGTCGCGGTGTACCGGGGGATCAACGCCGCGGTCGGGCCGGTGCACCTCTACTCGGTGGTCGACACCAGCCCGATGCGGCTGGACGACCTGGTCCAGGTCGCCCGCCGCCAGGTCGAGGACGGCATCCCGGCGGAGAACCGCACCGAGGCCGACCGCATCCTGGCCAACCTCAACAGCCAGCAGAAGCCGCTGTGCCCGACCGCCGCCCCGACCCCGTCGCCCACCCCGTCCCGGCCCCCGGGCCGGGCGGTTCCCGCGCCGACGCCGTCGGTCACCCCGTCCACGCCGACCGCACCGGCGAACCCGACCGGGATCGAGGCGCCCGGCGACGAGGGGTGCCGGCTGCCTTGACCGCCCCTCCCGCCGCCGCCACCGGCACTGCCCCCGGTGCTCCCCGGCCGGTGCCCCGACGGCGGGGCACCGAGCTGGCCCTGCTGGTGTTCGCGGTGGTCCTCGTGGTGACGGCGTACGCCGTGGTCGAGGCGACCGTGAACGAGGCGATGAGCTCGGCGGTCTGGCGCTACGGCGCGTTCTTCGCCGCGATCTACGCCGTCGCGCACGGCGTGATCCGCTGGCTCGCGCCGTACGCGGACCCGCTGATCCTGCCGTGCGTGGCGCTGCTCAACGGGCTGGGCCTGGTGCTGATCCGCCGGCTGGACCTGGCCGAGCAGGCCGACGCCGCGCAGGACGGGCAGCCGATCCCGGGCGGGGACGCCAGCGTGCAGGTGGTGTGGACGTGCATCGGGCTGGCGCTGTTCGTCACCGTGCTGCTGGTGATCCGCGACCACCGCGCGCTGGCCCGGTACGCGTACACGCTGGCCGCGGCCGGCCTGGCGTTCCTGGCCCTGCCTGCGGTGCTGCCGAGCCGGTTCTCCGAGGTCAACGGGGCGAAGATCTGGATCCGGGTGGCGGGCTTCTCCATCCAGCCGGGTGAGTTCGCCAAGCTGGCGCTGATGGTGTTCTTCGCGGCGTACCTGGTGCAGAAGCGGGACGTGCTGGCGCTGGCCAGCCGCCGGTTCCTCGGCGTCTACCTGCCCCGCGGCCGGGACCTCGGCCCGGTACTGGTGGCCTGGGGGCTGTCCCTGCTGGTGCTGGTCGGGGAGAAGGACCTCGGCACCTCGCTGCTGTTCTTCGGCATGTTCGTGGTGCTGCTCTACATCGCCACCGAGCGGACGTCCTGGCTGCTGATCGGCGTCGGGCTGTTCCTGGTCGGCGCGCTGATCGCGCACTCGCTGTTCACGCACGTGCAGGACCGGGTCACGGTCTGGCTGCACCCGTTCGACTACCGCAACGACGAGGGCTACCAGATCGTGCAGTCGCTGTTCGGGCTGGGCACCGGCGGCCTGTTCGGCACCGGCCTGGGCGGCGGGCGGCCGGAGACCGTGCCGTTCGCCAAGACCGACTTCATCATCGCGACCGTCGGCGAGGAGCTGGGCCTGGTCGGCCTGGTGGCGCTGCTGGTGATCTACGCGCTGATCGTGATCCGCGGCTTCCGCACCGCGCTGACCGTGCGGGATTCCTTCGGCAAGCTGCTGGCCTCCGGGTTGTCGTTCGTGCTGGCCTGGCAGGTGTTCATCGTCGTCGGCGGGGTGACCAAGCTGATCCCGCTGACCGGTCTGACCACGCCGTTCCTGTCCTACGGCGGGTCGTCGCTGGTGGCGAACTTCGCGCTGATCGCGCTGCTGCTGCGGATCTCCGACGCGGCCCGCCGGCCGCCGGTGAAGGCCCCGCCGCGGCCCCCGCTGGCCGAGGCGATGACGGAGGTGGTCCGGTGAACCGGCCGGTCCGCCGGGTGGCGCTGGCGATGCTGGTGCTCTTCGGCCTGCTCATCGCGAACGCCAACTACGTGCAGGTCTTCCAGGGCGACTCGCTGCGCGCGGACCCGGGCAACACCCGGGTGCTGCTGGACGAGTACGAGCGGCAGCGCGGCACGATCGTCGTCGACGGCCGGGCGATCGCCGAGTCGGTGCCGACCGACGACAGCCTGAAGTACCTGCGCCGCTACCCGGAGCGGGCGAAGTACGCCCCGGTCACCGGGTTCTACTCGCTGATCTACGGCGCGACCGGCATGGAGCAGGCCGAGAACGGCTTCCTCGCCGGCAGCGACAACCGGCTGTTCACCCGCCGGCTGTCCGCGCTGCTCACCGGGCGGGACCCGCGCGGCGGCAACGTCGTCCTCACGCTGAACCGGCGGGCCCAGGACGCGGCGTACGCCGGGCTCGCCGACCGGCGCGGGGCGGTGGTGGCGCTCGACCCGACCACCGGCGCGATCCTGGCGATGGCCAGCACCCCGTCGTACGACCCGAACCCGCTGTCCTCGCACGACCCGTCGGCGATCCGGACCCGCTACAACCAGCTGGCCGCCGCCCAGGACGACCCGCTGCTCAACCGGGCGATCAACCAGCGCTACCCCCCGGGCTCCATCTTCAAGGTGGTGGTCGCGGCGGCGGCGCTGGCCAACGGGCGCACCCCGGAGACGGTCATCGACTGCCCGCACCGCTACCTGCTGCCGGGCACCCGGACCCTGCTGCGGAACTTCGGCGACGCGACCTGCGGCGCCGAGCGGGTCACCCTGGAGAGCGCGGTGACGAACTCGTACAACACCGGGTTCGCGAAGCTCGGCGTCGACCTGGGCGAGTCGGAGGTCCGGGCGGCGGCGGCCGGGTTCGGGATCGGCACCGGCGACCCGCTGGAGGTCCCGCTGCGGGTCTCCGCCAGCTCGCTCGGCGAGATCCCGGACGACGCCGCGCTCGGCCAGTCCTCGATCGGCCAGCGGGACGTGTCGCTGACCCCGCTGCAGGCCGCGCAGATGGCCGCGGCGGTGGCGAACCGGGGCGTGCTGATGACGCCGTACCTGGTCAGCGAGGTGCAGGCGCCCGACCTGACCGTGCTGGACCGGACCGAGCCGGACGAGCAGTCCACCGCGGTCAGCCCGGAGGTCGCCGACGGGCTGACCCGGATGATGCGCAGCGTGGTCGCCCGGGGCACCGGCCGGGCGGCGCAGATCGGCGGCGTGGAGGTGGCCGGCAAGACCGGCACCGCCGAGGACGGCACCGACCGGCCGCCGCACGCGTGGTTCATCGGCTTCGCCGAGAAGGACGGCCGCAAGGTCGCGGTCGCGGTGATCATCGAGAACGGCGGCAACTCCGGCTCGGAGACCACCGGCGGACGGGCCGCCGCCCCGGTCGCCCGCGGCGTGATGGCGGCCGTGCTGGGCGCGGGGGGCGGGTGAGGTGGACTCGCTCGCCCAGGACACGCTGCTCGGCGACCGCTACCGGCTGGCCCGCCGCATCGCCGTCGGCGGCATGGGCGAGGTCTGGCGGGCCGAGGACACCGTCCTGCACCGGACCGTCGCGGTGAAGGTGCTCAAGTCCGAGCTGACCCAGGACCAGACGTTCCTGGAGCGCTTCCGGACCGAGGCCCGGACCACGGCGTCGGTCCAGCACAACGGCATCGCCAACGTGTTCGACTACGGCGAGGTCGCGGTGCCCGGCGACGACATCCCGACCGCCTACCTGGTCATGGAGTTCGTCGACGGCGAGCCGCTGTCGGCCCAGCTGGCCCGGGACGGCCGGCTGCCGGCGGCGCGGGTGCTGGAGATCGTCCGGCAGGCCGCGCTGGCGCTGGCCGAGGCGCACCGGGTCGGGATGGTCCACCGCGACGTCAAGCCGGGCAACCTGCTGGTCCGGCGGTCGGACGGCGCGGTGAAGATCACCGACTTCGGCATCGCCCGGGCCGCCGACGCCGTCCCGCTCACCCAGAACGGCATGGTCGTCGGGACCGCGCAGTACTTCTCCCCCGAGCAGGCCGAGGGCCGGGTGGTCGGGCCGCCGTCGGACGTCTACTCGCTCGGCGTGGTCGCGTACGAGTGCCTGGCCGGGCGGCTGCCGTTCGTGGCCGACTCGCCGGTCACGGTGGCGATGATGCAGATCCGGGACGCGCCGCCGCCGCTCCCACCGGACGTGCCGGGGCCGGTGCGGGCGCTGGTGCTGCGAACGCTGGCGAAGGACTCGCGGCAGCGGTTCGGGCACGGCGGCGAGCTGGCCGAGGCCGTACGGGCGGTGCAGGAGGGGCGGCCGGTGCCGGCGTTCTTCGCGGGCCGGCCGGCGTACCCGGGCGGGCCGTTCCCGAGCGGCGCGGGTCCGGGCGGGCCGTTCCCCAAC
>CADCTP010000124.1 GCA_902805565.1 uncultured Mycobacteriales bacterium
CCCGCCGCGGTGCCGGCGACCGGGCGGGCCGGAACACTGGCCGGATGCGACTCCCGCGTCCCGGCCGGCCACCCGCCCGCCGGCGCCGGCGGACCCGGCGGACCCGGCGACCCCGCCCGGTCGAGCCCGGCGCCTTCCTGCACTCCGAGGAGCGCAGCCGGCTCGTCGACGCCCCGCCGGAGGCCGTGTGGCGGGCGATCACCGCGATCGGCGGCGAGCACGGCTCGTACCGTTTCGGTGGACCCTGGGTGCTGCGCGGCGCGGTCGACCGGCTGGCCGGCGGCGTGGGCCTGCGCCGGGGCCGGCCGGACCGGCTCCGGGTCGGCGACCGGCTGGACTTCTGGCGCGTGGAGGAGCTGCGGTCCGGCGAGCTGCTCCGCCTCCGCGCCGAGATGCGGATGCCGGGCGTCGCCTGGCTGGAGCTGCGGGTGGGCACCGACGACCGGGGCCGCACCGTCTACCGGCAGCGGACCGTCTTCCGCCCGCACGGCCTGCCCGGGCACCTCTACTGGTGGGCGGAGCTGCCCGCGCACGGCCTCGTCTTCGGCCGGCTGGCGACCGCCATCGCGACCGCCGCCCAATCTCAGCAGGACATGCCGAAGCACGCTCCGAACGCCTAGCTTCATCCCCCATCGCCCCCGTCACTGGCCCTTGCCGGTGCCCCGACCCGCTTGTACGGTCACTCTATCGAACATCTGTTCGAACTCGAACAGCCGGAAGGGTGACACTCGTGGGGACCGAGGTGACGTTGGGTGCGGCCGGGCGCAGCGGGCGCGGCTACCTCAGCGAGCCGCCGGGCAAGGGCCCCGGTGTGGTCGTCGTCCACGACGAGTGGGGCCTGCTGCCGCACGTCCGGCAACGCTGCGACTGGCTGGCCGAGGCCGGCTTCGTGGCGCTCGCCGTCGACCTGTTCGACGGCCGCACGGCGGGCGAGCCGGCGGAGGCCGCGCGGCTGGCCGGTCGGCTCGACACGCTGCGGTCCCGCGGCCTGCTGGCCACGGCGGCGACCCAACTGCTGGCCCGGCCCAAGGTGCGGCCGCAGCGGGTCGGCGCGGTCGGCTTCGGCCTCGGCGGCCGGCTGGCCCTGCTGACCGCGACCACCGGGGCGCTGGACGCCATCGTCGCCTTCTACGCGGTGCTCGGCGAGGCGGAGCGGTCGCTGGTGCCCTGCCCGACGCTGCTGCACCTGACCGGCGGGCCGGCCGAGCAGGACCTGGTCACCCGCGGCTTCCTGCATGACCTGCGGAGCTCGGGCACCGAGGTCACCGCGCGGACCTGGTCCGGCGTCCCACCCGGCTTCGCCAACGCCGACCGCCGGACCTACCAGGAGAAGCCGACGGTCGCGGCGTGGGTGGAGACGGCGGGCTTCCTCGCCGGCCACCTGCGCCGGTGACCCGCCGGGCCGGCCCCGCCGCCGCCCAGGACCCCCGGTCGAGCACCCGGCCGGGACCGCCTCGTGCCGCCCGGTCCCGGTTCCCGGGCGGCGCGGGGGCGGTGCCGCCCGGGCACCGGGGCGGGTGCGGGACAATCGACACGTGACCGAACCGCAGTCCGACCAGACGCTCTATGACCTCGTGGGTGGCGAGGAGACGTTCCGTCGGCTGGTGGGCCGGTTCTACGAGGGCGTGCGGGCGGATCCGGTGCTGCGCCCGCTGTACCCGGAGGAGGACCTCGGCCCGGCCGAGGACCGGCTCCGGATGTTCCTGGTCCAGTACTGGGGCGGCCCGCGGACGTACTCGGAGCGTCGCGGCCACCCGAGGCTCCGGATGCGGCACGCGCCGTTCGCGATCGGCGAGGCCGCCCGGGACGCGTGGCTGCGGCACATGCGGGAGGCGCTGGACTCGCTGGAGCTGCCGGCCGACCAGGCCGGGACGCTGTGGCGCTACCTGGAGATGGCGGCACACAGCATGCAGAACCAGTGGGACGGCTCGCGGACCGGGTAGGTCTCGCCGGACCCGAAAGTACCCACCGCCCCGGAGCCGCCCGATGACGTCATCGCCGAGGAGTTCTGTGCACCGCTCGCCCGACAGTCGCACGACCACGTCCCCGAGAGGGGACGTCTGGTGGAAGACCGCGGTCTTCTACCAGGTCTACGTGCGCAGCTTCGCCGACGCCGACGGCGACGGTGTGGGCGACCTCGCGGGCATCCGCGCGCGGCTGCCGTACCTCCACCTGCTCGGCGTGGACGCGCTGTGGCTGACCCCGTTCTACCCGTCGCCGATGGTCGACCACGGGTACGACGTGGCCGACCCCCGGGACGTCGACCCGCTGTTCGGCACCCTGGCGGACTTCGACGCGCTGGTCGCCGACGCGCACGCGCTCGGCATCAAGGTGACCGTCGACCTGGTGCCGAACCACACCTCGGACCGGCACGTCGACTTCGCCGGCGCGGTGGCGGGCCCCGGCCCGGAGCGGGCCCGGTACGTCTTCCGCGACGGCAGGGGCGACGGCGGCGCGGAGCCGCCGAACAACTGGCGCTCGATCTTCGGCGGCCCGGCGTGGACCCGCGTGCCGGACGGCTCGTGGTACCTGCACCTGTTCACCGCCGAGCAGCCGGACCTGGACTGGACGAATCCGGAGGTCGCGGCCGACCTGGAGCGCACGATCCGGTTCTGGCTGGACCGGGGCACGGACGGGTTCCGCATCGACGTGGCGCACGGGATGGCGAAGGCCGCCGGACTGCCCGACATGGACGTGCCGGCGGGCGTCGACGCGGTGCCCAACCAGCGCGACGGGCAGGACCCCCGCTTCGACGCGGAGGAGGTGCACGACGTGCACCGCATGATCCGCCGGGTGCTCGACTCGTACCCGGAGCGGATGGCCGTGGGCGAGGTCTGGGTGGACGGCGACGAGCGGCTGGCGCGGTACGTCCGGCCGGACGAGCTGAACCTGGCCTTCAACTTCCGGCTGCTGCAGGCGGACTGGGACGCGGCGGCCTTCCGGGAGGCGATCGACGCGTCGCTGACCGCCATGCTGGCGGTCGGCGCCCCGACGACGTGGGTGCTGTCGAACCACGACGTCGTCCGGCACGCCACCCGGTACGCGGTGGACGCCGACGAGGCGACCGGCCGGCGGCGGGCCCGCGCCGCCGCGATGGTGCAACTCGCGCTGCCCGGTGTGGCGTACCTCTACTACGGCGACGAGCTGGCCCTGCCGAACGTGGACCTGCCGGACGAGGTCCTGCAGGACCCGGTCTGGGAGCGCAGCGGCCGGACCGAGCGGGGCCGGGACGGCGAGCGGGTGCCGATGCCGTGGTCCGGCGAGAAGCCGCCGTACGACTTCAGCTCCTCGGCGCGCACCTGGCTGCCGATGCCGGACGACTGGGCCCACCTGACGGTGGAGGCCCAGCTCGAGGACCCGGACTCGACCCTGTCGCTCTACCGGCGGGCGCTGGAGCTGCGGCGGGAGCACCCGGCGTTCGGCCGGGACGGGCTGGAGTGGTTCAGCGCGCCGGCCGGCTGCCTGGCGTTCCGCCGCCCGGCCGGGCTGCTCTGCGCGCTGAACGCGTCGAGCGAGCCGGTCCCGATGCCGCCCGGCGACCTGCTGCTGGCCAGCGGCCCGCTGCCACCGGACGGCACTCTCCCCGCCGACACCGCCGTCTGGCTGGCCTGACCCGCCGGGCCGTCCTCAGCGGGGGCTGAGGCCGAGGCCGGTGGTCTCGTGGTGGTAGGACGAGCCGTACGGGCCGGCGAGGCGGACCCAGCCGCCGGTGGCGGAGACCATCACCGCGTCCCCTCCGCCGTCGCCGAGGAACCCCATCTTGGTGAGCGCGCTGAGCACCCGCAGCGGCAGCGCCGCCGTCCGGCCCGCCCCGGTGACCGTGAGCGACTCGTGGTCGAGCAGGGTCTCCCCCGCGGTCGCCGCCGCCCCGGCCGGCACCGCCCGCAACGCCTCCCGGCCGGCCCGGACCAGCGCCCGGACGACGTCTCCGGGCACCTGGTCGAGCAGCCGCCAACCACCGCCCGGGGGAAGCGCGGCCCGCCACCGGACGTCCTGGAACGCCGGCCACGGCACCGACCGCCCGGTCCCGCCCCCGGATCCCGCTCCGCCCGCCGGATCAGCCCCGCCGGTGGACGGTCCGGCCTCGGGCGGCATGTCCAGGCCGGCCACCAGGTCGGCCGCCCGCACCGACACGTCCGCGGGCTCCGCGGCGCCGGTCACCGTCCGGCTGACCAGCACCCCGAACGGCAGCCGCACGTACGCCGTCACCCGCCCCCCGCCGGCCCGCAGCCGGGTCAGCGCCGCGGGGTCGAGCGCCACCGCCCGGCCGAGGAACGACGCCAGGTCGGCCACGTCCGCCGGGTCGCCCAGCCGCAGCCCGGTCATCCGGGACACCTCCCGTGGACCCGGCCGGCACCGTCCGGCCCGGCCCCGACCGCGCCGGACCTCCGCCGGAGCACGGCGGGGTGGCGCGGCCGGGGGGACACGTCCTCAGTCGCGGGTCAGCTTGCGGTGGGTGACCCGGTGCGGCCGGGCGGCCTCGGCGCCCATCCGGTCGACCTTGTTGGCCTCGTAGTCGGCGTAGTTGCCCTCGAACCAGAACCAGCGGGCCGGGTCCTCCTCCGTCCCCTCCCAGGCCAGGATGTGCGTGGCCACCCGGTCGAGGAACCACCGGTCGTGGGAGATGACCACGGCGCAGCCCGGGAACTCCAGCAGCGCGTTCTCCAGCGACTGCAGGGTCTCGACATCGAGGTCGTTGGTGGGCTCGTCGAGCAGCAACAGGTTGCCACCCTCCTTGAGCGTCAACGCGAGGTTGAGCCGGTTGCGCTCGCCACCGGACAGCACCCCGGTCGGCTTCTGCTGGTCCGGACCCTTGAACCCGAACGCGCTCACGTACGCCCGGGACGGCATCTCGATGTTGCCGACCTTGATGTGGTCCAGACCCTCGGAGACGACCTGCCAGACCGACTTCTTCGGGTCAAGCCCGCTGCGCCCCTGATCGACGTAGGACAGGCTCACCGTCTCGCCGATGCGCAGGACGCCGTCGTCGACCTTCTCCTCGCCGACCACGGTCTTGAACAGCGTCGTCTTGCCCACGCCGTTCGGCCCGATGATCCCGACGATGCCACCGCGGGGCAGCGAGAACGACAGGTCGTTGATGAGCACCCGGTCGGCGAAGCCCTTCTTCAGCTTGGCGGCCTCGACGACGATCGAACCCAGCCGCGGGCCCGGCGGGATCTGGATCTCCTCGAAGTCCAGCTTCCGGCCCCGCTCCGCCTCGGCCGCGAGCTCCTCGTAGCGCTGGAGGCGCGCCTTGCTCTTCGCCTGCCGCGCCTTCGGGTTGCTGCGCACCCACTCCAGCTCCTGCTCGAGGATGCGCTGCCGCTTGGCGTCCTTGCGGCCCTCCACCTTGAGCCGGCTCTGCTTCATCTCCAGGTAGGTGGAGTAGTTGCCCTCGTAGGGGTACGCGTGGCCGCGGTCGAGCTCGAGGATCCACTCGGCCACGTTGTCCAGGAAGTACCGGTCGTGGGTGACGGCCAGCACCGTCCCGGGGTACTTCGCGAGGTGCTGCTCGAGCCAGTCCACGCTCTCCGCGTCGAGATGGTTGGTCGGCTCGTCGAGGAGCAGCAGGTCGGGCTGCTCGAGCAGCAGCGCGCACAGCGCGACCCGCCGCTTCTCCCCGCCGGAGAGGGTGTCCACCGGGGCGTCCGGGGGCGGGCAGCGCAGCGCGTCCATGGCCTGCTCGATGGTGCTGTCGAGCTCCCACCCGTTGCGGTGCTCGATCTTCTCCATCAGGTCGCCCTGCTCGGCCAGCAGCGAGTCGAAGTCCGCGTCGGGCTCGCCCATCGCGGCGCTGACCTCCTCGAACCGCTGCAGCACCGCGCGGGTCTCGGCCACCGCCAGCTCCACGTTGCCGCGGACGTCCTTGCTCTCGTCCAGCTGCGGCTCCTGCATGAGGATGCCGACCGAGTAGCCCGGCGTGAGGATCGCGTCGCCGTTGGACGGGTTGTCGAGACCCGCCATGATCTTGAGCACGCTCGACTTGCCGGCGCCGTTGGGGCCGACCACACCGATCTTCACCCCGGGCAGGAACGCCAACGTGACGTCGTCGAGGATCACCTTGTCACCGTGCGCTTTGCGTACCTTGCGCATCGAGTAGATGTACTGCGCCATACCGCTTGCCGCTCCCGTCGCCTGAGTCGCCCTCCAGTGTCCCAGCCCGGTGGGCCGAGGTCACACGGCGGCTCCCGTCAGCTCCCGCGCCGGCGTCGGCGCCGGGTCGACACCGGCGTCGCCGAAGGACCCGGCCGTGCCCGACGAGGCCGGGCCGGACCCGGCGTCGTCGGACGCGGGCCGGGCCGAGCGGCGGAAGACCGCCGTCCCCCGGCCGAGGTCCGGGCCCACCGCGTACGCCTCCAGCTCGATGGCCGTGCGGTGCTGCCCGTCCTTCTCGTACGTCCGGGTGGAGAGCTTGCCGGTGAGCACCACCGGGTCGCCCTTGCGCAGCGACTGGCTGACGTTGCCGGCCAGCGCCCGCCAGCAGCTGACGGAGAGGAAGAGCTGGGCGGAGTCGACGTACTGCTCGGTGTCGCGGTCCCAGCGCCGGGACGTCGACGCGACCCGGAAGCCGGCCACCTCCAGGCCGCTGTCCAGCGTGCGCAGCCGCGGGTCGTCGACCAGGTTGCCGACGACGGTCACCATCGTCTCGTTCACGGGGAACTCCTCTCGCAACGGCCCGCCCCAGCGGCGGCACCGGGGACCACGCTGCCGCCACCGCCGGCCGGCCGGAAGCGTCCGAGGGCCATCTGTGGACAACGGATTTCCTGTGGACGGCCGGTTGGTGGGCGGGCCGGAACCCCGGTTGGCTGTCCGGCATGAGCGACATCCGAGACAGGCCCATCGCGCGGCCGGCGCCCGCGACAGCGAGCGCCGGCCGGCGACCTCAGGCGCGCACCAGCTCCCCGACCGGCGGCTCCAGCCGCTCCCGCCGCCGCAGCACCGCCGGCGCCCACCAGTTCCACCGGCCCAGCAGCGTCATCGCGGCCGGCAGCAGCACCGCCCGGACCAGCGTCGCGTCGAGCAGGATCGCCGCGGCCAGGCCGACCCCCATCTGCTTGAACTCCACCCCGCTCAGCGTGGCGAAGATCGAGAAGACCGCGACCATCACCACCGCGGCGCTGGTCACCGCCCCGGCCGAGCCGATGATGCCCTGCCGGACCGCCTCCGGCGTCGGCATCCCGCCCAGCGCCAGCTCGCGGATCCGGGACACCACGAACACGTGGTAGTCCATCGACAGGCCGAACAGCACGACGAACAGGAACATCGGCAGCCAGGCGACGATCGTGCCGGTCGACCGGAAGTCGAGCAGCCCCTCCGCCCAGGTGTGCTGGAAGACCAGCACCATCAGCCCGTACGCGGCCCCGACGGACAGCAGGTTGAGCACGATGGCGGTCGCCGCGACCACCACCGACCGGAAGGTCCACAGCACCAGCACGAAGGTCAGCGCCAGCACGAACCCGACGACCAGCGGCAGCCGGTCGGACAGCCCGCGGGAGAAGTCGACGGAGGCCGCGGTGTCACCGCCGACCGCCGCGGTCGCCCCCGGCACCCGGCCCACCGTCGCCGGCAGCAGCGTCGTCCGCAGCAGCTCCAGCGAGCGCTTCGCCCGGTCGGAGTTGCCCTCGTCCGGGATGGCCAGCGACAGTCGGGTGACCGTGCCGTCCGCGGACACCTCCGGCGTGCCCGCCCCGGCGAACAGCGGGTCGCCGGACACCCGGCGGGCCAGGTCGGCCAGCGCGGCCCGCACCTCGCCGGACCGGGCGGCCGGCGCCGACACCGCCAGCACGTGGGCGGCGCCCTCGTCCGGGAACGCCGCGGTCAGCCGGTCGTACGTCTGCATCGCCGGGATCGACCGGGGCAGGTCGTCGATCGTGCTCAGGCTGGTCCGCATCCCGGTCGCCGGCAGCGCCAGCGCCACCAGCACGCCGGTGCCGAGCAGCAGCGCCACGGCCGGGCGGCGCAGCGTCGGGCGGAGCACCGCCGGCCACAGCCGCGGCGGCCGGTCGGTCAGCCGGTGCAGCAGCGGCACCCGCGGCCGGTCCACCCACCGGCCCAGCCCGGCCAGGACCGCCGGCAGCACGGTCACCGAACCCAGCACGGACACCACGACGACGAGGATCGCCCCCGCCGCCAGCGAGCTGAAGATGATGCTGCCGGACAGGAACATACCGGCCATCGCGATCGCGACGGTGGCGCCGGAGACCACGACGGCCCGCCCCGAGGTCGCGGCGGCGATCTCCACCGCGGCCGACGCGCTGCGGCCCAGGGCCCGCTCCTCCCGGGCCCGCCGCACGTAGAACAGCGAGTAGTCGACGCCGACGGCCATCCCGATCAGCAGCACCACGCTCGCCGTCGTGTCGGACACCGGGAGCAGGTGCGACACCAGCGCGGAGAGCCCCATCGCCGCCGCACCGAGGTCAGCGCGAGCAGCACCGGCACGGCCGCGGCCAGCAACGCGCCGAAGGCGACGACGAGCACGGCCAGCGTCACCGGCACGCTGAGCCGCTCGGCCCTCTCGAAGTCGTCCCCGTACGTCTTCTCCAGCGCCTCGTCCACGGTCGCCACGCCGACCTGCTCCACCCGCAGGTCCGGGTACGCCGCGCCCACCGCCGCCGTCACCTCCAGCAGCGGCCGCACCCGGTCGGCCGCGTCCGCCGGGTCGCCGCGCAGCTCGGCCCGGACCAGCACGGCGTCCCCGCCGGCCGCGGTCACCGGATCGGTCACCGCGGCGACCTCCGGCAGCGCCCGCAGCCGGGCGGCCACGTCCGCCGCCGCCCGGGCGCCGCCCGGCCCGGTCACCAGCACGTTCTCCACCGCCGGGTCGACCAGGCCGCCATCGGCGACGATCCGCTCGAACCGGCCCCACTCCCCCACGGCCGCCTGGGCGTCGGTCTGCGTGCGGGTCCCGGCCAGCCCGCCGACCCCGACGCACACCACGACGAACGCCACCCACGCCAGCACCGCCCGCCAGCGGTGCTCCGCGCTCCAGCGTGCGATCCGTACGACCACCGTGTGCTCCCCTCGACGACGGTGGGTCGAGGGTTCCGCCGGGACGGGGTGCGCGTCTGTGTCGCCCGCACCCGGGTCGGGGGTGGGGGCAGCCCTACCCGCGCCGGCCGGCTGGCCGCATCGGCATCCGGGCCCGGCGACCCTACGGTGGGCCTTGTGAGTGCGGCGGGCCCGGTGAGCGGGGCGGAGCGGGACGAGCCGGCCGGCGCCGACGCCTGGCTGACCACGGTGCACCTGCTCGTCGGGCTGTGGGCCGGGCTGCCGGCCTTCCTCACGCTCGGCTGGCTGCTGCCGCTGGGCCTGGCGCTGACCCCGTTGCTGCTGACCGGGCTGCCCGTCCTGGCGGTCGCCCTCGTGCTCTCCCGGCTCTTCGGCCGGGTCGAGCGGGCCCGGTTCCGGCTGGTCCTCGGGGTGGACATCCCGACGCCGTACGCGAGGCCCGCGACCGGCTCGGCGGTGGAGCGGTTCCGGGCGCTGCTGCGGACCCCCGCCGGCTGGCGGGAGGCCGCGTACCACGTGGCCCGGTTCCCGCTGAGCGCCGTGCAGGTGGTGCTGGCGGCCGCGGCCTGGCTGCTGCCGCTGGGCGCGCTGACGCTGCCGATCTACAACTGGGCGCTGCCCCGGGGCGGGGCGAACCTGTGGCTGTTCACCGTGCGGACCTGGTGGGCGACGGTGCTGGTGGGCCTGCTCGGCCTGGTCCTGCTGCCGCTGGCGCCCCGGGCGGTGCGGCTGCTCGGCCGGCTCGACGTCGCCGTGGCCCGGTCGCTGCTCGGCCCGGACCGGTCCGCGGCCCGGGTGGTCGAGCTGGAGCGCAGCCGGGCCGCGGTGGTGGTGTCGGTGGAGCAGGAGCGGCGGCGGATCGAGCGGGACCTGCACGACGGCGCGCAGCAGCGCCTGGTGTCGCTGGCCATGCAGCTCGGCCGGGCCCGGGCCCGGTTCGTCGACGACCCGGACAAGGCCCGGGCGCTGCTGGACGAGGCGCACGGCGAGGCCAAGCTCGCGCTGGCCGAGCTGCGGGACCTCGCCCGCGGGCTGCACCCGGCCGTGCTCACCGACCGCGGCCTGGACGCGGCGCTGTCCGGGCTGGCCGCCCGGGCACCGATCCCGGTGGCGGTCGAGGTGGACCCGGAGATCGGCGCGTCCCGGGTCCCGGTCGTCGAGGCCATCGCGTACTTCGTGGTCGCCGAGGCGCTGACCAACGTGGCCAAGCACGCCGGGGCGACCAAGGCCGCCGTCGTGGTCCGCCGGTGGAACGGCACGATGCGGGTGGTGGTCACCGACGACGGCGTCGGCGGCGCCGACCCGGCCGCCGGCACCGGCCTGCGCGGGCTGGCCGACCGGGTGTCCGGCGTGGACGGCTCCCTGCACGTGGTCAGCCCGCCGGGCGGACCGACCGTCCTCACCGTGGAGCTGCCGTGCGTGTCGTGATCGCCGAGGACTCGGTGCTGCTGCGGGAGGGGCTGGCCCGGCTGCTGGACGAGGCCGGGTTCGACGTGGTCGAGGCGGTGCCGGACGGTGAGCAGCTGCTGCGCGCGGTGGCCGAGCACACCCCGGACGTGGTGCTGGCCGACGTACGGATGCCGCCGACCCACACCGACGAGGGACTGCGGGCCGCGCTGGTGATCCGCCGGCGGTGGCCCGGGACCGGGGTCCTGGTGCTGTCCCAGTACGTCGAGGAGCGGTACGCCACCGAGCTGCTGGCCGGCGACACCCGCGGCGTGGGCTACCTGCTCAAGGACCGGGTCGCCGACGTGGACGAGTTCGTCGGCGCGCTGCGCCGGGTCGGCGCCGGCGGGGCCGCGCTGGATCCGGAGGTGGTCTCCCAGCTGCTGCTGCGCGGCCGCCGCCGCCCGCTCGACGCGCTCACCCCGCGCGAGCAGGAGGTGCTGCGGCTGATGGCCGAGGGCCGGTCCAACGGCGCGATCGCCGCCGCACTGGTCGTCACCGACGGCGCGGTGGAGAAGCACGTGAGCAGCATCTTCAGCAAGCTCGGCCTGGCCCCGGCCGACACCGACCACCGCCGGGTGCTGGCCGTGCTCAGCTACCTCGACGGCCGGTGACCGGTGTGCCCGGCACCCGGCTGGGCAGGACACCGGCATGACGATGGTGCTGACCGGGGCCAATCCGGGGGTCCTGCTCACGAACGGCGGCGAGACGACCGCGTTCGCCTCGGTGTGGCAGGTGGACTGGTCCGAGCGCGGCGCGGGCCGGGCGGTGGTGCTCTGGCACGACGGCCGGGTGCGGCTGCTCGGCCCGGACCCGGAGCTCGCCGAATGGCTGGCCGAGACGTTCGTCCGGCACTTCGGCGAGGTCGCCGGGCTGCCCTGGGTGACCACGGTCGAGCGGGCGGACGTCGACCTGGCGCTCGACCTGGGCACCGGACTGGTCGCCAAGGCCGCCGACGTGACGGTGGAGCTGGGCGGGATCCTGGACCGGCGGGTCTTCACCATGGACGGCCTCACCCTGGGCGACAGCACGTACGCGCTGTCGAACGTCTACGCCCCCTGCCGCACCGCCCGGATCACCGTCGCCGGCACCCCGGTGCCCGGCACCCCGGACGTGGACGAGGCCGGGGATCCCCCGGCCTCGTCGGCGTTCCTGGCGGTCAACGAGTCCTGGGTCAGGTCTTCTCCAGCAGCGCCACGCCCATGAAGTCCGACGCCGCCACGTACGGCTTGCGCCCGCCGTACCGGCGGATCAGGTCGGGCACCCGCAGCGCCTCGACCGTCCGGAACCCGGCGAAGGAGGCGGCGTCGGCGGCCTGCCGCCGGGTCAGCCCGAGGATGTAGGGCTCACCCCGCTTGGCCACGATCCGCGCGGCGAACTTGGCGCTGAAGTACTTCGAGGTGCCGTTCACCACCGACGGGTCCAGGTAGTCCCACAGCACCCGGCTGCCCGGCGCGCACATCGAGGCCAGGTCGGCCAGCGCCCGGTCGAACGACGGCCGGCGCAGGTAGTACGACACGCCGATCCAGGCGAACAGCGCCGGCTGCTCCGCGTCGAACCCGGCCCCGGGCAGCGACTCGGCCAGCGAGGTCGACTCCAGGTCGACCGGCAGGTAGGTCACGGTCGGCGTCTGCACCCCGGCCGCGGCGAAGATCTTCCGCTTGGCGCCCTGGGTGGCCGGGTGGTCGACCTCGATGACCTTCAGGCCCTCCAGGTGCCGGTGCCGCAGCGCGGTGGAGTCGTAGCCGGCGCCGACCAGCACCAGCTGCCGCACCCCCTGCGCGTACGCGTCGGCCAGCACGGCGTCCAGGTAGCGCACCCGGAGCAGGATCTCGGCCAGGAAGCCGCCGAAGACCTTGTCGAACGCGCCCAGCGCCAGCCGGGCCGTCAGCGGCGACCGGACGTAGTACTTGTAGCGCGGGGCCCGGCTGGCGACCAGCTTCGCGTACGGGTCGTCGGCGAGCCGCCGGTCCGCCGGCAGCCGGTGGTCGACGGCCCGCATCAGCGCGTTCAGGCCGGCGGTGCCGCTCGGCTTGCCCGAGCCGAGCAGCGTCCCCTGAGCGGGCGCCGAAGCCGGTGTGGACATGCGTCTCCTCGTGAAGTGGTCGGGTGTGGGACAGCTCAGCCGGCGACCGCGGCGCCGGGCGCGAGCACCGGCACCGCCCCCGGCACGACCTCGAGCGTCACGGCGGTGCCGCCGCCCGGGCGCACCTCGCCGTCGCTCTCGAACGGCAGCGGCCCGCCGTCGGACCGCTCGATGCGGACCGTGCGGCCCTGGGCGTAGGCGACGCCCGGCCGGCCGACGTGGGTGCCGCCCATGACGTGCGGGGCCAGCTCGCCGATGGCCGACATCGGCAGCGCGCCGTCCACCACGCACACGTCCAGCAGCCCGTCGTCGAGCACGGACCGCGGCAGCACCTCGAAGGTGCCGACCCGGTGCCGGCCGCCGCCCACGGTGGCCAGCAGGGTCAGCCCGTCGTGCAGCAGCTCGCCGTCCACCGTGACCGTCCCCGGGTACGGCGCCGGCGCGGACAGCACCTCGCCGAGGGCCTTGTGGTAGCGCTCGCGGCCGCGGATCTCCGGGTACTTCAGCGCCACCCGGGTCACGTCGGCGATCAGCCCCGAGGACGCGCCGAGCGCGATCGCCCGGTCGTCCTCGACCAGCCGCAGCAGGTCCAGCTGGCGGACCCGGCAGCCGCCGGCGGCCAGCACCCGCAGCACCTCGTGGGTGGGCAGCTGGCCCCACAGCGCCCGGGCGGTGGAGTTGCCGGTGCCGCCGGGGAGCACGAGCAGCGCGCCGCCGCCCGCGCCGGTGCCGCCGCCGGGCCACCGGCCCAGCCCGCGGGCCAGCCCCTCGGCCAGCTCGCGGGCGGTGCCGTCGCCGCCCACGCAGACGAGGGCCGCCGGGCCGTCCGGGTCGGTCACCACCGACCCGGCGATCCGGGTGGCCTCACCGGCCGAGGTCGTCCAGCGCACCGAGACCTCGCCGGACACCTCGGCCACCGCCGAGACGACCTCGTCGACCAGGGTGCGGGTGACCCCGCCGGCGGTGGGGTTGGCCACCACCAACCACGGCCCGGCGGCCAGACCGGGGACCGATCCGGACTGGACCTCGGCGTCGGTGCTCGAGCTCACCCGCGAACCTCCCGTGACCGGTGCCGACAAGAGAAGAGCGGAGAGGGCAGGATTCGAACCTGCGGAGGCCGGAGCCCGCCCCGGGCCGGAGCCCGGGTCCCGTGGACCGCTTCGGGTACCTCTCCAGGTTGATTACGTGCTCGCGGCCCTCACCCCGCGCTCGAGATCTCCCAGTACCGGCGGTCGTGCCAGAGCAGCGGCCGGCCCGGGGTGCGGCGGGCGGCGGTGATGCGGCCGACCACGATGCTGTGGTCGCCGTACACCCGCTCGTCCTCCACCAGGCAGACCGCGTACGCCAATGCGTCCCGGAAGACCGGCACGCCCAGCACGTCGTCCCAGTGCTCGCCGGCGAACCGGTCCCGCGCCGTCAGGCCGGGCCGGGAGAACCGCTGGCTGCGGTCCTGCTGGCCCTCCCGCAGCAGGTGCACCGCGAACGCCCGGTGCCGCCGGATCGCCCGCAGCGTCCGGGTGTCGGCGGCCAGGCAGGCCAGCAGCAGCGCCGGGCGCACCGACAGCGAGGTGACGGAGCTGGCGGTCGCGCCGACCGGGCCGTCGGCGTCGCGGGAGGTGAGCACGGTGACCCCGGCCGCCAGGGCCTGGAACAGCTCCAGCGACGGGCGCACCGGCAGTCCGTCGTCCTCGACGAACGGCCGGGGCAGCACCGAGGTCACGCCCGGCCCCCCACCTTCGCCTCGTCCTCGGTGTCCAGCTCGCGCGCGTCGCCCAGCAGCCCCTGCAGGATCAGCAGGATGTTGCTGCGCAGGGCGGACTTGGCCACCGGGTCGAGGATCGAGGCCAGCGTCGGGATGCCGAGGTCGAACGCGGAGTCGAAGGTGACCTCGCTGCCGGTGCCGGCCGGCACCACCCGCCAGGTCCCGGTGAACACCGCGAAGTCGCCCTTGACCTGCTCGAAGACCACGGTCCGGGTCTCCGGCACGAAGCTGTCCCGCTCGGTCCAGCGCAGCAGGCCGTTGCGGAAGTGCACCGTCCAGCGGGAGAGCACCGAGCCGTCCGAGTCGGCCGGCTCCAGGTCCACCTCCTGGACCGCGGTGGTCAGCTCGGGGTAGCGCTCGAACCGCCGGACCCGGTCGAACGCCTCGTCGGCGTCGAGGCCGGTGGCGACCCGTACGGTCACTGCTGGCACGCCTGCTCCTCCGTGTCGTGGACTGTCTGGGGTGGGACGGTCAGGCCCGGTCGCGGACCTCCGCCAGGGACTCGGCGACCGCGGTCACGCACTGCCGCAGCTCGTCCGGGGAGAGGATCGCCGGCGGGGTCAGCCGCAGCACGCTCGCCGCGTTCAGCGAGTGGTTGGCCAGCACGTCCCGGTCGACCAGGGACAGCACCATCTCCCCGACCAACCCGGGGTCGGCCATCTTCAGCCCGATCAGCAGCCCGCGGCCGCGGACCTGCTCGACCATGCCGGGGAAGCCGGCGGCCACCCGGTTCAGCTCGGCCAGCAGCTCGTCGCCGAGCGAGGCCGCCCGGGTGACGATGTGCTCGTCCCGCAGCACCGTGATCGCGGCGAGCGCGGCCGCGCTGGCCAGCGGGGAGCCGCCGAAGGTCGAGGTGTGCAGGAACGGGTCGTCGCCGAACGGCTGGTACGCCGCCTTCGTCGCCAGCACCGCCGCGACCGGCACCACCCCGCCGGACAGGCCCTTGCCGACCAGCAGCAGGTCCGGCTCGACGTCCTCGGCGTCGATCCCCCACCAGCTGCCGAGCCGGCCCAGGCCGGTCTGCACCTCGTCGATGACCAGCATCGCGCCGGCCTGCCGGCAGGCCGCGGACACCTCGCCGAGGTAGCCCGGGGGCGGCACCACGACGCCGCCCTCGCCCTGCACCGGCTCCAGGATCACGCAGGCCCGCGACCCCAGCCGGGCCAGCGTCTCCCGCATCGCCCCGATGTCCCCGTACGGGATGTGGGTGCGGGCCTCGGCCAGCGGCTCGAACGGCCGCTGGTAGAGCGGGTTGGCCGTCGCCGACAGCGCGCCCAGGGTCTTGCCGTGGTAGCCGGACACCGCGGAGACCAGCCGGTCGTGCCCGTGCACGCGGGCCAGCTTCAGGGCGGTCTCGGTCGCCTCGGCGCCGGAGTTGACGAAGTGGACCTGGTCCAGCCCGGGCGGCGCGATCCCGGCCAGCGCGCGGGCGGCCAGCGCGGTCATCGGCTCCAGGAACACCCGGGTCGCCAGCGGGTGCCGGTCCAGCTGGTCGTGCACCGCGGCCACCACCCGGGGGTGCCGGTGGCCGAGGATGAACACGCCGTACCCGCCGACGTCGAGGAACCGGCGGCCGTCGGCGCCGGTCACGTACGCGCCGGCGGACCCGACCTCGGTGATGCCGCCCATCACGCTGCCGAGCATCGACCGGCCCGAGCCGAGGTGGGCCCGGTACAGCTCCAGGACGTCGACGCCGTCGGCCGGGTGGGCCGGGACGGTCTCCGGGGCGAGGGTCATGCCGCCGCCTCCCGGGCGAAGGCGTCGGACGCGGCGAACCCGCTGTGCACCGCGCAGAACTCCACCGTCCGGCGGAACGCCTCCAGCGTCGCCTGCCGCGACATCTGCAGGTCCAGCCCGATCTCGGCCATCGAGCTGCGCAGCGGCGCCTCGTTCTGGAACATCATCATGAGCTCCGAGAACGCGGTGAACTGCAGCCGCACCGCCCGCGGCATGACGCCCTCCATCAGCGGCACCAGCAGCCGGTCCACGGCCTCGACCGGGATCAGCCGGGGCGCGGTCGTCTCCAGCCCCAGCTCGTCGGCGACGGCCAGGATGGTGTCGTTGACCATCGAGTCCAGCGTGGGCGCCGCGTCCCCGGCGGTCAGCCAGAAGTCGCCCTCGGTGATCCCGGAGCGCAGCACCCGGCCGGTGGCCCGGCACACCACGTCCATCGGGATGCAGTCGATGGTCGAGCCCGGGTCGGCCGGCAGCACCGGCAGCTCGTTCTTCAGCGTCGCCACGACCACCTTGTGGATGCCCTGCAGCGCCGAGATGTAGCCGTCGGCGGAGTTGCCGAGCACCACCGACGGCCGCAGGATGACCGCCGGGTGGCCGGACGCGCGGACCTGGTCCTCGGCGTCGATCTTGGACCGGACGTACGCGGTGACGCCGGTCAGCGGGACGTCGTCGGCCGGCGGCCGGGCCACGAACGCGGTGCTCATGTGGTAGAGCGGGGCGCCGGCGGACCGGGCGAACTCGATCGCGTGCTCGGTGCCGAGCTGGTTGGTGCGGCGGATCTTCTCCGGCCGCAGCCGCCAGTTGGTCGACGCGCCGCAGTGCAGCACCGCGGCGACCTCGCCGATGTCCCGCCGGGTGAAGTCGTCGAACCCCAGCCCCGGCTCGGACAGGTCACCCTGCGCCTCCCGCACCCGGGGGTCGCCCACCGGCGTGCGGTGCCGCAGCGCGACCACGTCGAAGTCGTCCGCGAGCTCGTCCAGCAGCGCCCGGCCGAGCACTCCGCTGGCGCCGGTCAGCAGCACCGTCGGCCTCGGGTCGGTCATGTCCTGGTCCTCCTGGAGATGTGGATGTCGCCCTCAGGCGATCGTGAGCGGCTCGCCGAGCAGGTACGCGGCCAGCGGGCCGGCCATCTTCGGCCGGCCGGGCGGGTGGAAGCCGAGGCCGTTGACCGAGGCGGCCAGGTAGCCGACGTCGTCGCCGCGGATGAACTGCATGCCGCCGAGCAGCTCGACGGCCTTGGGCACGGCCCGGGCGATGGCGTCCTGGGCGGCGTACCGGGCCAGCAGGCTGCGCACCAGCAGGCTCTCGTCGCGCTGCTCGGCCGGCACCAGGTGGGCGATCGCCTCGACACCGGCCATCGCGCCCTCCAGCTCGACCACCAGCGCGAGCCGGTCGCCCGGGGCCACCCGCTCGTCCTGCAGCACCCGCTCGACCAGCGCGCTGGCCGCGCCGAGGTAGCTGGCCGCCATCAGCAGCTCGAACCACACGAAGCCGGCGACGGTGAGGTCGTCCAGCGACCGGCCCGGCGGCACCTCGGTACGGATCATCAGTTCCTCGGGCACCGCCACGTCGGTCAGCGTGACCTGGTCGCTCTCCGCGCCGGCCAGCGCGAAGCTGCCCCAGAACGGGCTGACCGTGATCCCCGGCGCGTCCGCCGGCACCAGCAGCACCGCCAGCTGCTCGCCCTCGCCGTCCAGCCGCGGCACGAGCGCGCTGCCGGTCAGCAGGTCCATCGACCGGGCCAGGCTGCACGGCCGCTTGACCCCGCTGACCAGCACGCCGCCGCCGGGGGCCGCGACCGCGGTCATCGTCGGCTGCAGGATGCTGCGGTCCGGCCGGCCCTCGGCCCAGCCGGAGGCCAGCAGCCGCTTCCCGGTCGCGGTCGCCTCCAGCACCATCCACTCGAAGCCCTCGCTGGTCTCGCTGAGCACGACCAGGCTGGCCACCGAGAAGTGGTGCATGGTGGTGGCCACCGCGAGCGACGGCGACCGGCTGCCCAGCGCCCGCTGCACCCGTACGGCCTCCAGCGCGGAGGCGCCGAGCCCGCCGTGCTGGCTCGGCACCAGCAGCGCCGGCCCGTTGCACTCCCGGAAGTCGGCGACCGCCGGGCTGCCGGGCTTCTCCGTCTCGCTCAGCGAGTGGCCGGTCAGCCGCTCGTCCAGCCCGGGCAGGAACTTGTCCATCGTGGACCGCTCGCGCTCCAGGAACCGCATGCAACTTCCTCCGGGTCTGCTGTGGACGGACTGGTCAGATCGAGTTGGTGACCCGCAGGAGGCGCCACACCGACGACAGGCGGGGCCGGCCGGAGAAGGCGACGTACTCGGGGACGATCGCGTGCGGCCCCCATTTCTCCTTGTAGTCGACCTGGGTGCGGGCCGGGTAGACCTTCTCGCCGCGCTCGGCGAAGAAGGTCATGAGCTTGTCGACCTTCGGGCTGCCGCCCTCGACGGCGTGCTTGGCGTCGAGCCCGGCGAACGGGGTGAAGCCGAAGTGCAGCCACTGCGCGCCCTCGGCGGTGAACACGTCGAGGGCGGCCTTGTTCGCCGCCTCCATCACACCCGGCGGCACCTCGACCCGGCGCCGGCTGAGCGCGTGCATCCAACCGGGCCGGCTGCCGTGCACCGGCGTGTAGACGATGTAGCCGAGCACCCCGGACGGGCCGCGGGCGACGAACACCCGCCCGTCGGGGGCGTCCCGCTCGCAGACCAGGAAGCGCAGCGGCTTGACGTGCCGGCCCTTGCTGCGCAGCCACTCCCGGTCCAGCCCGTCCAGCTCGCGGGCGATGGCCGGGTCCTTGATGCTCTCCTCGGCCACGGTGACCCCGGCCTTGGTGGCCCGGGAGATCTTGTTCCGCAGCCGCATGAACTTCGACCCGCGCAGCGTGAACCGGGCCAGGTCGACCGCGTACGAGGCGCCGACCTGGTTGACCGTGTAGCCGTTGCGGGCGAACACCTCGGCGTCGGCCGGCTGGAGCTGGATGGCCACCACGTGCTTGCGGTGCTCGGCGGCGTGCTCGGTGAACCGGCGCAGCAACGGCTCGTAGTCCGCGGCCGGCGCGAACGGCCCGCCCAGCCCGACCAGGTGCCGGCCCGCGGTGCGGTGCACCACCACGCCGGACAGGTCCGGCTGGGTGAAGTACTCGTTGCCCGGGTTCAGCGCCAGGAACGCGCTCGGGTTGTCGGCGAAGGTCTCGACCGCGGCGCGGACGTCAAGAGCGGACGACACCGGAGATCCTCTCCTTCGCCGGGGGCACCGGGGCACCGGTGCCGGCGGTGGACGGCTCGGGGTGCGCGTCGTGGGTGACGTGCGCCCCGTGCGGCTCGTGCTCCACCCACTCCGCCGGCCCCGGCCGGTACGCCCGCTCCAGCGCGGCGAACGCCGGGTGGGTCGCCGGCTCGAACCGGACCCCGAACGGCTTGAGCGAGTTGCCGAACAACGCCCGGTCGCCCATCAGGTGGATCGGCAGCGCGAGCAGCGCCCACTCCCACCCGACGAACAGCGCCCACAGGCCGGCGATGGCCGCCGCGGTCACCAGCGAGTGCATGGTGTTGTACGCGATGTAGTAGCCCTTCGACACCTGGCCGTCCGGGCTCCGCCGGAACGCGATCGCCCCCGGGAGGTAGCCGATGAGGTCGATCACGAGGAACAGGGCGATGAAGACGCCCCACCGGATGTCGCCGAGGTGCAGCAGCGCCAGCACCGACGCCACGACCAGCGCGGTGAACCATTCCAGCCGGTGCAGGGCGAAGGTGGTGCGGGTCTCGAAGCGGTTGTGGCCGTCCACTGCGGATCCTCCTACCGGTGCCTCCGCGGCGCGCGGAGAACCTGTCAGGTAGGACTACGCGGATACCGCCGGGTAACCCTCGCGCCCGAACGGGCAGGGCGGTGGGCCCGGACGGGCAGCCTCAGCCGAACGCGCCGGCGGGCAGCCGGTCGGCGGAGGACGGCAGCAGGCCGTCCAGCAGGCCGTCGACGACCTCCAGCACGGTGGCCAGGGTCTCCGGGTCCGGGCTGCGGCCGGCCATCTGGGCGGCCTCGGTCAGCGCGCCGCGCAGCACCTGGGTGAGCAGGTCGACCGGCCGGCGGGCCCGCTCGGTCTCCGTCATGGCGGCGGTCAGCCCGTCCTGCAGCAGGGCGGAGAAGTGGCACGCGTCGACCGCCCGCCAGACCTCCCAGCCGAGCACGGCCGGGGCGTCCTGCAGCACGATCCGCTGCACGACCGGGTCCTGGCAGGCGATGACGAAGTCGCGCATGCCGGCGCGCAGCCGCGCCCGGGGGTCGGGCGAGCCCTTGGCCGCGGCCAGCACGCCGCGCACCAGCTCGGCCTCCACGTCCTCGAACACGGCGAGGAAGAGGGCTTCCTTGTTGTCGAAGTGGTGATATAGGGCGCCCTTGGTCACCCCGGCCCGGCGCACCACCTCGTCCAGCGGCGCCGCGGCGAAACCACGCTCGCCGAAGAGGCCGCGGCCCGCGGCGACGAGCGCGCCCCGGGTGGCCTCCGAGCGGGCTGCGTGGGTGACCATGAACGTACTTTACGCCAGCGGGGGGCGGCCGTCAGGGAAGCCGGACGACCTGGGCGGCGTACAGCAGCCCGGATCCGAACCCCATCAGCAGCGCCCGCTGCCCGCTGCGCGCCTCCCCCGAGGACAGCAGCTGCTCCATGGCGAGCGGGATGGACGCCGCGGAGGTGTTGCCGGTACGGACGATCTCGCGGGCCACCACCACCCGGTCGGACAGGCCGATGCCCTTCACCAGCGCGTCGGTGATGCGCAGGTTGGCCTGGTGCGGGATGAACACGTCGATGTCGTCCAGGGTCAGCCCGGCCCGGTCCACCGCGTCCCGGGCGATCGGCGCCAGCTCGGTGACCGCCCAGCGGAACACCTGCTGCCCGGCCATCCGCAGGGTCGGCGCCGGCACGGTCGGGTCGGCCCGCACGTCCGCCCAGGAGTACGGCTGGGCGATGGCGTCGAGCTGGCTGCCGTCGGAGCCCCAGCGCACCGGGCCGATGCCGTCCTCGGCGCCCGGCCCGACCACGACGGCGCCCGCGCCGTCGCCGAAGATGAACGCGGTGCCGCGGTCGGTCGGGTCCAGGATGTCGGTCATCCGCTCCACGCCGGCCACCACGACGTACCGGGCGCTGCCGGCCCGGACCGCGTCGGCGGCGGCCGCGAGGGTGTAGCAGAAGCCGGCGCAGCCCGCGCCGGTGTCCATCGCCCCGGCTCCGTTCGAGCCGATCCGGAAGGCGACCTCCGCGGACAGCGGCGGGGCCTGCCGGACGTTGCTCATGGTGGTGGTGAGCACGAGCGACACGTCGCCCGGCGAGACCCCGGCCTCGCCGAGCGCCTTGCCGGCGGCGGCCGTGGCCATGTCGCCGAGTGACTCCCCCGCGCCGGCGAAGTACCGGTTGCCGATGCCGGACCGGGTCCGGATCCACTCGTCGCTGGAGTCGATCGGGCCGGCCACCTCCTCGTTGCCGACGGACCGGGCGGGCCGGTAGACGCCGAGGCCGAGGATCGCCGGGCTCGCCGGCGCGGGGGTGGTCATGCTCCGAGCCCCATGTAGGCCAGCCGGGAGGCCTGCATCTCGGCCGACCAGGTCAGCCCCTGGGTGATCCGCTCCTCGACGGTGGTGTCGACGATGCGGCGGCCGGGCCAGATCTCGTAGTCGCCGGCGGCGTCGCGGTGCCGGTCCAGACCGGCCTGGAAGAGCGTCTCCCGGCGGCCCAGCATGTCGACCACCGGCACCTTGCCCCACAGCTCCTGGCCGCGGCCGACGAGCTCCTCCAGCCGGCCCCGGTCCTCCGGGTGCGCGACCAGGTGCTCCTTGACGATGCTGCTGCCCACGGTGAGGTGCCGGATCTCGTCGATGCCGGCGCCCCGCTCGATCTGGGCGGCGGCCGGGTCGAGCACCCGCCACTTCCGCTCGGACAGCTCGGCGGCCGGGGCGAGCACACCCTCCACCAGCACGGTGAGCAGGATCACCCCGCCGATGAAGTCCCCGGCCTCGAGGACCGGCGCGGAGAACTCCTCCAGCGGCACCAGCACGGCCTCGATGTCCGCGCCGGACTCCCGGCGGATCGTCTCGTCCAGCTCCTGGACCGGTACCCCCATCTCCACGAGATGCCCACGGAACACGCGGGCATGCCTCGCCTCGTCGATGAGCTGGGTGGAATAGAACTCCATCGTGTCCAGGTCGGGCGCCGTCTCCACCAGCGTGGCGATGGCCCGGGTGGCCTTCTCCTCGGCCACCGACCGGAAGCCCAGCTCGCTGACCAGGGCCTGCCGCAGCGGATCGGCCGGGTCCCGCATGTACGCCGGGGTGGCCGCGTCGGGGTGGTGACCCCGGACCAGGCCGGCCAGGGTGCCCTGGGCGACCGCGGCGAGCCAGTAGTCCAGGTTGCAGTCGGCGGCGGTGAGCGTGAGGTTCATCGCCCCGTCGACCAGGCTGGGCGCGGTGTCCCAGCCGGCCTCGGCCGGGATCGGCCCTGCGGTGGCGGTCATCGGCGCTCCGTTCCGGGGCAGGTGTTCAGTCCTCGGGGATGATTGCGCACCGGCGGCCGCCGTCCCGCCGAGGGCTGGCGGGGCGGGCCGTCGGGCCGCATGGTCCGGTCGTGGGCGACCCGCAGCCGGGCCCGGGCGCGGCCGAGCGCGCTCTCCACCGCCTTCACCGAGATCTGCAGGTGCCGCGCGGCGTCGACGGTGCTCATCCCGTCCGCCCTGGCCAGGATCACCTGCCGCTCCCGCCCGCGCAACTGCTGCGCCTGGACCATCATCCAGTCACCGACCGCGGCCTCGACCACGGTCTCCTCCGGCCCGGGCGGGCGCTCGGCGTCCCCGATGCGCTGCCGGAGCCGGTGCTGCCGGTTGGCGCCGCGGTGCACGTCGACGCACAGCCGCAGGACGGTGGAGGTGAGGAAGGCGCCGACCCGGCGCTCGTCCAGGTGCGGGAACAGCGCCGCTCGCAGCAGCGCCTCCTGCGCACAGTCCTCGGCGTCCTGGGCGCTGTGCAGCCGGGAGCGGGCCAGCCTGCGCAGCCGCTCCTGGTGCGGCAGCAGCAGCGCCCACCGTTCGGGGCTGACCTGCGGTGACACCGCCTGTTGAGGTTCGGAGAGTGCGGTCACAGCGTTCCTCCTCCAGCACCCCGCGCGGTCGGGCGTCGGGGCGGGCTTCGGTGCGCCGCGGGACCGGGCGGCGGTACGGACTGACAGCGGTCCGAGCGGTCGGGGCAGCGGGCTGCGCACTCCGGGCACGGTCGGACGGGCCGCACGGGGGCAGGAGCGGTTGCCCCGCGGGGTGGCGGGGAGCCGCAGGCGACCTGGGGAGCCCGGGCTCGTACGACCACCGGGTCCCCGGACCGGGTGACTGCCGTGGCGAGGCAGATCCGGAGGATCGGGGAAGCATGTCCGGCGTGGGCTCCGGGAGGGAATCTAGGCATACCGAAGGTATGCAGTCAATGTCCTCCCGGGCACTTGTCTGCCCGTTCGTCCGGTCTCCACCGGGCGGCCTAGCCGGTCCGGGAGAGCTGTCACCCGATGCGCCCCGCCGGGCCCCCCGTTCGGGCGAACCGGATCGAGTTTGACATTTCCGTACCGGCAGTATGTAGTGGCGCATCGGCGGCCGGGGCCGGCCCGATCGGGACGGATCGGGCCGGCCCCGCCGTCCTGTGCGGCGGCGACCGCCCCGCCCCTCCGGGGCCGGCCGGGTCAGCCGGCGGTGGGCCGGGTGGCCCGGAAGTAGACGATGGACCCGGACCTGCGGGTCCGGACGCCGGTGAAGCCGGCGCCGGCGATCCAGTCGACCACCCCGCTCGGCGGCACCACCACGTCCAGGATGTGCCGGGCCTGCCACAGCCGGATGAAGGCGTCCTCGCGCCGCCCGGCGCCGGTCACCACCACGCTGCCGCGCAGGCCGCCGCCCGGCCGCAGCACCCGGAACATCTCCGCCACCGCCGTCGCCGGGTCCGGTACGCAGTGCAGCCCGCTGTAGCTGGCCACCACGTCGAACTCGCCGTCGGCGAACGGCAGCGCCCCGGCGTCGACCTCCCGGGTCTCCACGCCGTCCAGCCGGCGCCGGGCGGCCTCGGCCCGCACCCGGGCCAGCATCAGCGGGGAGATGTCACCGGCGACGTACCGCAGGCCGTGCCCGGGGCGCAGGGCGCGCAGCAGGACCCCGCCGCCGCTGGGCACGTCGAGCACCGCGGTGCCCGGCGGCAGCTCGGCCAGGCTGTCCATGTCCGCGTACATGATCCGGTTGTCGGTGCCGAACACCACGGCGCCGTAGACCATCGCCACCGGCCAGCTCTTCACGCCGCGGTCCCAGGCGGCCACCAGCGGCTTGTTGGAGCGCCAGTTGGTCATCGTGGTGGACTCGGTCACTGCGGGTCTCCTCCAGCCGGTGGGGGGCCGGCGCGGGCGCGGCGGCCGGGGTGCTCAGGGGGTGGGTACCGACGTCGTCGCGACCCGCCGCAGCCCGAGCCGCGGCTCGTACGCCAGGTAGAGGCCGCCGACCGCGGTGCGCTCGGAGTCGGGCATCGCGTCCATCGCCCGGTTGTGGCCGCCGACGTCGGCGCCGGAGGCGAGCCGGGCCGCGATCGCGTCCAGGCCGCTCTCCCGGGCGTCGGCGAGGTCCTCGACCCCGGACACGACCTGCAGGAACGACTCGTACAGCTCGAGCATCCGGCGCTCGCGGCGGGTCAGCTTGTCCGCCTGGAACAGGTGCGCCTCCCGCTCGTAGCTGCCGTAGAGCAGCGACACCAGCACCAGCAGCCGCTCGTACGACTGGCGGTAGGCGCGGTCGTAGAACCGGGCGGCCTCGTCCTCGGCCAGCTCGCCCCGGGAGACGCTGCCGATCGACGCCGCGGCCAGCAGCCCGCTGAAGGTGGCCAGGTGCACGCCGGTGGACAGCAGCGGGTCCAGGAAGCAGGCCGAGTCGCCGGCCATCAGCCAGCCGGGGCCGGCGAACCGGTCGCAGGCGTACGAGTAGTCCTGCTCCGTCTTCAGGTCGCCGACCAGCTCGGCCGGCTCGACCAGGTCGGCGATCCGGGCGCACTCGGCGACCGCGGTGGCGTACATCGCCCGCAGGTCGCCGCCGGCCGCGGCCCGCCGCTCGGCGAACCGCACCTTGCTGGTGACCAGGCCCACGCTGTACGTCCCGTCGTGCAGCGGGATCCCCCAGAACCAGCCGTCCGGGACCGAGCAGACCGCGATGGCGCCCTCCGGGCCCCGGTCCAGCGGCTTCGCGCCGCGCCAGTAACCCCAGGTCGCGACGTTGCGGAACGCCTCGTTGTACGTCCGGTTGCGCAGGTGCCGGGTGGCCAGCACGCCGGCGCGGCCGGTCGCGTCGACCAGGTGGTCGAAGGCGATCCGGCCGATCCGGTCCCCCCGCGCCCAGGACGCGGCGACCGCCCGGTCGCCCTCGAACTCCACCCGGCGCACCGAGGTCCCCTCGACCACCTCGACGCCCTGCTCCCGGGCGTGCTCGAGCAGCAGCTGGTCGAACTCCGAGCGGACCACCTGGTAGCTGTGCCGCTCGGTGCCGCGGATGTGGTCGAAGTTCAGCTCCCAGTTCTCCGGGCCCCACTCGAACCAGGCGCCGCCCTTGCGGACGAAGCCGTGCCGCTCGACCTTCTCCCGGGCGCCGAGCAGGTCCAGCACCGGCAGGCAGGACGGCAGGATCGACTCCCCGATGTGGTAGCGCGGGAAGGTGGCCGCCTCCAGCAGCGTCACCTGCGCGCCGGCCCGGGCGAGCAGGCCGGCGGCCACCGAGCCGGCCGGCCCGCCGCCGGCGACGAGGACCTGGGTGGCGTCACGCATGGCTCTCTCCTAGGGGGTCGTCCGGCCCCAGGCCGACACCATCGTGGGCGTCAGGGCGTCGAAGTCCGGGTCGGCCATCCGGGCCGCGAACGCGGCCAGGTCGTCCTGGGTGAGCAGGCCGGCCGCCAAGACCTTGGGCACCAGGGCGGCGAAGGTCTGCCGGTGCACCGACGCGGTCGGCGAGCCGGCACCGCGCAGGGTCAGCACCCGGCCCACCGCGTCCACCCCGGACAGGCCCAGCCGCCGCAGCAGCGTCGGCAGCCGCCGGCCCAGCCCCGGGTCGAAGCCGCCCTCGACCAGCACCCGGGTGAAGGCGGCGATGGTCCGCTCCGCCGCCGGGGACGGGAACGCCGGGCCGTAGGAGGCCCAGTCGTACTCCTCGACCAGCAGCGCGCCGCCCGGCCGCAGCCCGCCGGCCAGGGTGGCGAGCACCGCGGCCGGGTCCGGCAGGTGGCCGAGCAGCAGCCGGGCGTGCGCGACGTCGTACCCGCCGCCGGGCAGCGTGCCGGCGGTGACGTCGGCCGCGTGCACCTCGACCGTCGGGGCGGCCAGCGCGGTCAGGAACCGCGGGTCCAGGTCCACGGCGACCACCGTCCCGGCCGCGCCCACCCGGCCGGCGGCCCAGGTCACCAGGCCGCCCGCGCCGGCCCCGGCGAACAGCACCCGGGCGCCCGGGCCGACCCCGAGCCGGGCCAGGTGCTCGGCGCTGGTCGGGTCGTACGCGGCCTCCAGCGCCCGCAGCCGCTCCAGCTCGCCCGCCGCCGCGTTGTCCAGGACGTACCCGGTGGCCTGGCCGGGGGACGTGCCCATCAGTGCGTGACGGCGCCGGAGCTGCGCACCAGCTCGACCAGGTCGGCGACGGTGAGCACGTCCATCGCGGACTCCTCGTCGATCGGCTCCAGGCCGAACTCCTCCTCCAGCGCGGTGGTCAGCTCCACCGTCGCCAGCGAGTCGAAGCCCAGGTCCTCGGTCATCCGGTGCTCCGGCAGCGCCTCCCGCGGCCCCAGCGGGGACATCTCCCCCACCATCGCCCGCACCCGGCGGCCCAGCTCGTCGTCGGTCATCTCGCCCTCTCTCCCGCGCCGGCCGGCACGGGCCGGTCCAGTGCCTCGCCGAGCAGTGCCACCCGGTCCCAGCCGGCCAGGTCGCCGGCGTCGATCTGGCCCCAGACGATCCGCCGCCGGGGCTTGCCGCTGGAGGTGCGCGGGATCGACCCGCGCCGCCCCCGGTACGCGACCACGGTCACCGTCTCGGCGGTGTGCGCCCGCAGCACCGCGACCGCCTCGTCGGCCCACTCGTCGCCGTCCGACTCCACCAGCGCCGCGGCCACCGGCCCGGTCCGGGTGGCGCCGAAGACGACCGCGACCCGACCCGGCTTCACGCCCGGCACCCGGGTCAGCTCCGCCTCCAGGTCCTCGGCGAAGACGCCGCGGCCGCGCACCTTCAGGCTGTCGCCGACCCGGCCGAGCACGTACAGCTCGCCGTCGATCCACAGCCCGGCGTCCCCGGTCGCGAACCCGCCGTCGCCGAAGTCGCGCAGGGTGCCGTCGGCCAGCCGGTAGCCCTCGGCCACCGAGCCGCCGGCGATGACGATCTCGCCGACCACGCCGTCCGGCACCGGCACGCCCTCGTCGTCGACGACCGTCGCCGACAGGCCGTCCAGGGTCGGGCCGCAGCCGGTCAGCCAGCCGCCGCCGTCGCCGCGGTCCACGCCGAGCACGCCGCGCTCCAGCACCTCGACCGGCTCGCCGGGGGCGCCGCCCGGGCCCAGCCGGACCGTGCGGCCGGGGGTCTCCGGCGCCACGCCGGTGACGGCCAGGGTCGCCTCGGCCAGCCCGTACGCCGGCAGGTAGGTCGTCGGGGAGAAGCCGTGCGGCCCGGCCAGCGCGGCGAAGTCGGCCAGCGCGCTCGGGTCGATCCGCTCGGCGCCGATGATCGCCACCCGCCAGCGGCTGAAGTCGAAGCCCTCCAACTGCTCCGGCTTCACCCGGCGGGCCGAGTACGCGTACCCGAAGCTGGGGGCGGTGGTCATGGTCACGCCCTGGGTGCCGAAGCACTCCAGCCAGCGCAGCGGGGACCGGATGAACTGGTCCGGGGTCATGATCCACAGGTCGGCCCGGGACACCACCGGGGTGAGCAGGGCGCCGATCAGGCCCATGTCGTGGTAGACGGGCAGCCAGGTGGCGAAGTTGTCCTCGGAGTTCCAGCCGACCCACTTGCGGATCGAGGTGAGGTTGGCGTCCAGGTTCTCCTTGCGGACCCGGACACCCTTGGGATTGCCGGTCGAGCCGGAGGTGAACTGCAGCAACGACAGGTCCGCCATCGGCACCCGCGGCGCGTCGCCGGCGGTGGCCCCGTCGGACAGGTCCAGCCTGGTGACCATCGCGGTCATCCCGACCCGCTCGGCGGCCTCCATCGTGGTCGCGTGCAGCAGCTCGTCGGTGATGACCGCCCGGGAGCCGGCCCCGGAGAGCACGCCGGCCACGTGGGCGACGTAGTGCTCGCGCTTGCGGAAGGCGATCGGGGTGGCGATCGGCGACGGCGTGCAGCCGGCGAGCAGGGTGCCGAAGAAGGCCACCGTGAACTCGCCGGGGTCGGCCAGCAGCAGCGACACGACCGAGCCCCGCGGCACGCCCAGCGCGTGCAGCTGGTTGGCCGCCCGGTGCACGTCCGCGGCGAGCTCCGGGTAGGGCCGGGTGGTCCAGCCCCCGTCGTGCGAGGCGACCCGGACCGCCCGGTCGGTGACCGGGGACTCCAGCCAGTCGAGGACCAACACGCTCGTTCGTCTCCCCTCGTCCCGCGGCTCCCCGGGGTCGGGGGCCGGCATCTGGAAGGTGTTACGGCTACCGGCGGGTAATCCCCCCGCGGCTGCCCGGTCGGGACGGGGCGGCGGGCCTGATTGACCACGTTTGGGGCCTGCACTATTTTCCGACCGACGGTATGTTTCTTCGCGAAGGAGCGATCATGAGCGTGCCCGCCGACCAGCAGACGTTCGACCGGGAGGCGCTCGACCCGCACTGCCTGTCCGACGCCGAGGCCGACCGGCTGCTCGCCGGCGCGCCCTGGACGCGGTTCCTCGTCGTCGGCGACAGCATCGCCGAGGGCCTGGGCGACCGGTCCGAGGGCTACCGGGAGCTGGCCTGGGCGCAGCGGGTCTCCCGCGCCCTGGAGCGGCAGCAGCCGGACGGGTTCGCCTTCCTCAACCTCGGCCTGCGCGACCTGGTGATCTCCGAGGTCAAGGAGCAGCAGCTCGCCCCGGCGGTGGACTTCCGGCCGGACCTGGCGCTGGTGATCGCCGGCGGCAACGACATCCTCCGGCCGGTCTTCGACAACGGCGAGCAGGTGCAGGCGGACTTCGACGAGATCGTGACCACCCTGCAGGGCACCGGCGCCGAGGTGCTGACCTGCACCATGTTCGACATCACCCAGTCGCCGATCGTGCCGGACGGCTACAAGGCGCAGCTGGGCGAGCGGCTGTCGGAGCTGGCCGGGCGGCTCACCGCGGTGGCCACCGAGCGCGGCACCATGCACGTGGACTTCCACACCCACCCCGCGGCCGGCGACGCCGGGATCTACAGCAAGGACGTCCGGCACTGCAACCACCGCGGCCACGCCATCGCGGCCTCGGGCGCGATCCGCCGGCTCGGCGAACGGCTGGGCAACACGCTCTGACCCGCACCACGGGGCCCCCACCGCGTCCGGGCGGGGGCCCCGTGGCGGCTCAGCTCACTCGGCGCCGACGGCGACGGTGGTGTCGATCTCCTGCCGGCGCTGCCGGAGCTCCAGCTTCTCCTGGTCGACCTTGTCCGCCATGGCCTCGTCGGCCGCCAGCATCGCGGTCAGGTCGCCGGCGCTCATCTGCAGCACGCCCATGTCGTCGTACGCCTTCTGCACCTGCGGGCTCCACAGCCCGATGTCCCGGACGCACGGCACGATCCGGGTGAACAGCAGCGAGCGGAACGCCTGCTGCCGCGGCCCCTTGTCCATGTACTCCAGGCACTCCGCGACGTCGTAGCCGAGGTTCTCCCAGACCTCCTGCATCCGGAAGCGGTCCCGCATCGCCTTGCAGCCCTCGATGACGAACTCCTCCCGCTCGGCGAGCTCGGCCGCCGAGAGCTGGGAGTAGTAGTCCTTCAGGGCCAGCCGGCCGAAGGCCACGTGCCGGGCCTCGTCCTGCATGATGTAGGCCAGGATCTGCTTCGGCAGCGGCTTGGTGGTCCGGTCCCGGAGCACCCCGAAGGCGGCCAGCGCCAGCCCCTCGATGAGCACCTGCATCCCCAGGTACGGGAAGTCCCACCGCGAGTCCGACAGCGCGTCGTCGAGCAGCCCCTGCAGCGAGGTGTTGATCGGGTACGCCATCTGCAGCTTCTCCAGCAGGAACTTGCTGAAGATCTCGGCGTGCCGGGCCTCGTCCATCACCTGCGTCGAGGCGTAGAACTTCGAGTCCAGGTCGGGGACGGACTCCACGATCCGGGCCGAGCAGATCATCGCGCCCTGCTCGCCGTGCAGGAACTGGCTGAACTCCCAGGACGCCATGTGCCGGCGCAGCTCCCGCCGGTCCTGGACGCCCAGCTTGTTCCACTGGTTGGAGCCGTAGATCGACAGGGACCGCTCCGGGGTGCCGAGCGCGTCGAACGGGTCGACCTCCAGGTCCCAGTCGATCCGGGCCACGCTGTCCCACTGCTTGTCCTTGCCCTTCTGGTACAGCGACAGCAGCCGGGCCCTGCCCTCGTCGTACTCCCAGCTGAACCGCGCCGCGCCGGAGGCGGGCACCGCCCAGCCGTCGCCGACGGGCGGCAGCGTGTACGGGGCATCGGTCATCGATCGTCCTTCCCGGTCGGATCCTGTGGCCGCATACCTCCTTTACGCACGAGTAGCTTCCCGCCCTCGGCGATCCGAGGACCGGAGGGGGCGGCGTCCGTATACGGGCGTGCCCACGTTGCTGGAAGAACTCTCGGGCTGGGCCCGCGACCTGGACCTGGACGACGTCCCCGAGCCGGTCCTGCGGCTCGCGGGCAGCCAGGTCCTGTCCCAGCTGGCGGCGGCGCGGGCCGGGATGGCCCACCCGCTGGGCCGCCGGATGATCGCGGCGTTCGGCCCGCCGCTGCAGGACGACCCCGTCCGCGCGGCCTGCTCGCTGGCCGGCCTGACCTCGTGGCTGCAGATGGACGACACCGCGTACGCCGGGCACCTGGGCAACTCCACGGTCACCGTGCCGCTGGCGTACGCGCTGGCCGGGCAGGCCGACGGCCGGGACCTGCTGCGGGCCGTGGTGGGCGCGAACGAGTGCGCCGCCCGGGTCACCGCCGCGGCCACGCTGGGGCCGTTCCGCGGGCAGAGCGCGACGCACACCGCGCTGGTCGGCGCGGTCGCCGGCCGGTTCGGGATCACCGGGGCGACGCACCGGCAGTGGGTGGACGCGCTCGCGCTGGCCTTCGGGATGCCGCCGCGGGTGCTGTCCCCGGCCTTCCTGCGCAGCGACACCAAGATGCTCAACGCGCTGGTCCCGGTGCGGGCCGGGCTGGACGCCTGCGACGCCGCGCTGGCCGGGCTGAGCGGCGCCGCCGACATCCTGGAGCACCCGGAGGGGTTCCTGTCCCGGTTCTCCTCGGTGCCGCTGCCGGAGGCGGTCACCGCCGGGCTGGGCCGCCGCTGGCACACCGAGACGCTGTCGTTCAAGCTGCACCCGGGCGGGCCCGGGGTGGACTCGGCGGTGGACTGCGCGATGGAGCTGGCCGCCGAGCTGGGGCCGCTGCGGCCCGGCGACGTCGCCGACGTGCTGGTCGAGACGTCGTACTACACGGTCTTCGTGGACCGGAAGGTCGCGCCGGTGGTGGCCGGGGCGGACACGCCGCTGACCGCCCTGGTCATGTCCACCCCGTACGGGGTGGCGACCGCGCTGCTGACCGGCGGGCTGGAGCCCGGCGACTACGCCGGCGCGCGGCTGGCCGACCCGGACCGGTGGGAGCTGGCCGAACGGGTCCGGGTGGAGCACGACCCGGCGATGACCCGGGACTCCTTCCGCTGCGAGGTGCCCTTCGGCGAGGCGCTGCGGCTGGCCGGCGACCGGGCCGCCCGCTGGGAGTTCGGCAGCCTGGGCTCCGACCTGGACGCGCTGGGCCTGTCCGGGCTGACCGCGGACCTCGGCCCGCCGAGCGAGTCGTTCGCCGGGGCCCGCAAGGTCACCGGCGCCCGGGTCACCGTCACGCTGGCCGACGGCCGCACCGCGGTCCGGGAGCGGGCCGTCCCGCGCGGCGCCGCCGGCCCGGAGACCCGGGCCGCGCACCAGGAGCTGGTGCGGGAGAAGTTCCTGCGCACCGGCGGGCCGGTGGCGGTGGCGGACCTGCTGGCCGGGCTGCCGGACGTGCCGGCCGGGCGGCTCGCGGCCGCGATCCGTGCCGGGTTGGCCGAGTGCCCGGCGACCGAGGACGCGTAAAGGGAGCTGGGACAGTCGACCCACGCAGGAGGAGATCATGACGGTGACCACAGCGGAGACCCGGACGTACGAGGGGTCCTTCGACGGTGGCGGGCGCTACATCGTGAAGGTGCCGGCGGGCTGGAACGGCACGTTGCTCACCTACACGCATCACTACCGGTATCCGGGCATGCCATGTCCGGCGATCCTCGCGCCGACCGACCTCGAGGTCGGGCCGCGGATGGACGGCCCGGTGATCGAGCGGCTGCTGCTGGAGCGCGGCTACGCGCTGGCCGGCACCGCCGACCAGGTCGGCTGGATGATGGCCGAGTCGCTGCGCGACCAGGTCCTGCTGCTGGACTGGTTCGCCGCCGAGGTCGGCACGCCCCAGCGGACGTACGCGTGGGGCACCTCCCCGGGTGGGCTGGCCGCGCAGATGCTGGTGCAGCTGTTCCCCCGCCGGTTCGACGGTGGCCTCTCGCTGGGCGCGGACTCGTCCGGCGTGATGAACCAGATGAACCTGCGGCTGGACGCCGGCTACGCGGTGAAGACCCTGCTCGGCCCGGACAGCGGGCTGCAGCTCGGCCGCATCGGCGACCCCGAGGCGAACGTGAACATCGCGCTCGGCCTGATCATGGGGGCCGCCGGCGGCGACCCGAAGGCGGGTGCCCGGCTGCTGCTGGCCGGCGCCGTCGCCAACATGGTGCCGGTCAACGACAGCCACGCCACCGAGCTGCCCGACGACCTCGACGTCGCGGTCAAGACGCAGGCCTGGATGCTCGCGATGTCGCACAGCGGGGTGACCTACGGCGCCGCCCGCAAGAACATCGAGGAGCGGGCCGGCGGCAACCCGATGTGGAACACCGGCGTCGACTACCGCGAGCTGTACGCCCGCTCGACGATGAAGACGCTGGTCGAGAAGGCGTACGCGGCCGCGGGCGCGGACCTGTCCGCCGACCTCGACGTGCTCAACGGCGGCGAGCGGATCGAGGCCGACCCGGCCGCGACCCGCTACCTCATCCGCACCGGCGGCTTCCCGGGCCTGACCCCGGTGCCGGTGGTGACCGTGCACACCACGCTGGACGGCGCGGCCCCGGTCGAGCACGACCGGGCGTACGCCGACCGGGTCGCGATCGTGGGCACCCCGGAGAACCTCCGGCAGCTGCACGTCGGCCGCGGCTTCACCTGCACCTTCAGCCCGGCCGACGTGATCACCGCGTTCGACGTGCTGCGCGAGCGGGTGGAGACCGGTTCCTGGGGCGACACGTCGCCGGAGACCCTCAACGCTGCGGCAGGGGCCTACCCTGAGGACGAGCGTCGGGTCTTCAACTTCTCCAAGCCGATCGACGAGCCCAACCGCTACGAGGTGATGGGGCCGGCATTCGTCAACTACAAGCCGGCCGAGTTGCCCCGCAACTTCCCGTTCTGAGCTGACCGGTCGGCCACCCGCGGCGCTGGCCGCGGGTGGCCGACGCTTTCCCGGAGGATTCATGATTCTCGCGGCCGCACCAGTCGCACCTTTGTCGCAACACACCTTGCTGGTGTTTCTCCTGCAGGTCGCCGCGCTGCTGGGAATCGCCCTGCTGCTCGGCCGGCTCGCCGTCCGGTTCGGCCTGCCCGCGCTGGTCGGCGAGCTGCTGACCGGCGTGCTGCTCGGCCCGTCCCTGCTGGCGCACCTGGCCCCTGACCTGCAGAGCTGGCTGCTGCCGGCCGAGCGGGAGCAGATGCACATCCTGGACGGCCTCGGCCAGTTCGGCGTGCTGCTGCTGGTCGGCGTCGTCGGCGCGCACCTCGACCTCGCCGGGCTCCGCCGGCGGCGGGCCACCGCGTTGCGGATCAGCGCCTTCGGCCTGGTGATCCCGCTGGGCCTCGGCATCGCCGCCGGCCTGCTGGCGCCGGCACAGCTGGTCGCCGACGGCAGCGACCGGGCGACGTTCGCCTTCTTCGTCGGCGTGGCGATGTCGGTGTCCGCCATCCCGGTCATCGCCAAGACGCTGGCCGACATGAAGCTGCTGCACCGGGACATCGGACAGCTCACCCTCACCGCCGGCATGATCGACGACGCAATCGGCTGGACGATGCTGGCGCTGGTCTCGGCCATGGCCACCAGCGGGCTGTCCGCCGGCAAGGTCGGCGACGCCGTGCTGGACCTGGCCCTGGTGCTGCTGTTCGCCTGGCTGGTCGGCCGGCGGATAGTCGACTGGGCGATGAAGCAGGCCCAGAAGTCCCGGGACAACACCCCGCCGGTCGCCACCGCGGTGGTGCTCATCCTGCTCGGCGCCGGCGGCACCCAGTGGCTCGGCCTGGAGGCGGTGTTCGGCGCGTTCCTGGTCGGCATCATGATCTCCCGCTCGGCCGACCCGGCCCGGCTGGCGCCGCTGCGCACCGTGGTGCTCGCCGTGCTGGCGCCGATCTTCCTGGCCACCGCCGGCCTGCGCATCGACCTGACGGCCCTCGGCGACCCGGAGGTGCTGCTGTCCGCGCTGGTCGCCCTGGCGATCGCGATCTTCGGCAAGTTCGCCGGGGCCTACCTCGGCGCCCGGACCAGCCGGATGTCGAACTGGGAGGGCGTGGCGCTCGGCGCCGGGATGAACTCCCGGGGCGTGGTCGAGGTGGTCGTGGCCATGGTCGGCCTGCGGCTGGGCGTGCTCACCACCGAGACGTTCACGATCGTGGTGCTGATCGCGGTGGTCACCTCGCTGATGGCCCCGCCGATCCTGCGCTGGTCGATGACCCGGATCGAGCAGACCGCGGACGAGAACCTGCGGGCGGTCGAGCAGGAGGCGTGGACCGGCTCCGCTCCCCCGGCCGACTCCGGCGCTCCCGCCGGCGGCACCGGCACCCCACCGGCCGGCCCGGCGGCGACCGAGCGCTAGGACGCGCGGAGGGGCCGCCGGCGGCGTCCGCCGGCGGCCCCTCGGCCGTCCGTCAGGCCGCGACCTTGCGGAGCACCAGCCGCTCCAGGTCCCCGTACGTGCGCAGGGCCGCCAGCTCGTCGTCGGTGATCCGCATCGAGAAGCGGTCCTCCAGCGCGGTGGCGAGTTCGATCCCGGCCAGCGAGTCCAACCCCAGGTCGTCGGCCAGCAGCGCGCCGTCGGCCAGCAGCGCCGGCTCGATCTGGAGGTGCGCGGCAACGGCGCCGCGCACCTCCTGCGGTCGTCCCATCAGTCCTCCCCGGTCCCGGTCCGGGCGGCCGGCTCGCCGCCGACCGGGTCGCCCTCGACCGGCGGCCGGACGACCACGACCGTGCAGGTGGCGTTGCGCAGCGTGTCCTCGCTGACCGAGCCGACCAGCCAGGAGGCCAACCGGCCGTGCGGGGTCGAGCCGACCACCAGCAGGTCGGCGGTGTCGCAGAAGCTCAGCAGTGCCTTGCCGGCCGTCTTGTGCACCGCATGCACGGCCAGCTCGCACGTCACGCCGCCCGGCAGCACCTCCTCGACGATGCCGGCCAGCCGCCGCTCGGCCTGCTCCTGGTACGCCTCCATCGGCGGGGCGACCCCGCCCCACTCACCCGGCGGCCGGGGCTCGTCCCGGACCTGGAAGCCGTACACCACGTCGAGGGGGCAGCCGCGCAGCTCGGCCTCGCGCGCGGCCCAGGTGAGCGCCTGGCGGGACAGCGGCGAGCCGTCCACCCCGACCACGATGTGCCCGTACGCCGGCGTGTCCATCAGAACCTCCGCGGGAGCAGCAGGGGGATTGTTGACATTACCCGGTCGATACCCCCTCCGCGCGTCCGTCGATCATGTCGGGAACGTGGGATGCTCTCGGCCGAAGCAGGGTAGGGAGCCGGGCCTCGAGGCCCGGACGGGGCTCCTAGGAGGACCGCAGGATGGATCCGCGTACCGCCCACAAGGTCGTGGTCGGAGTGGACGGGGCGCCGCGCACGATCGCGGCGCTGCGCTGGGCGGCCAGCGAGGCGCTGCGCCGCGACGCCGAGCTGGTCGCCGTGCACGCCTGGGGCAGCATGGTGCGCCCCGCGTCGTACGCGCCGGTGGGCGCCAGCGCGTCCCCCGACGAGTGCGCGTCGCAGGCGGCCGAGGTGCTCGCCGCCGCGGTGCGGACGGCGTTCGGCGCGACACCACCGGTGCCGGTGCGGCAGGTGGTGGACGAGCGGGCGGTCGTGCCGGCGCTGCTCGGGCACGCCGGGGACGCCGAGCTGCTGGTCGTCGCCTCCCGGGCACCGGGTGCGCCCGGGGCCCGCGGCGAGTCCGGGCCGGGCCCGATCACGCTGTCCTGCCTGCGCCAGTCGGCCTGCCCGGTGGTGGTGCTGCCGACGGTGGGCGACCGGGTCGCGGCCGACCAGAGGTCGTCGACCCTGGTGTGAACCGGCCAGCCGGGGAAGGCTGCTCACGACCCGACCTCTGGAGGATTCGTGACATCCGGTATCTCGGCGGACACCGCGACCCGTGAGCCCGCCGCCGGCACCGACCGGCTGCAGGTGCTCGACGCGTGGTGGCGCGCGGCCAACTACCTGTCCGTGGGGCAGATCTACCTGCGGGACAACCCGCTGCTGCGGCAGCCGCTGTCGCTGGAGCAGGTGAAGCCGCGGCTGCTGGGGCACTGGGGCACCACGCCGGGCCTCACCTTCCTGTGGGCGCACCTCAACCGGGCCATCGTCGACCGGGACCTGAACACGCTCTACGTGACCGGGCCCGGGCACGGCGGCCCCGGCGTGGTCGCCGCGGCGTACCTGGAGGGCACGTACAGCGAGCTGTACTCGGCGGTGACCCCGGACGAGGACGGGATGCGGGAGCTGTTCCGGCAGTTCTCCTTCCCCGGCGGGATCCCCAGCCACGCCGCGCCGGAGACGCCCGGGTCGATCAACGAGGGCGGCGAGCTGGGCTACTCGCTCATGCACGCCTACGGTGCCGCGTTCGACAACCCGGACCTGCTGGTCGCCTGCGTGATCGGCGACGGCGAGGCGGAGTCCGGGCCGCTGTCCGCGTCCTGGCACTCCAACAAGTTCCTCGACCCGGCCACCGACGGCGCCGTGCTGCCGATCCTGCACCTCAACGGGTACAAGATCGCCAACCCGACGGTGCTGGCCCGGATCCCCGAGTCGGAGCTGCTGGACCTCATGCGCGGCTACGGCTACGCGCCGTACGTCGTCGAGGGCGGCTTCGACGGCGAGGACCCGATGGCCGTGCACCGGCGGATGGCCGCCACCCTGGACGAGATCCTGGACCGGATCGCCGACATCCAGCGGGCGGCCCGGTCCGGCGACGGCGCCGTCGACCGGCCGCTGTGGCCGATGCTGGTGCTGCGCACCCCGAAGGGCTGGACCGGCCCGCGCGAGGTCGACGGCGTCAAGGTGGAGGGCACCTACCGGTCCCACCAGGTGCCGCTGGCCGAGCTGGCCAGCCGGCCGGACCACCTGCAGCAGCTGGAGGAGTGGCTGCGGTCGTACCGGCCGGAGGAGCTGTTCGACGACGGCGGCGCGCTGCGGCCGGAGCTGGTGGCGTTCGCGCCGGCCGGGCCGCGGCGGATGAGCGACAACCCGCACGGGAACGGCGGCGCGCTGCTGCGCGACCTGCGGCTGCCGGACTTCCGGGACTACGCCGTCGACGTGCCCGAGCCCGGCCGCGCCTCCGCCGAGGCGACCAAGGTGCTCGGCACCTGGCTGCGGGACGTCATCCGGCTGAACCCGACCACGTTCCGGCTGATGGGCCCGGACGAGACCGCCTCGAACCGGCTCAGCCCGGTCTTCGAGGTCACCAACCGGGTGTGGGCGGCGTCGATCGAGGACGGCGACGATCACCTCGCCCCGCGCGGCCGGGTCATGGAGGTGCTGTCCGAGCACCTGTGCCAGGGCTGGCTGGAGGGCTACCTGCTCACCGGGCGGCACGGCGCGTTCTCCTGCTACGAGGCGTTCATCCACATCATCGACTCGATGTTCAACCAGCACGCCAAGTGGCTGGAGACGTCGCGGAAGATCCCGTGGCGGCGGCCGATCGCGTCGCTGAACTACCTGCTCACCTCGCACGTGTGGCGGCAGGACCACAACGGCTTCTCGCACCAGGACCCCGGCTTCATCGACCACGTGGTGAACAAGAAGGCCGGCGTGGTCCGGGTCTACCTGCCGCCGGACGCCAACACCCTGCTCTCCACGTACGACCACTGCCTGCGCAGCCGCAACTACGTCAACGTGGTGGTGGCCGGCAAGCAGCCGGCGCTGACCTACCTGGACATGGCCGCGGCGATCCGGCACTGCACCCGCGGCGCCGGGATCTGGGAGTGGGCCTCCACCGACGGGTCGGCCGAGGACGGCGGCGGCGCGCTGCCGGACGTGGTGCTCGCCTGCGCCGGGGACATCCCGACGCTGGAGGCGCTGGCCGCGGCCGACCTGCTGCGGCAGCACCTGCCGGAGCTGAAGGTCCGGTTCGTCAACGTGGTGGACCTGATGCGGCTGCAGCCGGAGAGCGAGCACCCGCACGGGATGAGCGACCGCGAGTTCGACACGCTGTTCACCACCGACCGGCCGATCGTCTTCGCCTTCCACGGCTACCCGGGCGTCATCCACCGGCTGACCTACCGGCGCACCAACCACGCCAACCTGCACGTGCGCGGGTTCAAGGAGGAGGGCACCACCACCACGCCGTTCGACATGGTGATGCTCAACGACCTGGACCGCTTCCGGCTGGTCATGGACGTCATCGACCGGGTGCCCGGCCTGGGCGAGCGGGTCGCCGGGCTGCGGCAGCGGATGGCCGACGCCCGGCTCGACGCCCGGGCGTACACCCGGGAGCACGGCGAGGACGTGCCGGCGATCAGCGGCTGGTCCTGGCCGTACCTGCCCTCCGGCGAGCGGGTCGGGTCCGCCCCGGCGGCGACCGCCGACACCGGCGACGACAACCAGAGCGCCGGCGGCGAGGACGCCATGGCGGCCTCCGGATGAGGGTCCTGGTCGTCAACACCGGCTCGTCGTCGGTCAAGCTGCGGCTGGTGTCCGGCGGGGAGCTGCTCGGCTCCACCGACCTCGGCGCGCCGTCGACGCTGGAGCCCTCGGCGGTGGCGGACGCGGTCGGCTCCCTCGGCGCGGACGTCGAGGCGGTCGGGCACCGGGTGGTGCACGGCGGGCCGGCGTACACCGGCCCGGTGCGGGTGGACGACGAGGTGCGGGCGGAGCTGGAGTCCCTGGTGGACCTGGCCCCGCTGCACCTGCCGGCGTCACTGGCCGGGCTGGACACGGTCCGGGCGGCGCTGCCGGGCGTGCCGGCGGTGGCCTGCTTCGACACCGCGTTCCACGCCACGATCCCGCCGGAGGCCGCGACGTACGCGCTGCCGGCGGCCTGGCGGGAGCTCGGCGTCCGCAAGTACGGCTTCCACGGGCTGTCCCACGCGTACGCGGCCCGGCGGTCGGCCGAGCTGCTCGGCCGGGACCCCGCGGGCCTGCGGGTGGTGACCTGCCACCTCGGCGCGGGCGCGTCGCTGTGCGCGGTGTCCGACGGCCGGTCGGTGGACACCACGATGGGCTTCACCCCGCTGGACGGGCTGGTCATGGCCACCCGCTCCGGCTCGGTGGACCCGGGCGCGGTGCTGTGGCTGCAACGGCAGCGCGGGCTGTCCGCCGACGAGGTGTTCGAGGGGCTGGAGCGCGGCTCCGGGCTGCTCGGGCTGGCCGGCACCGCCGACATGCGGGAGGTCCTGGCCCGGCTGGACACCGGCGACGAGCAGGCCCTGCTGGCCTTCGCCACGTACGTCCACCGGGTGCGGGCCCAGATCGCGGCGATGGCGGCGGCGATGAACGGGCTGGACGCGGTCGCGTTCACCGGCGGGGTCGGCGAGGCCTCGGGGGCGGTCCGGGAGGGCTCGCTGGCCGGGCTGGAGCACCTCGGCGTGGCCGTCAACCCCGGCCAGAACGAGGCCGCGCGCGGCGACGCGAACGTCTCCGCGCCCGGCTCGCCGGCCGGGGTCGCCGTGGTCACCGCCCGGGAGGACCTGGAGATCGCCGCCCAGGTCGAGGCAACGCTCAGCTGACCCGGCCGTCCGGCTGCTGCTCCACCCGCTGCGGCGGCGGGGCCGGGTAGTCGCCGAAATCGAAGGAGCCGATGGCGTCGGCAGGCACGGCGGCGGAGGTGCGGCAGTTGATCCGGTACACCTCCTCCGCCGGCACCTTCGGCATCCGGTCCTCGGTGAGCAGGCCGTTCTGCTCCTGGAGCGTGTCGGTGAGCTGGGTGTAGCAGAACCCGGTCAGCGTCGGGCTGTCCAGCAGCGCGTCCACCAGCGACCGGTACGCCTCCAGCAGCGTGGAGGGGTTGCGGACCATCCCGTAGCCGAGCCACTGGTCGGAGTCCGTGCCGACCAGGGTGATGCCGCCGAACTCGGTGACCATCACCGGCTCCTGGCCGCGCGGGGTGTCCGGGAGCAGCACCGAGCGGTAGCTCGGCTGGACGTGCCGCAGGGTCTGCTCGACGGCGTCGGCCGAGCCGTACCGGTCCCGCAGGGTGCCGCCCCGCGGGCTGTAGTCGTGCACGGTGAGGATGTCGGTGACGACCTGCTCCCAGCCGTCGTTGCCGACCACCGGGCGGGTCGGGTCCATCGCCCGGGTGAGGTGGTAGAGGGCGCTGACCAGGGCCCGCTGCTCCGGCGCCGCCTGCAGCGCCGGCACGCCCCAGCTCTCGTTGATCGGCACCCAGGCGATGACGCACGGGTGGTTGACGTCCCGCTCGAGCACCTCCAGCCACTCCCGGGTCAGCCGGGCCACGGTGCGGGCGGAGAACTCGTACGCGGCCGGCATCTCGGCCCAGACCAGCAGGCCGAGCCGGTCGCACCAGTACAGGAAGCGGGGGTCCTCGATCTTCTGGTGCAGCCGCACCCCGTTGAAGCCCAGGCCCTTGGCCAGCTCCACCTCCCGGCGCAGCGCCGCCTCGTCCGGCGCGGCCAGGTGCGAGGACGGCCAGTAGCCCTGGGCCAGCACCAGCCGGAGGAAGTACGCCCGGCCGTTGAGCTGGAAGCGGCCCTCGGTGGCCCGTACGGTCCGCAGCGCGGTGTAGCTGCCCACCCGGTCGAGGACCTCGTCCCCGTCCAGCAGCTCCAGCTCCGCGTCGACCAGGTTGGGGTGCTCCGGCGCCCACATCGCCTCGTGCCGGCCCAGCGTGGCCATCGCCTGGGCCAGCCCGATGTCCCGGCGCAGCGCGTCGCCGTCGATGCGGTAGACGTCGTCGGCCAGCAGCCGGCCGTGCAGCGTGAGCCGGACCCGCAGCCGCAGCGGCCGGTCGTCGGTGCGGCACAGCCGGGCCCCGAGCCGCAGCGACACCTGGTCCAGGTCGGCGGACCAGCGCAGGGCGTCGATCCGGGTCGCCGGCACCTCCTCCAGCCACACCGGCTGCCAGATGCCGGTGGTCCGGTGGTACCAGATCGCGTGCGGCTCGGCCTCCCAGTCCTGCTTGCCGCGGGGCTGCTGCAGGTCGCCGGGCCGGTCCTCGGCCCGCACCACGATGTCCTGGTCGCCGTCCGGGAGCAGCGCGTCGGTCACGTCCGCCTCGAACGGCACGTGCCCGCCCTCGTGCTCGGCGACCAGCCGGCCGTTCACCCAGACCGCGGCCCGGTAGTCGACCGCCCCGAAGTGCAGCAGCAGCCGGCGCCCGGGGACCGGCACGTGCCGGAACTCCCGCCGGTACCACACCACCGGGTGGAAGCCGCGCTCGGCGATGCCGCTGGCCGCCGACTCCGGCGGGTACGGCACCCGGATCGTCCGGTCGAAGACCTCGGGCCGGTGCCACCAGCCCTCGTCCCGGCCGGTCTCGGCGTCGTCGGTGCGGAAGCCCCAGTCGCCGCAGAGGTCGACCCACGGGCGGGTGAGCTGGGGGCGCGGGTGCGTACCGGGCTCGATCATCGGCACATCGTCCCGGAAGCGGGTGAGCGGTGCAGGCCGTGGCCCCCACCGCTTCCCCCGCCGGGGGGACTACTGCTTCTCGTCGGAGCCCAGGGTGACCGGGACGGTCACGGTGCCGCCGCCGCGGCGGACGGTCAGCGTGACCTCCGTGCCCGGCGCGTACGACCGGACGGCCGCGACCAGCTCCTGGGAGGTGTCGATCACCCGGTCGTCCACCTTGGTGACCACGTCGCCGGCCCGCAGGCCGGCCGCCGCGGCCGGGCCACCGGCCGCCACCGAGGCCACCGTCGCGCCGGCGGAGGTGCCGCCGGCCGCCGGGGTCTCCGACCGCGTCTGCACACCCAGGTAGGCGTGTGAGGCGGTGCCGTCCTCGATCAGCTCACCGGCGACCCGGCTCGCGGTGTCGGCCGGGATCGCGAACCCGATGCCGATGTTGCCCTCGCGGGTGTCCCGGCCGTACTGGCCGGGGCCGGAGCCCGCGGTGGCGATCGACTGGTTGATGCCGACCACCCGGCCGGCCAGGTCGACCAGCGCGCCGCCGGAGTTCCCCGGGTTGATCGGCGCGTCGGTCTGGATCGCGTCGATGACCGCGCTGTTGTCCGAGCTGCCGGTCGTCGGCCGGTGCAGCGCGCTGACGATGCCCTCGGTGACGGTGCCGTCCAGGCCCAGCGGCGACCCGACCGCGACCACGGTCTGCCCGACCCGGACCGACGCCGAGTCGGCGAACGTCGCCGCGGTCAGCCCGGTCAGGTCCACCTTCACCACGGCCAGGTCGGTCGCCTTGTCCGCGCCGACCAGCGTCGCGGTCGCGGTCCGCCCGTCGGCGAAGCTCACGGTGATCGCGCCGCCGGAGCCGGCGCCCGCGATCACGTGCTCGTTGGTGAGGATGTGGCCGTCGGAGCGGATCACCACGCCGGAACCGGTGCCGCCCTCCCCGGCGCCGCGCACCGACAGCGTGACGACGCTCCTCATCGCCGTGGCCGCGGCCGCCTCCACCGTCCCGTCCGCCGCGGCCGCGGTCGGCGCGGCGCCGCCCGCGACGGAGATCCCGGCCGCCGACACCGTCGCGGCCGGGTCCCGGTCGAGCAGGGCGACCGCGCCCCCGCCGACCAGCCCGGCCAGGACGGCGGCGACCGCGGCCACGGCGGCCAGCCGGGTGATCCCGCCGGCCCGCTTCGGCGCCGGACCGGGGTACGGCCACGGGGGGCCGTCCGGCCCGGCC
>CADCTP010000125.1 GCA_902805565.1 uncultured Mycobacteriales bacterium
GCGGCCGGGCCGGCGCTGCGGTCCCGGCTGAACCGCCGGGTCCCCGGCGCGCAGCTGCCGGGCGCAGCCGAGCCGGAGCCGTGGCAGTCCTGGGAACCGGAGGCCGGGGCCGACCCGGTCGCGGCCGCCGAGGCCGCGCGGGCCCTGGTCGACGAGTTCCGGGCCGGCTCGGCGCGCGCCCTGCAGACCGGGACGCCCCCGGCGGACGGAGCGGCGCGATGACCGCCGGGGAGCAGGTCGAGCACTTCACCACGGCGTTCGCCGACCTCTGCGCCACCGTGCCGAAGCTGTTGCACGCCGTGGCGGTCGCCCCGGACGGCCTGGTGCTGGGCCGCTCCGGCGGGTCCGGGCGGACCGACGCCGACCGGCTGGCCGCGATCACCTCCGGCCTGGCCAGCCTGGCCGGTGGAGCCGCCCGCACCTACCGGCTGGGCGTCCCGGCCAAGGTCATCATCGAGTTCGCCGAGGGCCACCTGCTCGTCTCGGCGATCGGGCGCGGCGCCATGCTCGGGCTCATCGCGGCCCCGGACGCCGACGTCGGTGTCGTCGCCTACGAGATGGCGATGTTCGCCGGCACCGCGGGCCCCGGGCTGACCCCCGAGGTGATGGCCCGGCTGAAGATCGTCGCCGACTGAGGGCGGGAACCGTGCACCCGCCGCCGGACGACGACTCCGGGCGCAGCCTGCTCCGGCCGTACTTCCGGGCCGGGGCCGGCGGCGACCGCGCGCCGGCCGGGCCGGCCGACCCGGGGCCGGTCGGGGCGCTGCGCCCGTTCCTGCTCACCGAGGGCCGGGTTGCCGACGCGGGCACGATCCCGGTGGAGACGCAGGTGGTGGCGACCGACCAGGGCCGGGCGGCGGTGCCGGGCCGGCGGGCGGAGCACCGCGACATCATCGAGCTGTGCTCGGTCCCGCTGTCGGTGGCCGAGATCTCCGCCCATCTCGGGCTGCACCTCGGGGTGGTCCGGATCCTGGTCGAGGACCTGTCCCGGGCCGGGGACGTACGCGCCTACCTGCCGCACGCGGCGGCGCCGGTGGACGAGACCGTGCTCCGGCAGCTCATCAGCGGCCTGCGCGCGCTGCGCTGACCCGCGGCCGCGCGGCCCGCGCCGTGGGACCGACCGCCGCGCCCGGCCGGGACCCCCTACAGCCGGGTCAGGAACGCGCGGGCGACCGGGACGGCGGTGGTCGCGGAGGACCGGCCGTCCTGGACGAACACCGCGAACGCCAGGTCGCGCTGGTAGCCGGTGAACCAGGCGTGCGAGAGCGGCGGGACCGCGGTGCCGTACTCGGCGGTCCCGGTCTTGCCGGCAACCGACCCCGGCACGTCGGCCAGCGTGGTCGCGGTACCGGCGACCACGACCGCCCGCATCATGTCCCGCAGCGCGGTCAGCGACGCTGCCGGCGGCCCGGCCGGGGCGGCGCCGGCCGGCTGCGCCCCGGCCACCAGTGACGGCACGACCGGCCCGCCCTTGGCCACGCCCGCGGCGACCAGCGCCATCGCCAGCGGGCTGACCTCGACCCGGCCCTGCCCGATCGCGTCGGCGGCCTTCTCGGTGTCGTCCCTGGGCGGCGGCACGGACCCGCCGAAGGACCGGACCGGCAGCGCCCACTCGGTGCCCACGCCGTACCGGGCGGCCGCGGCGCCGAGGGCCCGGTCGTCCAGCCGCTGGGAGAGCGAGGTGAAGCTGGTGTTGCAGGACCGGGCGAAGGCGGTCCGCAGCGGCACGGTGCCCAGGTCGAACTGGTCCTGGTTCTCGAACTCCTTGCCGTACACCACGGTCGTGCCCGGGCACGGCACCGTGGCGGCCGGCCGGACGACCTTGGCGTCCAGCAGCGCGGTGGCGGTGACGATCTTGAACGTGGAGCCGGGCGGGAACCGGCCGGCCAGCCCGATCTCGTACGTCGTGGCCTCGTTGTTGGCGACCGCGAGGATCTCCCCGGTGGACGGGCGCACCGCGACCAGGGCGGTCGGCGTCCGCATCGCCGCCACCGCGGTCTCGGCGGCGGTCTGGGTGCGCCGGTCCAGCGTGGTCCGGACCGGCGCGCCGGGCGCGCCGGCCAGCTCGGCCAGCACGGTCTCGCCGGCCCGCACGGTCGCCCCGGCCTTGCCGGCCAGGGTGGTGTTCAGCGCCCGCTGCAGGCCGGAGGTGCCCAGCTGGTCGCCGGTGCGGTAGTCCCCGCCGGCTTCCTTCAGCACCTCGGCCGTGGCGTCGCCGACCCGGCCGAGCACCGGCTGGGCGAAGGTCGGGCTCGGCCCGAGCAGCTGCTCGCCGTCCCGGAACACCGTCCCGGGCAGGTCGTAGATCTTCGGCTTCACCTGCTCGTACGCGGCCCGCCGCAGCGTGATGACCGGCACGAACGCGTCCGGCTTCGCGGCCTTCACGTCGGCCACCACGTCCGCCGGCCGGATCTCCAGGGCCGCGGCCAGCCGCGCGGCCAGCGCCGGGACGTCGGTGGCCTTGCGCGGCTCGACGCCCACGGTGACCACCTGCTCCCGGGTGAACAGCGGCTCCCCGGCGGCGTCCTGCAGCGCGGCCCGCTCCGGCAGCCGGCGGGTCACCGCCACGGTCTGCCCGGCGGCCAGCCGCGGGTGCAGGTCGGACGGCGCCCAGCGCACCCGCCAGGCGTCTTCGGCCCGGACGAGCTGCAGCGTCCCGTCGTACTTCCAGGGGGTCGCGACCGCGGGCAGCGCCCACTCGGCCGTGTACGCGGCGGTCGCGGTGCCGTCGGTCTCCGTCACCTGGCCCAGGGTCAGCGTGCCCCGGCCGCCGACCGCCTTGCCGAACGCGGCCAGCGCGGTCCGGGCCCCGGCCGGGTCGTCCGTCGCCGCGGCGGCCGCGGCCGCGTCCCCGCCCTGCCAGGCGGTGAGGAACGCCCGGGCCGGCTCGGCCGGGTCCGGGTCGTCCCCGCCGAACAGCGAGCAGCCGGAGGCGGCCAGGGTGGCGGCGAGGACGGTGGGCAGCAGGCGACGGTGACGCACGGCTCTCCTGGGATCGGGATCTCAGAACAGGACGCTGGCGAAGGTCCCGACGTTGCCCAGCCCGACCCGCTCGTACGCGCGGCGGGCCGGCAGGTTGTAGTCGTTGACGTAGAGGCTCACGGTCGGCGCGACGCTGCGCAGCGCCTCGGCGACCACCGCCGCGGTGCCGACGGTGCCCAGCCCGCGGCCGCGGTGCTCCGGGTCGACCCACACGCCCTGGATCTGGCAGGCCCGCACGCTCACCGCGCCCAGCTCGGCCTTGAACAGCACCCGGCCGTTCTCGATCCGGGCGAACGCCCGGCCGGCGAGCACCAGGTCCCGGACCCGGGCCCGGTACGCCGCGCCGTTGTCGTTGCCCAGCGGCGAGGTGCCGACCTCCTCGGTGAACATCGCCACGCACGCCGGCACCAGGATGTCCAGCTCGGCGATCGACACCCGGCGGACCCGCGGGTCGCCCTCCACCACCGGCGGGACGCTGGTCGCCAGCAGGGGCTGGCTGGCCCGCACCTCGCGGGCCGGGCCCCAGTGCGGCTCCAGCCGCTCCCAGAGCCGGGCCACCGCGTGCGCCGGGCCGACGATCGAGGAGCAGCGGCGGCCCTGCCGGCGGGCCCGGTCGGCGAACGCGGACAGCGCGGCCGGCGCGTCGCCCACCGGCACCAGGTTCGCCCCGGCGAAGCAGGCCGCCTCCAGCCGGGAGCCGCCGTACCCCCACAGCTCGGCGCCCAGCCGCCACGGGTCCAGCCCGGCCGCCTCGACCCGGGAGGCCACGAAGCAGTGCGCGACGGGGTCCCGCTCCAGCAGCGGGCGCAGTGCCGGGAGGTCGGCACCGGTCAGCAGCCGCGCCGCACCGCCGAGCCTCAACACGCATCCAGCCTACGGCCGTCATGCACCTGACAGGATGCCGGGATGCTCACGGTGCGCGCGCGGGTCGAGGCCGATGAGGTGGCGGTGGCCGCCCTGCTGTCGGCGGCGGCCGAACGGGTCACGTCCCTCGACCCCACGGTCTGGATGCCCCGGTGGCCCGGTCCCGGACCCGGCCTGGTCGCGGTGGACGACGACGGCGGCATCCACGGCTTCACCCGGCCGCGGGTGGCGGAACTCGGCCCGCGGGACGGCAGCCGGATGTACGCCCCGGACCGCTCGGTGGCCTGGGGCGACGCCGTCGCCGGCGGCGCGGCGGCGGTGGCCGCGCTGGCCGCGGAGATCCGGTCCACCGCGGCCGGCGCCGAGGCCGACAACCTGCTCTGGCCCACCGTCGACCGGCTGGCCGACCCGTGGTGGACCGCCGCCGGCTTCACCCGCACCGGCGGGTACGCCGTCCGCCCGCCCGAGCCGCTGGCCGGCCCGCTGCCGCCCGGGGTCACCGCCCGCCCGGCCACCCCGGCCGACGCCGACGCCGTGGTCGCCCTGCACCGGGAGGCGGTCGCCTTCCAGGCCGAACACAGCCCGTACGTGCGGGTCGCCGAGGCCGGCATCGCCGGCTTCCGGGACCGGCTGCTGGCCGGCACCTCCTCGATGGTGCTGGAGACCGACCGCGGGCTGGTCGGGGTGTGCGAGTGGTGGTACGTCGACGGGGCCACCCACCGGCCGATCCAGCTCCCGCCCGGCCGGTACGCCTACCTCAACTCGGTCGCGGTGACCGCGGCCGCCCGGGGCGTCGGCCTGGGCCGGGCCGTGGTCGCGGCCGCGCTGGCGGCCGCCGGGCCGGGCCTGGACGGCAGCACGCTGTGGTTCAACCCGGCCAACCCGATCGCGAGCCTGGTCTGGCCGCACCTCGGCTGGCGCTCGGTGTGGTCGGTCTGGGAGCGCCGGGAATCCGTTTCCGGGCCGTCCTAGGTTCGGGCCATGGTCGACCTCATGTCCCGGGCCTTCGTCCGCACGGCGCGGGAGGACCCGGCCGACGCGGAGGTGCCGAGCCACCGCCTGCTGCTCCGGGCCGGGATGATCCGCCGCGTCGCCCCCGGCGGGTACGCCTGGCTGCCGCTCGGCCTGAAGGTCCTGCGCAACGTCGAGCACGTGGTCCGGGCCGAGATGGACCGGATCGGCGCCCGGGAGGTGCAGTTCCCGGCGCTGCTGCCCCGGGAGCCGTTCGCCCGCAGCGGCCGCTGGGACGAGTACGGCCCGGAGCTGCTGCGGGTGACCGACCGGCGCGGCGCCGAGCACCTGCTGGCGCCGACCCACGAGGAGCTGTTCGCCCTGCTGGCCAAGGCCGAGCTGGGCTCCTACCGCGACCTGCCGCTCTGGCTCTACCAGGTGCAGACCAAATTCCGCGACGAGCCGAGGCCGCGGTCCGGGCTGCTGCGTGCCCGTGAGTTCCTGATGAAGGACGCGTACTCGTTCGACCTCACCGACGACGGGCTGGCCGCCTCCTACGCCGCCCACCGGGAGGCGTACCTGCGGATCTTCGCCCGGCTCGGGCTGGACGTGCGGGTGGTGCGCGCGTTCTCCGGGGCGATGGGCGGGTCGGAGTCGGAGGAGTTCCTGGCGCCGACGCCGGTCGGCGAGGACACCTTCGCCGCCTGCCCGGCCTGCGGGTACGCCGCCAACGTCGAGGTCGTGCCGTCGCCCGCGCCGGCGCCGCCGGCGGTCACCCCGGGTCCCCCGCAGGAGCTGGACACCCCGGACACGCCGACCATCGAGGCGCTCGCGGCGCACCTGGGCGTGCCGGCCGGCGCGACGCTGAAGAACCTGCTCGTGCTGGCCGGCGAGGAGGTGGTCGCGGTCGGCGTGCCCGGCGACCGGGAGGTCGACCTGCGCCGGCTGGAGAACGCGCTCGGCCCGGTCCGGCTGCTCACCGACGCCGACTTCGCCGCCCGGCCGGCGCTGGTGCGCGGCTACGTCGGCCCGCAGGGGCTGGCCGGCACCGCCTTCCGGTACGTCGCCGACCGCAGGGTCGCTCCCGGCACCAGCTGGGTCACCGGCGCCAACCGGCCCGGCCGGCACGCCCGCGACGTCGTCGCCGGCCGCGACTTCGCCGTGTCCGACTCCCTCGACGTCACCACGGTCGTCGGCGGCGACCCCTGCCCGGCCTGCCGCGGCCCGCTCCGGCTGGAGCGCGGGGTCGAGGTCGGCCACGTCTTCCGGCTCGGCCGCAAGTACACCGACGTCTTCGCCGTCGACGTCCCCGGCCCGGACGGCACCCCGGTCCGCCCCACCATGGGCTCGTACGGCATCGGCATCAGCCGGGCGGTGGCGGTCGTCGCCGAGCAGCACCACGACGAGCGCGGGCTGGCCTGGCCGCGCGAGGTCGCCCCGTACGACGTGCAGGTGGTGCCGGTCGGCCGCGGCGAGCAGCCGGCGTACGCGCGGGACCTGGCCGGGCGGCTGGCGGCGGCCGGGCTGCGGGTGCTCCTCGACGACCGCGGCGCCACGGCCGGGGTCGCGCTCACCGACGCGGAGCTGCTGGGCGTCCCGCGGGTGGTCGTGGTCGGCCGGCGGGCCGCCGAGGGCGTGGTCGAGGTGCGGGACCGGGCCGCCGGCACGGCCACGGAGGTACGGATGGACGACGTGGTGTTCGCGGTCGTGGGCCGGCCGGCGGTGGGGCGGTGAGCGCGGCCGGGCGCCCGGTGCGGGCCGTGCTCTTCGACTGGGGCGGCACGCTGACGCCCTGGCACACCGTCGAGCCCGCCGAGGCCTGGCGGGCCTGCGGGCTGGGCGACGACGCCGCCGCCCGGCTGCACGCCGCCGAGGACGCGATCTGGGCGCGCGGCCGGGAGACCCGGCGCAGCGGGACCCTGGAGGAGGTGTTCGCCACCGCCGGGGTGCCGGCCGGCCCCGCCGAGCTGGCCAGGTACCACGCCTGGTGGGAGGAGCACACCTACACCGACCCGGACGTGCGGCCGCTGTTCACCGCGCTGCGCGAGCGGGGCATCCGGGTGGGGGTGCTGTCCAACACGCTGTGGCCGCGGGCCGAGCACGAGCGGGTGTTCCGCCGGGACGGCGTGCTCGACCTGATCGACGCCGCCGTCTACACCAGCGAGATCGCCTGGATGAAGCCGCACCCGGAGGCGTTCCGGGCCGCGCTGGCCGCGGTCGGCGGGATCGACCCGGCCGCGGCGGTGTTCGTCGGGGACCGGCCGTGGGACGACGTCGCCGGCGCCCAGGGGGTGGGGATGCGCGCGGTGCTGGTCCCGCACAGCACGATCCCGGCCGAGCAGCAGCGGCCGGTGTCCGGGTCCCCGGACGCGGTCGTGCACCGGCTGGCGGACCTGCTCCCGATCGTCGACGCCTGGCGCTGACCGGCAGCTGCCCGGCCCGGGCGCCGGCCTGTGGGTCGGCCTGTCGGCCGGTCCGTGGGTCGGCCTGTGGGTCGGCCTGTGGGTCGGTCCGTGGGCCGGTCCGTGGGCCGGTCGGTGGGTCGGCCTGTGGGCCCGTCCGTGGGTCGGCCTGTGGGTCGGTCGGTGGGCCGGTCCGGGTCAGGCCGGGTCGCCGGGGAAGGGGACGGTGGCCGGCCTGGTCGGCAGCAGCAGCCGCCAGCGGGTCGCCTGCACGGCCGCGTCGGCCAGCGCGGCCAGCGCGGTCCGGCGGACCGCCCGGTCGTCGGTGGCCGCGACCGCGTACCGCCAGGCCGCGGCGGCGCCGTCCTCCAGGTGCACGGCCAGCCGCAGCGCCGTGCGCCGGTCGGTGACCGGGAACGGCAGCGCGTACTCGGGCTCGGTCGGGACCGGGGTGCCGCCGTACCCGGCCACCAGCGCGACCGCGGCGTCCCGCCG
>CADCTP010000126.1 GCA_902805565.1 uncultured Mycobacteriales bacterium
CGGCGCCCGTCCGGCGTGGCGCCCGCCCCGCGCTCGCGTCAGACCGCGCCCGCGTCAGCCCGGGGACCCGGCGGCCGGTCGGGCCCGCTTGGCCGACAGCAGGCTCTGGTCGGCCCGGTGGAACAGGCTGGTCGCGGTGTCGCCCGGCCCGAGCTGGGCCAGCCCGGCGGTGACCGTGACCGCCAGCCCGCGGGCGATCGGCGACCAGTCGTGCCGGGCGACCGCCCGGACGATCCGGGCCACGGCGGCCGCCGCCTCCCGCCGCCCGGCGGGCAGGCACAGCACGAACTCGTCGCCGCCGTAGCGGGAGCACCGGTCGGCGGTGCTGGTGTGCTCGCGCAGCAGCCCGGCGACGGCCCGCAGCACCGCGTCGCCGACCAGGTGGCCGTGCGTGTCGTTGACCCGCTTGAACCGGTCGACGTCCAGGATCGCCAGGCTCAGCGGCGAGCCGGCGGCCTGCGCGTCGCCGACCAGCCGGGGCAGGTTCACGTCGAACGCCCGGCGGTTGGGGACCTCGGTCAGCGGGTCGGACAGCGCGTCGTCCTCCAACTGCCGGGCCCGGCGCAGCAGCGCCTCCTGCTCGACCCGGAGCCGCGCGGCCGCCGCCCGGGACACCCAGACCGCGTACTGGGCCCGGCCGTAGCGCTCGTGCACCTCCCGGTACCACCGCAGCGCGTCGCCGGTCCGGCCCTCCGCCTCGGCCACCCGGGCCAGCAGGAACGCGCCGTCCTCGGCGAACGGCGGGGTCCGCTGCCCCGCCGCCTCCTGCCAGTACGCCGTGAGCAGGTGCCGCGCCTCGGCCCGGCGCCCCTCCGCCAGCAGCACCACGCACTCGGCGTGCAGCCGCCGCCGGCGCAGCAGCGAGGTGACCGGTCGGGCCGGGGTGTCCCGGGACTCCTCCAGGCACCGGCGGGCCGCGCCCGGGTCGCCGAGCCGGGCCCGTACCAGCGCCCGGTTGGCCCGGATCACCGCGCCGGGCAGCAGCCCGATCCCGGGGTCGGCCAGCGCGCCGGCCAGCTCCTCGTCCGCGGCCCGCCAGCGCTGCCGGGCCTCGTCCTCCTGGCCGAGGTGCTCCAGCCGCATGGCCCAGGTGAGCATCGCGTAGCCGACGGCCTGCCGCCATTCCCCCGGCGGCAGCCCGCTGGCCGCGGCCACCGCGACCGCGCGTTCCGTGGTCTCCACGGCCAGCGGGAACAGCTGCTCCATCGCCAGCTTCATCCCGCAGTTGCGCAGCACCAGGGCCAGGTCCCGGCACGGCTCGCCGACGGACTCCACCGAGGCCAGCGCGAGCACGATGCTGGCGACCGCGCGGTCGCCGTCGTCGCCCTCCCCGGCGGAGATCCCGACGCAGGTGTGGAAGGTCGCCGCGGCCAGCGCCGACACCTGCGGCAGCAGCGGCCGGACCTGCTCCAGCTCGGCCCGCGCGGCCGGGAAGTCCTCGCAGTTGGTCAGCGCCACCGCCAGCGCCACCCCGAGGACCAGGTCCTCCTCGGCGGTCAGCTCCGGGTCGGCCCGCAGCCGCCCGGCGGCGGCCCGCAGGTCCTCGATGCGGCCCTCGGCGGCCAGCGCCCGGGCGGCCGCGACCCGTTCGGGACGCAGGTCGGGACCGGTCCGGAGCATCGCGTCCCCTACCTCTCCGCCGCCGCGGGCACCGGCTCCAGGTGCCGCCGGCCCCGCTTGGCCGCCAGCAGCTCCCGGTCGGCCGCGGCGAACAGGCTGGTCGCGGTGTCCTCCGGGCCGGCCTGGGCGATGCCCCAGCCGATGGTCACCCGCAGCCCGCCGGCCAGCTCGCCCCACGGGTGCCCGGCGACCGCGGCGACCACGGCCGCGACCGCGGCCCGGGCCTGGTCCAGCGGTGCGGGCAGGCTCAGCACGAACTCGTCGCCGCCGTAGCGCGCGTACCGGTCGCAGTCCTCGCAGTGCTCCCGCAGCAGCCGGCCGATCGTGCGCAGCACCTCGTCGCCGACCGGGTGGCCGTGCCCGTCGTTGACCCGCTTGAACCGGTCGACGTCCAGGACGGCCAGCGTGACCGGCCCGTCGGCCGGCAGGATGGCGCCGAGGTAGGCGTCGAACGCGCGCCGGTTCGGCAGCCCGGTCAGCGGGTCGGTGAGCGTGTCGGCCTCCAGCTCCCGGCTGCGGCGCAGCAGCGCCTCCTGCTCCACCCGGAGCCGGGCCGCGGTCTCCCGGGCCTGCCAGCTCTCCTGCTGGGTGCGGCCGTACCGGCCGTAGAGCACGCGGTACCACCCGAGGGCCTCGGCGGTGCGGCCGTCGGCCTCGTCCAGCCGGGCCAGCAGCAGCGGCACGTCCTCGGTGCGGGCCGGCACCGCGCGGTCGCTGACGGAGTCCCAGAGCCGCCGCAGCACCTGGCGGGCCTCGTCGGTCCGGCCCTCGGCCGCCAGCACGGCGCCCTCGGCGTGCGCGAGCACCCGCACCAGCAGCGGCGAGCGCGGCTCGGCCCGGGCCGCGTACGCCGTCCGCAGGTGCTCCCGGCCGGTGACCGGGTCACCCAGCCGACCGGCCAGCAGGGCCCGCTCGGCGTGCGAGACGGCCAGCATCACGTCCGGGAGCCCGGCCGGGTCGGCGACCGCGAGCCGGTGGTGCCGGTCGACGGCCTCCCAGCAGGCCCGGCACTCCTCCTCCAGCCCCAGGTGGTCCAGGCTCATGCCCCAGGTGAGCTGCACGTACTGCGCCTGCTGGTGGAACCGGGCGGTCGGCAGCCCGGTCTGCTCGGCCAGCAGCAGCGCCATCCCGAGCACCTCCGCGGCCAGCGGGAACAGCCGGGTGTACGCCAGGGTCAGCCCGCAGGTCGCGGTGGCCAGCGCCGCCTCCGGGCTCGGCGGCAGGTCCGACAGCGTGGCCAGCGCCAGCACGGTCTCGTCGATGGCGCTGTCGTGGTCGCCGAACCAGTACGCCGCGGTGCCGGACACCGAGTGGAACCGCGCCTGCGCCACCGGGGCCGCCTCGGCCAGCCGGCCCTGCACGCCCTGCAGGTGGTCCCAGGCCTCCGCCGCCCGCTCCAGGTTCAGCAGCGCCTGCGCGCGCAGCGCGGCCAGCTCGATCTCCAGGTCGGCCGGGACACCGCCGTCGGTGACCGCGTCCGCGCGCAGCCCGGTGAGCAGCTGGTCCAGCCGGTCCAGGCGGGATTCGCTGGCGAGCCGGCGGGCGAGCGTGAGCCGTTCGGCGAGCCGGTCCTCGGGCATGCCACCTCCTCGGGCGCCAGCTTAGGGTCATCGGCGGAGGTACCAGTGACCGAACGGACAGAAGCGCCCAGCACCGACCGGGTCGGGACGTGGACGCCGTTGCGGCGACCGGCCTTCCGTGCGCTGTGGATCGCCAGTGCGACCTCGCAGCTGGGCACCTGGATGCAGACCGTCGGCGCGCAGTGGTTCCTCACCGAGCGGGACGCCTCGGCCACGCTGATCGCGATGGTGCAGACCGCGACCAGCCTGCCGGTGCTGCTGCTGGCACTGCCGGTCGGCGCGCTGGCCGACCTGCTGGACCGGCGCCGGATCCTGATCGGCTCGTCCGCCGCGGCCTGCCTGGTCGCGACGGTGATGACCGTGCTGACCGGTGCCGGCCTGCTGTCGCCGTACGGGCTGCTGGCGCTGACCGCGCTGCTCGGCACCACCCAGGCGGTGCTGATGCCGACCTGGCAGGCGGTGCAGCCGGACCTGGTGACCCGGGCGGAGCTGCCGGCGGCGGCCGCGCTCGGCGGCATCAGCATCAACGCGGGCCGGGCGATCGGGCCGGCGATCGGCGGGGTGCTGGTCGCCGCGGGCGGCCCGCAGTGGGTGTTCGGGCTGAACGCGCTGTCGTTCGTGCTGGTCACCGTGGCGGTGTGGCGGCGGGCACCGCGGGCCGACCCGATCCGCCGGGAGATGGAGCGGGTCGGCGGGGCGATGCGGGTCGGCCTCGGCTACGTCCGGCACGCGCCGGTGTTCCGCCGGATCCTGCTCCGGGCGCTGTTCTGGTCGGCGCCGGCGACCGCGCTGTGGGCGCTGCTGCCGGTGGTCGCCGTGCAGCGCCTCGGCCTCGGCTCCGGCGGGTACGGCCTGCTGCTGGGCGCGCTCGGCGCCGGCGCCGTGGCCGGCGCCGTCTTCCTCGGCCGGGTGGACCTGCGCCGCCGGCCGAACCGGCTGCTCGCCGGCTCCTCCCTGCTGTACGCCGGGGTGCTGGCGCTGCTCGCGGTCACCCGCTCGCCGTGGCTGGCCGGGGCCGCGCTGCTGCTGGCCGGCGGCTGCTGGCTGGCCGTGCTGTCCACCCTGAACGCCCTGGCCCAGCTGGTCGTGCCGGGCTGGGTCCGGGCCCGCGGGCTGGCCGCGTACACGGTGGTGTTCTTCGCCGGGCAGTCGCTGGGCGGCGTGCTGTGGGGCGTGGCCGCCGACCTGACCTCGCTGCCGGTGGCGCTGCTGCTGGCCGCGGCGCTGCTGGCGGCGGCCGGGCTGAGCGTCGTCCGCTGGGGGCTGCACGACTCGGCCGCGATCGACCCGACCCCGTCCCCGCCGGTCTGGCCGGAGCCCAACCTGGTGCTGCAGGCGGACCCGGACGACGGGCCGGTGCTGGTGATGAGCGAGTACACGGTGGAGCCGGACCGGGCCGAGCAGTTCGTCGCGGCGATGGCGCGGGTCGGCCGGTCCCGGCAGCGGACCGGCGGGCGGAGCTGGAGCCTGTTCCAGGACGGCGCGGTGCCGAACCGGTTCGTCGAGACCTACCTCGTCCCGTCCTGGTCGGAGCACCTGCGCCAGCACTCCGAGCGGCTCACCGTCACCGACGTCCGGATCGAGCAGGAGGCGACGGCGCTGGCCAGCGGGCCGCCGGTGGTGTCGCACCTGTTCGTGCCGGTGTCACCACAGGCCCGCTGACACCGCCGCGCCGGACCGGCCGGCCAGCACCGCCCGCTCGTGGTCGAGCAGCCAGCGCTTGCGCTCGATGCCGCCGCCGAAACCGGTGAGCGAGCCGTTGGCGCCGATCACCCGGTGGCACGGCACGATCACCGCGAGCGGGTTGCGGCCGTTGGCCAGCCCGACCGCCCGGGACGCCGTCGGCTGCCCCAGCTCCGCGGCCAGCTCCCCGTAGGAGGTGGTCCGCCCGTACGGGATGTCCCGCAGCGCCGTCCACACCTTGGTCTGGAACGGGGTGCCCACCGGCTGCAGCGCCAGGTCGAAGTCCACCCGCTCGCCCGCGAAGTACTCCCGGAGCTGGGTGACCACGGTGGCCAGCACCTCGTCGTCGCGGGCCAGCCCGGCCGGCGGCTCGTACGGCCGGAAGTGCAGCCGGTGCAGCCCCGTCTCGTCCCCGACCAGCAGCAGCGGGTCGATCGGGGTGTCGATCTCGGTCCAGTACATGGTCCTCACACGTCCTTCCGGTCCAGAGAATGCCAGAGGTGCAGCAGCGCGTACGACCGCCAGGGCCGCCACGCCTCGGCCCGCGCCGCCGCGGACACCGGGTCGCCGGGCAGCCCGAGCCCGGTCAGCGCGATCCGCACGCCGACGTCGTTGGCCAGGAACGCGTCCGGGTCGCGCAGCGCCCGCAGCGCCAGGTAGGAGGCGGTCCACGGGCCGATCCCGGGCAGCGCCAGCAGCTGCCGCCCGGTCTCCTCCCGGTCGACGCCCGGGTGCAGCTCGATCGTCCCGTCGTCGAGGGCGACGGCCACCGCGCGCAGCGCCCGCAGCCGGGCCGCCGGCATGCCCAGCGTCGCCTCGCGCAGCGCGGCCGGGGCCGGGAACAGCCTGGTGATCGGGCCGTGCGGGGTGGCCAGCGCGGTCCCGTACGCGTCGGTCAGCCGGCCGGCGAGCTTGCCCGCGGCCGGCACGGACACCTGCTGGCCGAGCACCGCGCGGACCGCCATCTCGGCCCCGTCGACGTGCCCGGGCACCCGCAGCCCCGGCGCCTTGCGCAGCATCGGCCCGAGCACCGGGTCGTCGCCGAGCGCGGCCTGGATCGCCGTCGGGTCCGCGTCCAGGTCCAGCAGCCGGCGGCTGCGCTGCACCGCGGCGGCCAGGTCGCGCAGGTCGGTCAGCCGCAGCGCGCACCGCACGTGGCCCGGGCCGGCCGACAGGGCGACCACCCCCGGACCGTGCGGCAGCGCCAGCGAGCGGGAGTAGACCCCGTCGGTCCAGTCCTCCACCCCGGGCACCACCCGGGCCCCGAGGAACCGCAGCAGCGAGTCCAGGTCGATCGGGGACCGGTACGGCAGCCGGAGCAGCACCGCGCCCGGCGCCACCTCGGCCGGCCCGCGCCGGGACCGGCGGAGCTGGGTCGGGGTGACCGCGAAGACCGCCCGGACCGTGTCGTTGAACTGCCGGACGCTGGCGAACCCGGCCGCGAACGCCACGTCGGTGATCGGCAGGTCCGTCGTCTCCAGCAGCACCCGGGCGGTCTGCGCGCGCTGCGCCCGGGCCACCGCGACGGGCCCCGCCCCGACCTCGGCCACCAGCTGCCGGTGCAGGTGCCGCTCGCTGTAGCCGAGCCGGCCGGCCAGCCCGGCGACGCCCTCCCGGTCCACCACGCCGTCGCTGATCAGCCGCATGGCCCGGCCGACCAGGTCGGCCCGCAGGTCCCACTCCGGGGAGCCGGGCGTGGCGTCCGGCCGGCACCGCTTGCAGGCCCGGAACCCGGCCTGCTGCGCCGCCGCGGCGCCCGGGTAGAACCGCACGTTCTCCCGGCGGGGGGTCAGCGCGGGGCAGCTCGGCCGGCAGTAGATCCCGGTCGAGGTGACCGCGGTGACGAACCAGCCGTCGAACCGGGCGTCCCTGCCCAGCACCGCCCGGTAACAGGTCTCCGCGTCGGCCAGCATGCGACCACAGTGCCACGCGGGTACGACCGTTCCTGGCGGGAATCGGACGTCGGCGTGCGGCCGGGATCAGCTGTTGCGGCGCAGGTGCCGCAGCAGCGGGTCGAGCAGCTCGTCGGCGTGCCGCTCCGGGATCCAGTGCCCGGCCCGGGTCAGCGGCACGAACTCGTACGGTCCGGTGACGTGGTCGACGGTGGTCTCGGCGCCCTTCCGGTTGAGGGCGACGTCGCGGGCACCCCAGACGTACAGGGTGGGGACGGTGACCGGGCGGGCCGGGGTGCGGGAGAACGGCAGCCCGCGGTACCAGTTCAGGGCCGCGGTGAGCGCGCCCGGTTCCCGCATCCGGGTCACGTACTCCTCGGTGGCGGCGGCGTCGAGGCCGGTGCCGCGCAGCATCCTCCGCAGCACCGCGCCGTTGCCGGCCAGCAGCAGCCGCTCCGGCAGCAGCGGCAGCTGGAAGGCCAGCACGTACCCGCTCTGCAGGGCCTGTGCGCTGGTCACCAGCGACTTCGCCATCGCCGCCGGGTGCGGGACGGAGATCGCGGTGAGGCTGCGCAGCAACTCCGGCCGGCGCATCGCCAGCGCCCAGCCGACCACGGCCCCCCAGTCGTGCCCGACCAGGTGCGTCGGTGCGTCGATCAGCCCCACCACGTCCTCCACCAGCGCCTCCAGCCGGTAATCGGAGCGCCGGGTCGGCCGCAGGCCGGGGGAGTAGCCGCGCTGGTCCGGGATCGTCACCCGGTAGCCGGCCTCGACCAGGGCGGGCCACACCCGGTCCCAGGACGCGCCGGACTGCGGGAAGCCGTGCAGCAGCAGGACCGGCTGCCCGGTCGGGTCGCCCTCGTGGCGTATGTCGAGCATGACGACAGGTTGCCACCCACGCGGGCCCCCACACCGGTACGGTCGGGCCCATGAGCGAGGGTTCGGGACAGAACTGGGGTCGGCCCGGCGACCAGTACGGCGACCAGCCGGGGGACAAGCCCTTCCCGCAGCCGCCGGCCGCCCCGTCCTGGGACCAGCCGCCCGGCGGCCAGCCCGGGTACGGACAGCAGCCCGGCCAGCCCTCGTACGACCAGCCCCAGCCCGGCCAGCCGCAGTACGGCCAGCCTCAGTACGGCCAGCCCTCGTACGGCGAGCCGCAGTACGGCCAGCCGCAGTACGGCCAGTCCCCGCCCGGCCAGCCGCAGTACGGCCAGGACCCGGGCCAGCAGCCGTGGACGCCGCAGGCCCCGGCCTACCAGCCGCCGCCGTACGGGCAGCAGAACCCCTGGGGCGCCCCGCCGCCCGGCTACGGCGTCCCCACCGTGGACTACGCGTCCTGGGGATCCCGGGCCCTGGCGCTGATCCTCGACACCATCTTCGCCTTCCTCGTCTTCGTCCCCGGCCTGGTCGTCATCATCGCGGCCGCGGCCGGCGCGGAGAACGAGGACGAGGTCAGCGGGGCGCTGGTGGCGCTCGGCGTGCTGCTCCTGCTGGCCGGCCTGGTGGTCATCCTCTGGAACCAGGGCTGGCGGCAGGGCTCGGTCGGCTGGTCCTGGGGCAAGCAGATCATGAAGATCAAGCTGGTCCGGGCGGCCGACGCCCGGCCCCCCGGCGGCTGGGTCGGCATCGGCCGGCTGTTCCTGCGCTCGGTCCTGGGCAACGTGACCTTCGGCGTCTACACGCTGCTGACCTACCTGTGGCCGCTGTGGGACGAGCGCAACCAGTCCCTGGACGACAAGATGCTCAGCACCCTGGTCGTCCGCGCCCGCTGACCCGAAGGGTCCCTACGCGGTCAGGTGGAGCACGGCGTACACGGCCAGCCAGTGCTCGACCATGTAGTCGCCCCCGGTGGCGTGCGGGAGGCCGGCGGCCGCGTGCACCCGGGCCGCCTCCCGCATGACCTCCACCCGCGCGTCGCCCGCGGGCAGCGCATCGGCCAGCCGGGTCCAGGCCCACGCCCGGCTCAGGTTGAGGCCGTGCAGGTGGGCGAGCTGCCCGTCCGAGTCGTCGGTCACCGCCACCGGGGCGAGCAGCGTCTCCGGCAGCACCGGCAGGAAGCCGGCCAGCCAGTCCGCCCCGGCCAGCTCGACCATCAGCTCCGCCTCGCACAGCGCCGGGGACAGGAAGTCGGCGCCGTCCGGCTCCCAGGAGGCCGGGTAGTCGCGGTCGGCCAGATACCACCGCTCGGCCGTGCGCAGCAACTCCGCCAGCAGCGCGCCATCCCCCTCGGCCGCCCGCCGGCGCGCCCACGGCATCGCCAGCCGCAGCCCGAACGCGGTGTTGAGGTGAGCCCCCTGCCGGATCGGATAGGTCGCGTCCGGCAGCCAGGCCAGCAGGTTCGCGGTGACCTGCCCGGCGAGCGGCCGCAGGGCCCCCAGCCAGCCCGCCGCCCGGGGCCCGGCCAGCGTGGCCTCCTCGGCCAGCATCAGCACCCAGCCCAGCCCGTACGGGCGGGAGAAGCCGCGGTGGGCGGCGAGGAAGTCCCGCTCGACGGTCAGCGCCGCCGGCGACAGGTGCTCGTCCAGCACCGCCAGCGCGTCCGCCGGGACCCCGGTCAGCCGGTGCAGCCGCACCAGCAGCCAGTGCATCTCCACGCACGAGTGCCAGTCGAAGCTGCCGTAGAACGCCGGGTGCAGCTCCCGCGGCGCCGGCACCGGGCCGGGTCCCCGGAGCACCAGCCGCAGGTCGTTCGGGTACTCCCGGCGGACGTTCGCCACCGCGACCGCCGCGTACCGCGGGGCCGCGGCGGCCAGCGTGGCCGCGCGGTCGGTGTCGAGGTGCAGCCGGCGGTCCCGCGCGTCCGTCACGCCCCGACCGCACGGCTGAGCCGCAGCCACCGGTAACCGGAGCCGGCCAGCTCGACCGCGGAGAGGTCGCCGGCCGCCGGGTAGTCCCGGTCGGCGAACACGTCCACCGGGAAGCCGTCGGTGACCCCGGGCTGCGGGGACAGGTCGACGGTGACCGCGTCGGTGCCCAGGTTGAGCACGGCGAGCACCGAGCCGGTCGGGCAGTCGTACCGCAGCCCCAGGACCGCCTCGTGCCGGGTGTCGAGCACCGTGCACTTCCCGCTGCCGAACTCCGGGCTCTCCCGCAGCACCGGCAGCACCCGCTGGAACCAGGACAGCAGCGACTCCGGGTCGCGCTGCTGGTCGCGCACGTTGACCGCGGGGTAGCCGAAGTCGCCCTTGGCGATGACCGGCCGGACCGTCTCCTCGGCCGGGGAGAAGCCGGCCTGCGGCGCGTCCGCCCACTGCATCGGGGTGCGGATGGCGTTGCGCTGGTCCAGGGACAGGTCCTCGCCCATCCCGATCTCCTCGCCGTACCGGATCACCGGGGTGCCGGGCAGCGAGAACTGCAGCACGTACGCCAGCCGGATCCGCTCCGGGTCGCCGCCGAGCATCGGGGCCAGCCGGCGCCGGATGCCGCGGTCGTAGAGCTGCATGTCCTTGTCCGGCCCGAACTTCGCGAACACGTCGGCCCGCTCGGACTCGCGCAGCCCGGACAGGTCGATCTCGTCGTGGTTGCGCAGGAACGTCGCCCAGCTCGCCGCGGGCGGGATCGCCGGGGAGGACTGCACCGCGGTGACCAGCGGGGCCGCGCTGCCGCGGGCCAGCGCCAGGAACATCTGCTGGTTCTCGGCGAAGTTGAACATCATCGGCAGCCGGTCGCCGCGCGGTCCGAAGAACTCCAGGATCTGCTCGCGCGGCACGTTGGCCTCGGCCAGCACGACCGCGTCGCCGCGCCGCCAGGCGATGAGGTCGCGCAGGTCGTTCAGCCACTCGTAGTGCATGACCCGGTCGGCGGTGTCCGGGTGCACCTCCTCGATGACGAACGGCGCCCCGTCCATCCGGAAGCCGCTCACCCCCAGCTCCAGCCAGAAGGCCACCACCCGGCCGATCTCCTCGCGGACCGCCGGGTTGCTCCAGTTCAGGTCGGGCTGGAAGGCGTAGAAGCGGTGGTGGTACCAGGAGTCGGACTGCTCGTCGTGGGACCAGGTGCCGCGCTGGTAGCCGGGGAAGACCACGCCCTCCTCCGCGTTCGGCGGCTCGGTGGGCGACCACACGTACCAGTCGCGGTACGGGGAGTCCGGGTCGGAGCGGGCCGAGACGAACCACGGGTGCTCGTCGGAGGTGTGGTTCACGACCAGGTCGATGATCAGCCGGATGCCGCGGTTGTCGCACTGGTGGACCAGCTCGACGAAGTCGCCGAGAGTGCCCAGCCGCGGGTCGACGGCGTAGTAGTCGGTCAGGTCGTAGCCGTCGTCCCGGCCGGGTGTCGGGTGGATCGGGTTGAGCCAGATCGTGCTCACCCCGAGGCGGGCCAGGTAGTCCAGCCGGCTGGTCAGCCCGCGCAGATCACCGACCCCGTCACCGTTGGAGTCCTGGAAGGTCTCGACGTCGAGGCAGTAGATGACAGCCTGCTGGTACCACCGTTCCGGCATGACGGGTCTCTACCCCTGCGGGTTGGGTACGGAAAACCTGTGACCACCGTGACCAGGGCCGACCGCCGGCTCGTCGGGCGCATGGCGGTGGCCCTCGTGGCCACCCTCGGCCTCGGCGTCCCCTTCCTGCTGCTCGCGCTGCTCGTCCGCGGGGAGTGGGGCCCCCTCGTCGACCTGGACACCGCGGTCGCCGAGCGGTTGAACGGGGTGGCCGTCCGGCAGGACTGGCTCGTCGACCTCATGCAGGACGTCAGCTTCGTGCTCGGCCCGTGGGTGCTGCGCCCGGCCGTCACCGTGCTGGCGGTCGTGCTGCTGGTCCGCCGCCGGCAGCGGCTGGGCTGGTGGGTGCTGGTCGCCCTGTGGGCCGGCGCGCTGCTCGGCGTGGTGCTCAAGGAGGTCGTCGACCGGGCCCGGCCGCAGCTGACCGACGCGGTCGCCAGCGAGGGCGGCCGGTCCTTCCCGTCCGGGCACGCCCTCGGCGCCACCATCGCGATCGGCCTGCTGGCCCTGGTCCTCGGCACCCTGATCAGCCGGCGGGCCCGCATCCTGCTCTGGGTCGGGGCCGCGCTGGCCGTGCTGCTGGTCTCGCTGTCCCGCCTGGTGCTCGGCGTGCACTACCTCTCCGACGTCACCGCCGGCATGGTGCTCGGGGTGGCCTGGCTGGCCGGGACAGCGGCGGCGTTCCACGCCTGGCGCCGGGACGTCGGCCTGCCCGACGCCCCGATGGACGAGCTGGAACCCGAGCTGGCCGACGGCGCCCCGGAGCCCTCCGCCTAACTGTCACCTCCGCCGCCGGGACTACGCCCGGGACGTCAGCTGCCGCAGGTACGCCGGGTTGCGGTGGGCGAGGGCGAGGTACCAGCGTTCGGCGGCGGCGAGCAGGTCGTGCAACTGCACCTTCCGCCGGTCCGGGGCCGGCCGGCGGACCGGCCGGGCGTCCCACGGGGTACGGACCTCGGTACCTGGCCGAGACGGAGGGACCGATCATGACCACCGGATACGACGTGATCGTCCTCGGAACCGGTGGGATGGGCAGCGCCGCCGCGTACCACCTGGCCCGGCGGGGGCGGCGCGTCCTCGGCCTGGACCGGTACGGCCCGGCGCACGCGCTGGGCTCCAGCCACGGCGGCTCCCGCGTCTACCGGCAGTCCTACTTCGAGGACCCGGCGTACGTGCCGCTGCTGCTGCGGGCCTGGGACCTGTGGCACGAGCTGGGCCGGGACTGCTTCGTCCGCACCGGCGGCCTCTACGTCGGCGCGCCGGCCGGGGCCGCGTTCGGCGGGTCGCTGCGGTCGGCCGAGGAGTGGGGGCTGCCGCACGAGGTGCTCGGCCCGACCGAGGTCGCCCGCCGGTTCCCGACCTTCGCGCTCCGCCCGGACGAGCTGGCCCTGTACGAGGAGCGGGCCGGGTACGCCCGCCCGGAGGCGACCGTGACCGCGCACCTGGCGCTGGCCGCGGCGGCCGGGGCGGAGCTGCGGTTCGGCGAGCCGGCCCTGTCCTGGACGGCCGGTCCGGGCGGGGTGACGGTCCGGACCGGCACCGGGACGTACTCGGCCGGGGCGCTGGTGCTGTCCCCGGGCGCGTGGGCGCCCGAGCTGGCCGGCGTACCCGTGCCGATGGTGGTGGAGCGGCAGGTCATGCACTGGGTGGCGCCGACCGGCCCGATCGACCCGTGGCTGGAGCACCCGGTCTACATCTGCGGCGACGGCCGCGAGCAGGTCTACGGCTTCCCGGCGACCGACGGCCCGGCCGGCGGGGTGAAGGTGTCGTTCTTCCGGGCCGGCGAGCCGACCACCCCGGCCACCGTGGACCGGACCGTACGGCCGGCGGAGGCGGCCGAGCTGCGGGCCCGGGCCCGCGAGGTGTTCCCCGGCCTGGACGGGCCCACGGTCCGCTCGACGGTCTGCTTCTACACCACCACCCCGGACGAGCACTTCGTCCTGGGCCGGCACCCGGAGCACGACAACGTGGTCGTGGCCTGCGGGTTCTCCGGCCACGGCTTCAAGTTCGCCCCGGTGGTCGGGGAGATCCTGGCCGACCTCGCCCTGGACGGCGCGACCCGCCACCCGATCGCCCTGTTCGACCCGCTGCGCGTCCCGGCCCCGCCGGTCAGCTGAGCCGGGCCGCCCGCAGGGCGAGGTAGTGGCGTTCCTGGACCGACGCCGCCCGCCCGGCCGCCCGCCGGTACGCCGCGGCCGCGCCGACCGGGTCGCCGGCCAGCTCCAGCAGGTGGGCCCGGACCGCGTCCAGCCGGTGCCCGCGGGTCATCCGGTCGTCGGCGTCCAGGGTGCCCAGCTCGGCCAGGCCGGCCAGCGGCCCGTGCACCATGGCCACCGCGACCGCCCGGTTCAGCGTGACCACCGGGCCGGGCTGGACCCGGGCCAGCACGTCGTACAGGGCCAGGATCTGCGGCCAGTCGGTCTCGGCCGCCGTCGCGGCCTCGTCGTGCAGCGCCGCGATCGCCGCCTGCAGCTGGTACGGCCCGACCGGCCCGCGGCCGAGGGTCCGGCCGACCAGCGCCACGCCCTCGGCGACCAGCCCGGCGTCCCAGCGGGACCGGTCCTGCTCGGCCAGCGGCACCAGCACCCCCTCGGCCGACACCCGGGCCGGCCGCCGCGCCTCCACCAGCAGCATCAGCGCCAGCAGCCCGCGGACCTCCACGTCCCCGGGCACCAGCGACGCCAGCAGCCGGGTCAACCGGATCGCCTCCGCGGTGAGGTCGGCCCGCTGCGCCGACGGCCCGGAGGAGGCCGCGTACCCCTCGTTGAAGACGAGGTAGAGCACCTGCATGACCACGGCCAGCCGGGCCGTCCGGTCGGCCGCCGGCGGCAGGGCGAAGCCGGCCTTGCGGATGGTCTGCTTGGCCCGGCTGATCCGCTGGGCCATCGTCGCCTCCGGCACCAGGAAGGCCGCCGCGATCTCCGCGGTGGTCAGCCCGCCGACCGCCCGGAGGGTCAGCGCCAGCTGGGACGGCACCGACAGCTCCGGGTGGCAGCACAGGAACAGCAGGGTCAGCGTGTCGTCGGAGGCCTCGGTCGGGCCCGGGGTGACCTGGTCCAGCCGCGCGACCTCGGTCTCCCGCCGGGCCCGCGCCGACTCGCTGCGCCACTCGTCCACCAGCCGCCGGGACGCCACGGTGACCAGCCAGGCCTTGGGGTGCTCGGGGACGCCGCCGGCCGGCCAGGTCGTGGCCGCGGCCAGCAGCGCCTCCTGCACCGCGTCCTCGCAGGCGTCGAACCGCCCGTGCCGGCGGACCAGCACGCCCAGCACCTGCGGGGCCAGCTCCCGCAGCAGGTCCCCGATCACTCGACCTCGGGCGCCACGCCGACCGGGCGGACCTCGACGGTCCCGCTGTACCGCACGATCCGGCCGGCGATCTCGAGGATCCGGGCCTCGTCGGCCACGTCCAGCACCCAGAAGCCGATGATCGACTCCTTGGCCTCGGCGAACGGCCCGTCGGTGGTGACCGGCACCCCGTCGGTCAGCGTGACCAGCTTGGCCGTGCCGCCGTCCTGCAGGCCCTCGCTGAACACCATCTCGCCCGAGTCGCGAAGCTCCCCGTCGAGGTCGCGCATGAAGCCGATCATTTCCTTGATCCACTCCGGCGACTTCGTCTCCATCATCTCGCCGGCGGTGCCGAACATCATGATCATGTACTTCATCGGGATCTCCTTCGTCGATGCGCCGTCGACAGTGGGTCGGAGCCGGGCCGGCGCGCTCGACATGATGACTCAGCGGATCGGCGCCGCCCGGTCGACGATCGCCGCGGCCGACGGGACACCCAGGCCGAAGACCGCGGGCGGGGCCGGCAGCCGAGTGGCGCAGAAGGCGTCGGCCACCGGGGCCGGGGCGTACCGGGCCAGCAGCGACGCCTGCAGGGCCAGGGCCAGCCGGGACGCGGTCCGCCGGGCGTCGGCCTCGCCGGCGACCCGCAGGTCGGCCAGCCCGGCCAGCTCCGCATCCAGCCGGGGGTCGGCCCCGGCGGCCAGCGCCAGCTCGGCCTGCAGCGCGGCCACCGCGGCCGGCTCCCGGGCCAGCACCCGCAGCACGTCCAGCGCCATCACGTTGCCGGAGCCCTCCCAGATCGAGTTCAGCGGGGACTCCCGGAAGAGCCGGGGCAGGCCGCTGTCCTCGACGTACCCGTTGCCGCCCAGGCACTCCAGCGCCTCGCCGACCACCGCGGGCGTCCGCTTGCAGACCCAGAACTTCGCCACCGCGGTCGCCAGCCGGCCGAAGTCGTCCTCGCCCGCGTCCACCGCCTCGGCCAGCCGCAGCGCGAGCACGGTCGCGGCCTCGGACTCCAGCGCCAGGTCGGCCAGCACCGCGGCCATCGCCGGCTTGTCCCGCAGCGGCCCGCCGAACGCCGAGCGGTGCGTCGCGTGGTGCACCGCCTGGGCGACCGCCGCCCGCATCGTCGCGGCGCTGCCGATGACGCAGTCCAGCCGGGTCATCCGGACCATCTCCAGGATGGTCCGCAGCCCGCGGCCGGGGTCGCCGACCGCCCAGCCGACGGTGTCGTCGAACTCGACCTCGGAGGAGGCGTTCGACCGGTTGCCGAGCTTGTCCTTCAGCCGCTGCAGGCGGAACACGTTCCGGCTGCCGTCGGGCAGCACCCGCGGGACGAGGAAGCAGGTCAGGCCGCTGCCCTCGACCTGCGCCAGCACCAGGAACAGGTCGCACATCGGCGCCGAGCAGAACCACTTGTGGCCGGTCAGCCGCCAGGTGCCGTCCCCGGCGTCGACGGCCCGGGTGGTGTTGGCCCGTACGTCCGAGCCGCCCTGCTTCTCGGTCATCCCCATCCCGGCCAACAACCCCGGCCGGCCCAGCCCGGGCTCGTACGCCGTCGAGGTGAGGCCGGGCTCGTGGACGGCCGCGAGGTCGGGCTGGTGCCGCAGCGCCGGGACCACCGAGTACGTCATCGACACCGGGCAGCCGTGCCCGGCCTCCACCTGCCCCCAGACCAGGAACCCCGCGGCCCGGGAGGTGTGCGGGGTCCGTTCCGCGGCCGTCCACGGCGCGCCGGCCAGCCCGTGCCCGACCGCCTCGGTGAGCAGCCGGTGCCAGGACGGGTGGAAGTCGACCTCGTCCAGCCGGTTGCCGAACCGGTCGTGGGTCCGCAGCACCGGCGGGTACGCGTTCGCCTCCACCCCCCAGCGCTGGGCCTCCGCGGTGCCGGCCAGCCGACCCAGGTCGCGCAGGGCCGCGGTCTCGGCGCCGAGCCGGCGCACGGCGTCGGACAGCGCGAGGTCGCCGGTGTAGACGTCGTGGTCCACCAGCGGCGGCGGCTGGTTCGTCACCTGGTGCGTGGGCGGCATCCCCCAGTCATACCGGGCGCGGGGCAGCCCTGTCACCGAGGCCCGGGGCGGTCAGGACTCCCGGTTGAGCCGGCGCTGGGACAGCGGGATGACGTCGGCCCCGTCGGACGCGGTGGCCGCGCGGACGGTGCTGCTCCACAGGGCCGGGCCGATCCGGTCGGCCGGCAGCGGCGGGAAGAACAGGTCCCCCTGGCCGGCGTGGCAGCCCAGCGACAGCAGCGTCGCCCGCTGGATCGCGCCGGTGACACCCTCGGCCACCACCCGCAGGTCCAGCGCCCGGGCGATCTCCAGCGTGCCCCGCACCACCGCCGCCGCCGACGGCGAGGTCAGCAGCCGCTCGGTGAACGTGGCCGCGATCTTCACCTCGTGCACCGGTAGCCGGGCCAGGTGGGACAGCGAGCTCCAGCCGGTGCCGAAGTCGTCCAGGGCGAGCCGCACACCGAGGTCGCGCAGCTCGTCCAGCACCCCGTCCACCACCGCCAGGTGGCTGACCACCGAGGTCTCGGTGATCTCCAGGGTGAGCCGGGCCGCCGGCACCCGGTGCCGGGACAGCGCGGCGGCCACCTCGCCGGGGAAGTCCCGGTCCAGCAGGGTGCGTGGCGAGACGTTGATCGCCACCGGGGCGTCGCTGCCCTGCCGGGTCCAGTCGGCCGCGCTGCTCAGCGCGATGTCCAGCACCCGGCGGGTGAGGTCCGGCAGCAGGCCGGCGTGCTCCACGACCGGCAGGAACTCCTCCGGCGCCAGCGGCCCCCGGGCCGGGTGGTGCCAGCGGACCAGCGCCTCGGCGGCGACCGCCTCGCCGGTGTTGAGGTCCAGGATCGGCTGGTAGAGCAGCTCGATCTGGTCCATGTCCTGCAGCGCCGTACGCAGCTCGCTGGCCAGCACCAGCCGGCTGACGCTGCGCACGTCCCGCTCGGGCGCGTAGAAGTCGATCCGGCCGACCGAGCCGTGCACGGCGTGCAGCGCGACACCGGCCTGCCGGAGCAGCTCGTCCAGCGCGACCTCGCCGCGGGGCGCGTACGCGATGCCGGCCACCCCGGCCAGGGTCAGCGCGGCCCCGCCGATCAGCGCCGGGTTCGCGACGGCGCCGAGCAGGGTGTCCGCCCGGTGCGACGCCTGCGCCGGGTCGGTCAGCTTCGGCAGCAGCACGACGAACTCGTCGCCCTCCAGCCGCGCGACCAGCTCGCCCGGCAGCACCGCCGCGGCCAGCCGGCGGGCGGTGTGCAGCAGCACCGCGTCACCGGCGGCGTGGCCCAGGGTGTCCACGATCTCCCGGAAGCCGCTGATGTCGATGAGGATCACCGCGGCGTCCACCTCGGCCGCGGCCGCGGCGGCCAGCGGGCCCCGCCCCTCGGCCTGCAGGCCGGACCGGTTGAGCAGCCCGGTCAGCGGGTCGTGGGTGGCCTCGTGCTGGGCGGTGGCGTGCCGGCCGGCGTTGACCAGCGCGGAGTGCAGCTCGGCCGCGACCGCGCCGAGCATCGCCTGCTCCCGGTCGCTGAGGTCGATCGGCGCCCCGAAACACAACCGCAGCACCCCGAGCGGATCGGCGTCGGAGCCGACCGGGCGCTCGACGATGGCGGCCGACTCCCGGTCCGGGGCCAGGTCGGCCGGGCCGTCGTAGTCGACGCCCTGCTCGTCCCCGCGCACCAGCCGCCCGTCGGCCAGCTCGATCTCCGCCCGGTCCGCACCGAACAGGCGGGTCGCCTCGGCGGCGGCGCGGGCCAGCACGACCCGCTCGTCCAGGTCCGCCAGCGACCGCGTCGCGTCCAGCAGGCCCTGCCAGGACTCCCGCTCCTCCCGGCCGCGCTGGCGCCCGAGATAGGCCTGGCGCAACGAGAGGAGCAGCGGCGGCAGGATGACCAGGACCCGGACGTCGATCCGGGCGGCCAGCAGCACCAACATCGTGGCGGCCAGGTTCCCGACGTTGTGGACGACGGTCGGCAGCAGGGTCTGCCGGCTGATCTCCAGCGCGGACCGGTTCTGGGAGAGCGCGACCACCAGGACGGTGGCGATGTGCGTGGCGAGCCCGAAGACCAGCGAGGCGGCGACCACCGCGAGGAGGTCCGTCATGCCGAGGCTGTCGATCGGGCCGTGCAGGGTCGCCAGCAGCGCGACGGTGCCCGCGGCGGCGACGGTGTCCATGGAGACGTTGAAGACCGACTTGATCGTGTCGCTGCGCTGCAGGAAGGCCGCGATCGTGACGCCCGCGGTGAAAGCCACGATGACCCACGGATACGGCAGGAGCATGACCGAGACGGCGAAGGCCGACTCGGTCCAGACGATCTGGAACCGCTGGCTCCCGAACCGGTAGGAGAACTCGGCGATGATGGCGGTGAAGACGAGCCCGACGCACACCGCCAGCTGCCACCACACCGGCACCGGCGTGCTGGTGAGCAGGATCCCGCTCCAGGCCAGTGTCGCGATGGCCGCCGCGGCGAGGACGGCGACATATGCCAGGACGGCACGCGGCAAGCCGCTGGTGGTGCCAGGTGCGCGCGTCATCGTCACTCCTCGCGGTAGTGGGGCTGATGCTATCCGGCCGTCCTGTCCGTGGTCGGGCTGAATGCGGTGGAGACGACCCGATCAGGGCACGTCTCCACACAGCTCCGGCAGGGGCTCGGTCGGCCTGGCCCCAGGCACGGTCCTCAGCCCCAATGGGTGCCGTCGAGCTGCATGAAGGTTCACCTCCGCGGACTGTCGTCGGGTCGGGGATCGGGTGGGCGGTCAGCCCCAGTGGGTGCCGTCGAGCTGCATGGCTGTCGCCTCCTCTCGAGGTGGGGCGTGCGGATGGCGGGCGGTCAGCCCCAGTGGGTGCCGTCGAGCTGCACGAAATTCACCTCCTTGGGTGATCAAGAGGGACATCGGAACGGGCTCAGCCCCAGTGGGTGCCGTCGAGCTGCATCGGTTCACCTCCTGTTCCGGTCGGGGTCGGGCGTGCGGGCCACAGGGCTCAGCCCCAGTGGGTGCCGTCGAGCTGCATGGGTCCACCTCCTGGTCATCGGGCCGTGAGTGCGGGGGACAGGGCTCAGCCCCAGTGAGTGCCGTCGAGCTGCATCGGTCACCTCCTGTCGGTCGGGTCGGGGAAGTGCGGGACGGGCGGTCAGCCCCAGTGGGTGCCGTCCAGCTGCATGGCTGTCGCCTCCTCTCGAGGTAAAGCGGTTGGGTGAAGCGGTTGGATGGACCGGGTTCAGCCCCAGTGGGTGCCGTCGAGCTGCATGAGTCACCTCCGGTCGGTCGGGGCGGGCGCGGGGTCGGGGTCTCAGCCCCAGTGCGTGCCGTCGAAGCGCATGGCGATCACCTCCCGGTTCGTCGGGTGGACGAGGGCAGGCGAGGTCAGCCCCAGTGGGTGCCGTAGAGCGACATGCGGGTCACCTCCCCCCGGACGCGTAAAGGCACGGGGGTGCCGTCCCGTGGCTCGAGGCGCCGTCGAGGCGCATGCGGAACACCCCCTTTGCGGGGCGCGGGAGGGCGGGGAGGCGCACGGGACGTGAGCCGCCCCGTACGGTTATATTTGAGCGTAGATTTACACCCGTTCGGCGGTACACCGCCGACGGGCGCAACTGTTCGTGAGCTTTGTCAGGGTCGTGACGCTATGCGGGGGGCTAGCTGACCGCGGGGGTCGGCTCCGCGAGGAACCGCCGACCGGCTCCGCTCAGCGCCAGCGCCCCGGCCACTCCCAATGCGCCGGCCACCGCGATCACGATGCCGGGTGCGACCACCTCGGCGATGGCGCCGGCCGCCGCGATGCTGGCGCCCTGTCCGGCGACCATCCCCGCCGAGACGAGGCCGAACGCCTGACCCCGGCGCTCCGCCGGCAGGGCCTGCATGAAGGCGGCGTTCGCCGGGAGGTTGTACGTGGTGCCGATCCCGGACAGGACCAGCAGCCCGATCGCCACCGGCATCGGCGGCGACACGGCGAAGCCCAGCAGCGGCACGCAGGACAGCACCGCGAGCGGGCCCATCCACTCCAGCCGGGTGATCGGTGGGACCATCCGGCTGAGCACCAGCCCCCCGATGACCGAGCCGGCCGGCTGAGCGGCCAGCAGCAGTCCGATGGCCCCGGCACTGCCCCCCGCGTACGGCGCGGCGAGGCCCTCGGGGACCACCCAGAACGTGGCGAGCCAGGCCAGCAGGACCAGGCCGCGCAGTCGCGGGTCGCCGAAGACGACCTTCGCGCCGACCTTCATCCGGGTCCAGCTGCCGCCGAGCATCTCGACGCCGCCGATGGCCGGCGCGACGCGGACGCCGAAGCGCACCAGCGCCGCGGCGAACAGGAACGACGCGGCGTTGAGCAGCAGCGCGTCGGTGGGGCCGATCCAGAGCACCAGGGCGCCGCCGGCCGCGAAGCCGAGCACGTTGGTGGCCTGGATGGTGAGCTGGTTCAGGCCGGAGGCCAGCACGTACCGGTCGTCGGGCAGCACGTCGACCAGCAGGGACGCGCGCGCGGACAGGAACGGCGACTCGGCCAGGATCACCACGAACAGCAGCGCGGCCAGGACGGGCAGCGGCAGGCCGGGCAGGGCCATCAGGCCGACCAGCACCGCGCTGATGAGCTGGCAGGTCACCATGACCCCGCGGCGCGGGTAGCGGTCGGCCAGGCTGCCGAGCAGCGGGCCGCCGATCAGCCAGGGCAGGTACGTGACCGCGTAGATCAGCGCGGTGAGGAAGGACGAGCCGGTGTCGGCGAAGACCAGCGCGGCCAGCGCGACCCGGGCCAGCTGGTCGCCGGTCAGCGAGATGGTCTGCGCGAGCCAGAGGTAGCGGAACTGGGACTCCGCGAAAAGGGCACGGTACGTCGCCGGCGCAGCCGGCACGTTCCGTTTGCCCTCCCCGACCGACACGGCTCGACCCTCTCTCGACTCTCCCCGACCCAGTCTGATGCAGACAGACATCCGAGCGAAGAGCCTAGGGGATGTCGGTTCCTTGCCGCAGACTGGTTTCACCCGAACGGCCTGCGGATCTCACGCCCGGTAGTCGCCCACGCGATGCACGATCATGTCCAGCACGTTACGTCCTTCTGCTCCGACTGCCACAGTCAAGGCTGATCCATCCGGCGCAGGCCTGACCAGCGTCGCGCCCCGGCCGGCGTCGCCCGAGCAGTCCACCGTGACCGTGGCCGGCACGGTCCCCAGCAGCCCGGGGCGGATCGCGTACGCCACCGCGACCGCGTCGTGCACCGCCGGCTCGCCGCGGCCGCCCGCCCGGCGCCGCCGCTCGGCCTCGGGGGCCAGCAT
>CADCTP010000127.1:0-287 GCA_902805565.1 uncultured Mycobacteriales bacterium
TCGGCCGAGCCGCTCGTGGTGTCTCACGGGCGGCCTGCCATGCGTCGGCTCGTTGCGTCGGCTGTTCCGGGTCCTGCCAGCGGCGGTGCAGCTGCGGCAAGGTCAGGTCGGGCGCGAGCTTGCCGCCACCGAACCAGATCGCCTCCCCCGCCTCGTACCGGTCCGGCAGCGCGACGGCGTAGCCGGTGACCTGACCGGGGGTGCGTTCGCTCAGCCGCGCCCGGACGTGCACCCCCTGCTTCCGCAGGTGCTCGGTGAAGTCCTCCCAGCCGGTCGAGCTGCCCGCC
>CADCTP010000127.1:297-7585 GCA_902805565.1 uncultured Mycobacteriales bacterium
GGTCGTTGCGCGGGAACACCCGCCGGCCGTCCTGCCGCGCCAGGGTCGCGACGACGTGGATGTGGTCGTCGGCGTGCCGCACCGCCACCCACCGCACCGCCTGCTCGTCCCCCCGCCGAGCCAGGCCGAGCTGTTGCAGGTACTCGGCGGCGACGTCCGCCCACTGCTCATCCGTGAGCGGCCGGTCCCGCAGTGCGCCCGTGTGTGGGTCCTTCGCCGCGGCGACCGCCAGGTGGTAGACGGGCTTGGTCGCCGGGTCGACGTTCGCGGCGGTCAGCGGCGCGTAGTGGCCGGCGGCGAGGAACTCCGCCCGCGCCGCCACCATCGCCGCGTCGTCCCCGGCCGGCGCCCTCCCGCCGCCGGGCAGCAGGGTCAGGTACCCCTGCCGGGCGAGGTCGAAGGCGTGCCCCGCCGGGCAGCGCACCGCACCGTCCACCCCGGACAGCTCCCGGCCGCAGTGCGGGCAGGCCAGCAGGTCGAGGACCGCCGGCAGCATCAGCCGCCGCCCGCGGGCTCCGCCTCGGTGCCGGCCCACCGGGCGAGCACCGCCGCCCGGTCCACGGTGGACCGCCGGCCGACCGCGCGGCGGGTCCGCACCGCCCACGGCAGCAGCCGCAGGTAGGACGCCAGCACCCGCAGCCGGAGCCCGACCCGGAAGTGCGGCGCCGGCGGCAGCGGCCGGCGCAGCGCCCGCTTCGCCCCCAGCGACGCGGTGGTGAGCAGGAAGCGCCCGAGCCGGCCGGCGGCGTACCCGGCCGGCGCGCAGCGGGTCAGCGTGAGCAGCCGGTTCCGCTCGTTGTGGAAGGAGAACAGGGCCGAGGTGCGGTCCGCGCTCGCCGAGTGCGCGTGCGACACCACGGCGTCCGGCGCGTAGCCGACCGACCGGCCGGCCAGCCGCAGCCGCCAGGAGGTGTCGGTGTCCTCGTAGTAGAGGAAGAACGGGGCCGGGAAGCCGCCGACCGCCCGCAGCTCGGCCACCGAGAGCAGCGCGGCGCCGCCGGAGAACCCGAAGACCTCCGCCGGCTCCCGGTACGCCGGACCGTCCGGCTCGCCCAGCCCGCGGTCGGCGCCGTACCCGTCCGGCCGCAGCACCACCCCGGCGTTGTTCACCGCCCCGGACGGCAGCAGCATCCGCGAGGTCACCGCCGCGTGCCCGCCGGCCGCGGCGAGCAGCCCGGCCAGCCAGCCCGGCTCGGCCACGGCGTCGTCGTTGAGCAGCGCGACCCAGGGCGTGCGCACCTCGGCCAGCCCGGCCGCGACCCCGCCGGCGAAACCCCGGTTGGCCGGCAGCCGCAGCACCCGGGCCTCGGGGAAGCCGGCCAGCAGCTCGGCCGTCCCGTCGGTGGAGGCGTTGTCCACCACCAGCAGCCGGTGCGGCACGGTCTGTGCCCGCAGCCCGGCCAGGCAGGCGGCCAGCAGGTCACGGGCCCGCCAGGTGACCACCAGAACGGTCACGTCGGCCACGGCGCGGGACCTTACCGGGCAGGGGCCGCTGCCTGCACGTTTCCTGTTCGCAACCCAGGATCAAGCTCCCCGTTGCTACCATCTCATCTCAGAACAGACGTAAGCCCATCTCTTATCGCAAATGTGTACTCCGAACCCCCATTAAGGACTTCGATTGGACAGCGGTCTTTCCGTCGCCCTGATGGGGATCGACGGCGCCGGCAAGAGCACCCTCGTCGCCGCCCTGCGCAGCACTCTCGAGGCCGGGGGCCGGGAGGTGGTGCCGGTCACCTGGGAGGCCGCGGTCTCCGAGCTGGGCGGCGACCGCTCGGCGTACCCGCTCGCGACGCTGGAGACGCTCGGGGTCGAGGGCTGGCGGCTCATGTACGCCGACCTGCCCGCCTACCGCGACATCCCCGGCTGGCTGGCCGACCACGGCGCCCGGGAGATGATCGGGATGCTGCCGGTCGACCCGGTCGGCGGCCGGCAGTCCGCGCTGGTCACCTCGGCGCTGATCGAGATGACCGGCCACCAGCTGCTGCAGGCCGAGGTGGTCGTGCCGGCGCTGGCCCGCGGCGCGGTGACCGTCTGCGACGGCTTCGGGTTCAAGAACGTGCTGAAGGTGCTGCGGATGGCGCAGCTGGTGCCCGGGCCGGTCCCGGCCGCGTCGGTGGAGCTGCTGATCCGGCACGCCCGCGAGGTCTTCGGCGGCGGGTTCATGCGGCCCCGGGTGGGCCTGCTGCTGGACGCCGACCCCGCGCTGACGTACGGCTGGCGGATCGGGCAGCGGGACCGGCTCGGGCCGGTGGAGGACCTCTCCCTGGCCGGCCGGCCGGGCCGGGAGTCCTACCTGGAGTTCCAGTCCGCGCTGGCCGCCGAGTTCCGGTCGGTGGCGGCGTCCTGGGGCTGGCACGCGCTGCCGGTGGACGGCCGGCCGCAGGACCGCACGATCGCCGAGGCGCTGGACGTCGTGCTCCTCGGGACCCGCCCCGCCGGCGCTGCCGCGCGCTGACCCGGCCGACGACGCCCTCGAAGGAGACCGGTGTGAACACGCAGGTGCTGGAAGCCAAGCTGGGCCGGCGGCTGCCCGACGGCCGGCGGGAGACCGCCGAGGAGATCCTCGACCGGGTCGCCACCACGCTCGGCGAGGTGGAGCGGCGGCACGGTGCCGGCGCGGGCTGGGCGGCGCGCTTCCGCGGCCTGATGGAGTCCGACCGGTTCTGGCCCAGCGGCCGGATCCTCAACAACTGCGGCGCCACCCAGGGCCAGCTCGCCTCCTGCTTCGTGCTGCCGATCGACGACGACTTCGGCAGCGTGCTGGAGGCGCTCACCCTGGCCGCCCGCTGCCACCGCACCGGCGGCGGCACCGGCTTCGACCTGTCCGGGCTGCGCGAGCGGGGCGCCCCGATCGCCAGCGCCGAGGCGGCCGGGGCCAGCGGGCCGGTGTCCTGGCTGGACCTGTTCGACGCCGAGACCGCGGTGGTCATGCAGGGCGGCAAGATGCGCGGCGCCAACCTGGCCTCGCTGTCGGTGCGGCACCCGGACGTGCTGGAGTTCGTCGACGCCAAGTCGGTCGTCGGCCGGCTGGCCTGCTTCAACCTCTCGGTGTCGGTGGACGACCGGTTCTTCGCCGAGCTGGACGCCGGCGCGGACGTGGAGCTGGTCAGCCCGGCGACCGGCCGGGTCACCGGCCGGCTGCCGGCGGCGGAGATCTGGTCCCGGATCGCGGAGAACGCCTGGCGCACCGGCGATCCCGGCCTGCTGTTCCCGGACCGGATCAACGCCCACAACGTGCTGCTGGACCACCTGGGCCCGATCCGGACGACGAACCCGTGCGGCGAGCAGACCCTCTACCCGTACGAGGCGAGCAACCTGGGCTCGCTCAACCTGCGGGCGTTCCTGTCCGCGGACGGCACCGACGTGGACCTGGCCGCGCTGGAGGAGGCGACCGAGCTGGCCGTCCGGCTGCTCGACGACGCGATCGACGCCTCGGTCTACCCGGACCCGCGGATCACCGCGATGGCCCGGGCCAACCGGCGGATCGGGCTCGGCGTGATGGGCTTCGCCGACCTGCTGGTCGCGCTGGGCGTCCCGTACGACTCCGAGCGGGCGATCGCCGTGGTGGACCGGGTCGGCGGGGCGATCCGGGCGGCGGGCCGGCGGGCGACCGCCCGGCTGGCCGCCGAGCGGGGCCCCTTCCCGAACTGGGAGCACTCCTCGCTGACCGAGCCGGCCCGCAACTGCGCGGTGACCACGATCGCGCCGACCGGGACGATCTCGATGGTGGCCGGCTGCTCCAGCGGCATCGAGCCGCGGTTCGCCGCCGCCTGGAACAAGGACGTGCTCACCGCGGACGGGATCGACTTCGTCGACACCGACCTGGTGGCCGACGTGGCCGCCGCGACCGGGGTGTCGGAGCGGGCGGCCGCGGTCGAGGTGGCCCGGCGGGGGGCGGCGGCGCTGCCGGACGAGGCCCGCCGGGCCCGCTACCGGTACGCGTACGACGTGAGCGGGGAGTGGCACGTGCGGGTCGCCGCACGCTGGCAGAAGTGGACGGACAACGCCGTGTCGAAGACGGTGAACCTGCCCCGGGAGGCGACCGCCGAGCAGGTCGGCGACGTGCTGCGGTCGGCCTGGGCGGCCGGCGCGAAGGGCGTCTCGATCTACCGGCAGGGCTCCCGGGAGCGCGACCTGCTGACCGAGGTCCGGCAGGCGGAGAGCAACCTGGCCCAGTCCAAGGCGCTGCTGCTGGCCACCGGGACCGCGCAGTGACCGGGCCCACGATGACCGGCCCGGCGACCGGCCCGGCGGTGACGCTGCCGCTGCCGCCGGCCTGGCCGTGGCTGTCGCCGCCGGCCCGGGCCCGGGTGGACGCGCTGCTGGACGCCGGGTTCCTGTCCGACTACGCGCTCGGCGACGTGCTGGCCGAGTTCGAGCGGACCGTGGCGGCGTACCAGGGGCAGCGGTTCGCGCTGGGGGCCAACAGCGGCACGGCCGCGCTGCACATGGCGATGCACGCGGTCGGCATCCGGCCCGGCGACGAGGTGCTGGTCCCGTCGTACAGCTTCCACGCCACGGTCGCGCCGCTGTTCCTGCTCGGCGCGGTGCCGGTGCTGTGCGACGTGGACCCGCTGACCGGCAACGCCGACCTGGCCGACGCCACCGCGCGGATCACCGACTCGACCCGGGCGATCGTGGTGACCCACATGTGGGGGCACCCGGTGGACCCGGACGGGCTGGCCGCCCTGCGGGCCCGCGGGGTCAAGGTGGTGGAGGACTGCTCGCACGCGCACGGGGCCCGCTCCGCGGACGGCCGGCTGGTCGGCACGTACGGCGACGCGGCCGTCTTCAGCCTGGGGGCCCGCAAGATGGTCAGCGGCGGCCTGGGCGGGGTGCTCACCACCGACGACCCGGCGGTGTTCGCCGCCGCGCTGCCGCTGGGGCACTGCCACGAACGGGCCCAGCTGCACCTGCCCCCCGGCGACGTCGCGGTCGGCCTGGGCGCGAACTACCGGCTCAGCCCGATCGCCGCGTCGATCTGCATCGAGCAGTACCGCGACCTGGACGAGCGGATCGCCCGCAAGGCGTCCGTCCTCACCGGCCTGTCCGAGCGCCTCACCGGCCTGCCCGGCGTCCGCCCGCAGCACACCATGCCCGGCGTCTCCCGCGGCGGCTGGTACGGCTACAAGGCCCGCTACCTCGCCGACGAGCTGGGCGGCCGGTCGCTGGACGACACCCTGGCCGCGCTGGGCGCGCAGGGGCTGGCCGTCGACCGGCCGTCGAACGTGCCGCTGCACCTGCGCGAGCTCTTCACCTCGACCCGGCTGGACCCGACGTACTACGTCCCGGGCCGGCCGCGGCCGCTCTACCGCCGGGGCGAGCTGCCCGGGGCCGAGCGGTACTACGCGGAGAGCCTGAGCTTCCCGACCACCAACCTGCACGAGCCGTGCGACGACCTGCTCGACCAGTACCGCACCGGAATGGAGAGAGTGTTGACCAGCGAGGTGCCGGCGTGACCCGGACCGAGCCGGAGACCCGCGAGCGGGTCTCCGTCCCGCCGAACGCCTTCTACGTCCCGTCCCCGGTGATCCTGCTGTCCACGGTGGACGAGGACGGGGGCGTGGACGTCTCGGCGATGTCCGCGGTCGGCGTGGTCTGCCTGGAGCCGGCGGTCATCGCGGTCGGGATCAAGCCGCGCCGCCGGACGTACCGCAACATCCGGCGGTCGGGGACCTTCGTGGTCAACCTGCCGCTGGAGGACGAGCTGCACGCGGTCGACTACACCGGCACCCGGAAGTACCGCCACGAGCCGGACAAGGTCGCGGCGGCCGGCCTGGAGACCGCCCTGCTGCCGGAGACCGGGCTGCCCTACGTGACCTCCTGCCCGGTCGCGATGGCCTGCGAGCTGGTCGGCAACCTGGGCCGCACCGAGCTGGGCCTGGACGGTCCGCCCTCGCACCAGGTCGTGCTGGGCCGGATCACCGAGTGCACGGTGGAGCGGCAGTGGCTGGCCGACGACGAGCTGCGCCTGGAGGACATGCCGGTGCTGCTCTACCTCAACCGGGTCTACGCGGCCCGCGGACGCAACCTCGGCACCCAGCGGTTCACCGACGACCCCGAGGTGATGGCGGAGAAGCTGCGCTACTACCGCAGCCTGACCCTGGACCGGAAGGGACCGGAGTGGATCTCGCGACCCAGCACCGACTCATCGACCGACTCCTGACCCACCTGGACGAGCGCACCACCGACACCTCGCACGCCGAGCGCCGGGTCCCGGTCACCGACTACCTGGACCCCGCCGTGCACGCCGCCGAGGTCGAGACGGTGCACCGCAGGCGGCCGCTGGTCGTCGGGCACGCCGGCCAGCTGGCCGAGCCGGGCGACTTCCTCACCGACACCGTCGCCGGCACCCCGATCCTGGTGGTCCGGGACGCCGAGGGCGGGGTGCGCTGCCACGTCAACGTGTGCCGGCACCGCGGCATGCGGCTGGTCGAGGAGGCCCGCGGCAGCGGGATGACCGAGATGATCTGCGGCTACCACGCCTGGACGTACGACCCGAGCGGGGCGCTGCGGCACATCCCGGACCAGCGGCGCTGCTTCCCGGGCGTGGACAAGGCCCGGCACGGGCTGCTGCCCATGTCGGCCTGGGTGGACCAGGGCCTGGTCTGGCTGGACCCGGCGACCGCGCCGTCCGCGCCGCGCTCGACCGCCGGCGCCGACGAGCTGGACCCGGCGCTGCTGGCCGAGCTCGCCGGCTACGGCTTCGAGGAGGACGCGTACTACGGCGGCGAGGTCCGGCAGGGGAGGTTCAACTGGAAGCTCGGCGTCGAGGCGTTCCTCGAGGTCTACCACTTCCAGACCCTGCACCCGGCGATGAAGAACTACGTCTTCGCCCCCGAGGTCGCGCTGATCGACTCGATCGGCGACGACATCCGGCTGGTCGCGCCGAAGAAGGAGGTGACGGTCCTGGCCGACACCCCGCGGGCGGAGTGGCGGCTGCGCCCCCGGGTGACGGTCGTCTACTTCCTCTTCCCCGGCACGTTCCTGTTCGTGGAGAAGCGGCACACCAGCGTGCTGCAGATCCGGCCGACCGGGCCGGAGACCAGCACGGTGTCGATCTTCCACTTCGCCCGGCAGGACGGGCTGCGCCGCAAGTCGGCGCTGGACCGCAACATCGCCGCGTTCCTGCAGGCGGTCACCGAGGACATCGCGGCCTGCGAGTCGATCCAGTCCGGGCTGCGCTCCGGCCAGGAGCACCTGCTCTTCGGCCGGAACGAGATCGCCCTGCACGCCTTCCGGGACGCGCTGGCCCGGCGGGCCGCCGCCGCGGCCCCGGCGGACCGGA
>CADCTP010000128.1 GCA_902805565.1 uncultured Mycobacteriales bacterium
GCCGGCCTCCGGGCCCGCCTCGGCAGCACGTACGGCGGCTCCTGGCTGGCCGCGGACGGCACCCTGCGGGTCGCCACCACCGCCCCGGGCCGGGCCGCCGCGGTCCGCGCGGCCGGCGCGACCCCGGTCGTGGTGACCCGCACCCTGGCCGAGCTGGAGGCGGCCCGGGCCCGCCTGGACAAGGCTCCGGCCCCGCGCGCCGTGCACGCCTGGTACGTCGACGTCACCACCAACAGCGTCGTCGTCCGGGCCGCCACCGCCGCCGCCGGCCGCGCGCTCGGCGGCCGCGGCGGCCGGGTCGTCGTGGCCGCCGACGCCCCCCGCCCGCTGTACGACGTCCGCGGTGGCGACCAGTACGTGATCAACGGCAACACGCTCTGCTCGGTCGGCTTCTCCGTCGTCGGCGGGTTCGTCACCGCCGGTCACTGCGGCCGCGTCGGCAGCCCCACGGCGGGCTACAACAACGTCGCCCAGGGCACCGTCGCCGGCTCCTCGTTCCCGAACGACGACCACGGCTGGGTGCGGGTCAACGGCAACTGGACGCCACAGCCCTGGGTGAAGAACCAGGCCGGCGGCAACGCCCCGGTCGCCGGCGCCCAGGAGGCCGGCATCGGCGCCTCGGTCTGCCGGTCCGGCCGCACCACCGGCTGGCGCTGCGGTGTCATCCAGGCCAAGAACGTGACCGTCAACTACCCGCAGGGCCCGGTGTACGGCCTGACCCAGAGCAACGCCTGCGCCGAGGGCGGCGACTCCGGCGGCGCCTGGATCTCCGGCGACCAGGCCCAGGGCGTCACCTCGGGCGGCTCCGGCAACTGCACCACCGGCGGCACGACGTTCTTCCAGCCGCTCGGCGAGATCCTCGGCACGTACGGCCTGTCGCTGGTCACGACCGGGGGCGGCGGTTCCGGCACCAGCCGCATCGTCGGCTACGCGGGCAAGTGCATCGACGTGCCCGGCTCCAACGGGGTGGACGGGCAGTTCCTGCAGCTGTGGGAGTGCAACGGCACGGCCGCCCAGGCCTGGACCTTCGCCGGTGACGGCACGGTGCGGGCGTTCGGCCGGTGCATGGACGTCGCCGGCGGCTCCCGGGACAACGGGGCGGTGATCCAGCTGGCCAACTGCAGCGGCAACCCGGCCCAGCAGTTCGTGCTGTCCGGCGCGGGCGACCTGGTCAATCCCCAGTCGAACAAGTGCGTGGACGTCAAGGACTGGAGCAGCGCGAACGGCGCCCGGCTGATCCAGTGGGAGTGCACCGGCGGCGCCAACCAGAAGTGGCGCCGCGGCTGAGCCGCACGCCGGCCGCCCCGGTCCGGGGCGGCCGGCCGGCGCCGCCTAGGAGGTCGGCGGCTCGTCCTGGCCGGACTCCTCGGCCGCGTCGGCCTCCTCCTTGGTGTGGTGCACCGCGCCGTCGGCGTGCTCCGGCGGGCCGTACACGGTGTAGAGGACCAGCGGGTTCGGGCCGGTGTTGACGAAGTTGTGCTTGGTCCCCGCGGGCACCGCGACCAGGTGACCGGGCTCCACCTTGCGCTTCTGCCCGCCCACCCGGGCCTCGCCGACGCCGCTGACGAAGCTCAGCACCTGGTCGGTGTCCTCGTGGACCTCCTCGCCGATCTCCCCACCGGGCGGGATGGTCATGATCACCAGCTGGCTGTGCTCGCCGGTCCAGAGCACCTGCCGGAAGTCGGCGCTCTTCTCGGCGACGGTCGCGATCGTGAAGTGATTCATGGTCCCTCGGTGCCCCGCGGGGGCCCGGTCGACACCCGCGCTTGGGCCCGGCCGGCGGCGGGACGGGACCGGCCGGGTCCGGTGCGGACCCGGCCGGCCGGTGCGGTCACCCGCCCTTGCGGGCCGCGTAGTTGCGGGCCTTCGCCGGCGGCGGGGTGAGCGGGGTCGCCGCCGGGCCGTGGACCTTCTGCGTCGGGCCCTTGCCGCGGGCCGCGGCGCGCCGGTCCCGGCGGCTCAGCGTCGGCGCCTCGGTCTCGTCGGTCGCCGGCAGGTCGAGGTCGGGGTGCGGGGTGTCGTCGTGCTGAGCAGCCACGGTGGCCTCCAGGAGGGGTTGCGTGGGCGGCCGCCGGAAGGGGCCGTCGAGGACAGCAGAAACCGGCGTACGCCACTAGGGGGCGGGTCTCTGGGTGACGCCGGTCGGATTTCCCGTGCCCGGCGTGGCGCGTGCATCGCGCGCCTGTCCTCAGCTCGTCACCCGCCGACCATAGCGCCGGTCCGGCCGGGAACTCCAGTCCTTGAGCGGACGGCGGCTCAGACTTTCGGTGGTGTCCGGCCTCCGGGGGCGTTCCTACGCTCGCGGCATGACCCCGGCAGCCCTGGCCCGGCCGCGCCGCCCCGGCGGCGGCGCGCTGACGCTCGCCACCCTCGCGGCCGGCCAGGTCGCGATGGCGGTCGTCACCCTCCAGGCCGAGTACGCGTCGTTCGTGCGGCCGCCGAACCTCGCCGTCGCCGTCGACGTCGCGGCCGGCATCCTCAGCCTGGTCCTGCTGCCGCTGGTCCGCCGGGCGCCGGTCCGGCTGGCGCTGCTGCAGTCCCTGCTGGTCACCGTGTCCGCCGCCGCCACCCCGGCCGCCGGTACGGCCGAGCTGTGGGTGGCCCAGCGCCGCCGGCTGCCGGTGGCGGTCGCGGTCGGCTGCGCCGGCGTGCTGGGGCACGTGGTCCGGGCATCGTGGCGGCCGGTGCCGGACCGGCCGCTGGGGCTGTGGGTGCTGGTGATCGTGGTGTCGTACGCGGCCCTGGTCGGCTGGGGGGCGCAGACCCAGGCCCGGCGGGCGCTGCTGTCCTCGCTGCGCGACCGGGCCCGGCGGGCCGAGCAGGAGCAGGCGCACCGGATCGACGAGGCCCGGCGGGGCGAGCGGACCCGGATCGCCCGGGAGATGCACGACGTGCTGGCGCACCGGCTGACGCTGCTGGCGGCGTACGCGGGGGCGCTGGAGTTCCGGCCGGACGCGCCGCCGGAGGAGCTGGCCCGGGCGAGCGGGGTGGTCCGGGCCGGTGCCCACGAGGCGCTGGAGGAGCTGCGCGAGGTGATCGGCCTGCTCCGGGACGACCCCGGGGCCGACGGGGCCGAACGGGACCGGCCGCAGCCGACCCTGGCCGACCTGCCCCGGCTGCTGGACGAGACCCGCGCCGCCGGCACCCCGGTCGCGCTGCGCGACCGGCTCGGGCCGGCCGCGGCCGAGGTGCCGGACGGGGCCGGGCGGACGGTCCACCGGGTGGTGCAGGAGGCGCTGACCAACGCCCGCAAGCACGCCTCCGGCCGGCCGGTCACCGTGCTGCTCGCCGGCCGGCCCGGGAAACGGCTGCTGGTCGTGGTGACGAACCCGGTGTCCGGGGCGGCCGCCGAGCCGGTGCCGGGCAGCGGGACCGGGCTGGTCGGGCTGCGGGAGCGGGTCGCGCTGGCCGGCGGCTCGCTGGACACCCGGACCGGTGGGGGAGACTTCCGGTTGTGGGTGGTGCTCCCGTGGCCGCGGTGAAGGTCCTGATCGTGGACGACGACGCGCTGGTGCGCGGTGCGCTGCGGATGATGCTGAGCGGGGCGGCCGGGATCGAGGTGGTCGGCGAGGCGGGCGACGGCGCCGAGGTGCCGGCGGCGGTGGACGAGCACCGGCCGGACGTGGTGCTGATGGACATCCGGATGCCGCGGGTGGACGGGATCAGCGCGACCCGGGACCTGCGCCGCCGGCCCCGGCCGCCGGAGGTCATCGTGCTGACCACCTTCGACGCCGACGAGAACGTGCTGCGCGCGCTGCGGGCCGGGGCGAGCGGCTTCCTGCTCAAGGACACCCCGCCGGCCCGGATCGTCGAGGCGGTGCTGCGGGTGGCGGCCGGCGACCCGATCCTGTCCCCGGCGGTCACCCGGCGGCTCATCGCCCGGGCGACCGCCGGCGACGGCGCGGCCGAGCGGTCCCGGGCCACCTTCCGCCGGCTCACCGAGCGGGAGGCGGACGTGGTGCTGGCCGTCGCCCGGGGCGGGTCGAACGCGGAGATCGCCGCCGAGCTGTGCCTGTCGGTGGCCACGGTGAAGACCCACATCTCGCACGCGATGACCAAGCTGGACCTGGCCAACCGCACCCAGCTGGCGCTGCTCGCCCACGACGCCGGGCTGGCCTGAGCCGGGCGGGATGGCAGCATCGGGGCGGTGCGCATCGTCTCCCTGCTCCCGGCGGCCACCGACCTGGTCGTGACGCTCGGTCTGGCCGACTCGCTCGTCGGCCGTACGCACGAGTGCGACTGGCCGCCGGGAGAGCTGGAGCACGCCGCCGTGGTCACCCGGACGACGCTGGACGACGGGCTGGGCAGCCGGGAGATCAGCGCCGCGGTGGCCGCGGACCGGGCGCACGCCGGCTCCTCGCTGTACGTGCTGGACGAGGCCGCGCTGGCCGCGCTCGCCCCGGACCTGGTGCTCACCCAGGAGCTGTGCGACGTGTGCGCGGTGTCGTACGAGCGGGTGGCCGGGGCGGTGCGGGTGGCCGACACCGGGCCGCGGCTGGTGTCGCTGGAGCCGCGGACGCTGGCCGAGGTGCTCGGCACGCTCACCACGCTGGGCGGGCTGACCGGCCGGGAGACCGAGGCCGCGGCGGCCCGGGCCGACGCCGACCGCCGGCTGGCCGCCGTGGCGGCCGCGGTCGCCGACCGCCCCCGGCCCCGGGTGGTGGTGCTGGAGTGGCTGGACCCGGTCTGGCCGGTCGGGCACTGGGTGCCCGAGCAGGTCGCGGCGGCCGGCGGCACCGAGGTGCTGGGCACGGCCGGCGCGCACACCGACCCGGTGCCGTGGGAGCGGGTGCTCGACGCCGCACCCGAGGTGCTGGTGCTGGCGCCGTGCGGGTTCCCGCCGGAGCGCACGCTGCGCGAGCTGCCGGTGCTGACCGACCGGCCGGGGTGGGCCGACCTCCCGGCGGTGCGGGCCGGGCAGGTCTGGGTGGTCGACGGCCCGGCCCATTACAACCGGCCCGGGCCCCGGGTGGTCCGCGGCGTCGAGGTGCTGGCGCACCTGCTGCACGGGGTCGGAACCCTGTCGGCCGGCGAGGCCGTACGCCTACGGTGAGGCCATGTTCGACCACGTCGTGACGTCGGTGGGCGAGTTGCGGGACCTGCTGGGCGAGCCGGGCCCGACGACCAGCGCGAAGTCGCTGCCGGGCCTGGACCCGCACTCCCGGGCGTTCCTGGCGCTGTCGCCGTTCGCGCTGCTGGCGACCTCGGGGGCGGACGGCACCTGTGACGTCTCGCCGCGCGGGGACGCGGCCGGCTTCGTCCGGGTCCTCGACGACAACACCGTCGCGCTGCCGGAGCGGCCCGGCAACCGCCGGCTGGACAGCCTGGTGAACGTGCTGGGCAACCCGCACGTCGGCCTGCTGTTCCTGGTGCCCGGCGTCCGGGAGACGCTGCGGCTGAACGGCACGGCCTCGATCGTCCGGGACCCGGCGCTGCTGGCCTCCTTCGCGGTGGACGGGCGGGAGCCGCTGGTGGCGCTGGCGGTCCGGGTGGAGGAGGTGTTCCTGCACTGCCAGAAGGCGTTCCGGCGGTCCGCGCTGTGGCGGCCGGAGACCTGGCCGGCGCCCGGCGCGCTGCCCACGCTGGGCCGGATGCTGGTCGACCAGCTCGCCCTGGAGCAGACGGCGGAGGACCTCGACGCCGAGCTGGAAGAGGACTACGCGGGGCACCTCTACTGACGATTCCGCGGGAATCCGTCGGACCTCGGGCGTACGGTGGGCCGATCGCGACGCACCGGAGCCGGAGGGGGTCTGAGCGTGATCGACGTGCTCACCGCGGAGCTGACGGCCCCGCTGACCGAGGAGTCCGCCGAGCTGTACGTCGGCGGCACCGTCTTCAAGACCGGGCCCCCGACGCCGGGGTGCCTCGAGCCGGAGCCGCGCGGCCGGCCCGCGTCGGCCGGCGCCGTCCTCCCCGGGGAGGGCACATGACCGACCCTCGACAGCGCATCGCCGCGGACCTGGAGCGGGCCCGCCGCCGTTCCGAGGCCCTGACCACCGACCTGCTCGACACCGACGAGCTGACCGCCCAGCACTCGCCGATCATGTCCCCGCTGGTCTGGGACCTGGCCCACGTCGGCAACCAGGAGGAGCTCTGGCTGGTCCGGGACGCCGGCGGCCGGGAGCCGGTCCGGCACGACATCGACGACCTGTACGACGCCTTCAAGCACCCCCGCAAGGACCGGCCGGCCCTGCCGCTGCTGGACCCGGCGCAGTCGCTGGCGTACACGCGGGAGGTCCGGCGCAAGGCGCTGGAGGTGCTGGAGGCGGCGCCGCTGGAGGGCCACCGGCTCACCGCGGACGGGTTCGTCTTCGGGATGATCGTCCAGCACGAGCAGCAGCACGTGGAGACCATGCTGGCGACCCACCAGCTGCGGACCGGCCCGCCGGTGCTGGACGCGCCCCCGGCGCCCCGGGCCGCGCCCGGCCACAGCCGGCCGCGGGACGTGCTGGTGCCCGGCGGGAGCTTCTCGATGGGGACCAGCGTCGAGCCGTGGGCCCTGGACAACGAGCGGCCGGCGCACCGGGTGCACGTGCCGGCGTTCCGGATCGACACCGTCCCGGTGGCCAACCGGGACTACTGGGCCTTCCTGGCCGACGGGGGCTACGCCGACCCCCGCTGGTGGGCGCCGGCGGGCTGGGAGCAGCGGGTCCGGGCCGGCTGGGAGGCGCCGATGGACTGGTTCCGGGAGGGCGACGGCTGGTGGCGGCGGCGGTTCGGCCGGCCGGAGCCGGTGCCGCCGGACGAGCCGGTCCAGCACGTCAGCTGGTACGAGGCCGACGCGTACGCGCGCTGGGCCGGCGCCCGGCTGCCCACCGAGGCCGAGTGGGAGAAGGCCGCCCGCTGGGACCCGGCGACCGGGCGGTCCCGGCGCTACCCGTGGGGTGACGAGGACCCGACCCCGCAGCGGGCCAACCTCGGCGGGGCGCACCTCGGCCCGGCCGAGGTCGGCGCCCTGCCGGCCGGGGCGTCCCCGCTCGGCGTGCAGCAGCTGATCGGCGACGTCTGGGAGTGGCTGTCCAGCGACTTCCGCGGCTACCCCGGCTTCGAGGCCTACCCGTACGAGGAGTACTCGAAGGTCTTCTTCGGCGGCGGCTACCGGATGCTGCGCGGCGGCTCCTGGGCGACCGACCCGGCCGCCTGCCGGGCCACCTTCCGCAACTGGGACCTGCCGATCCGCCGGCAGATCTTCACCGGCTTCCGGCTGGCCCGGGATGTGTAGGCACCTGGCGTACCTGGGGCGGCCGCGGCCGCTGCGGGAGCTGCTCACCGACCCGCCGCACGCGCTGCTGCGGCAGTCCTGGCAGCCGCGCCGGCAGCGGTACGGCACGGTGAACGCCGACGGCTTCGGCGTGGGCTGGTACGCCGACGGCGACCCGGTGCCGGCCCGCTACCGCCGGGAGGTCCCGATGTGGGCGGACCGCTCGTTCCCCGACGTGGCCCGGGTGGTGCGCTCCGGCGCCGTGCTGGCGGCGGTCCGCTCGGCGACGGACGGGATGGCGCAGGGCGAGGCCGCGGTGGCGCCGTTCGCCGCCGGACCGTTCCTGTTCTCGCACAACGGCGTGGTCCCCGGCTGGCCGGCCTCGGCCGACCCGCTGGTCGCCGGGATGTCCGCGGCCGAGCTGCTGGCGATGGAGGCGGTCTCCGACGCGGCCCTGCTCTGGACGGTCGTGCACCGGCGGCTGGCCGGCGGGGCGCGGATGCCCGAGGCGCTGGCCGCCGTGGTGCGGCTGGCCGCGTCCACCGCCGGCGGCCGGCTCAACCTGCTCCTCACCGACGGCCGCAGCATCGCCGCCACCACCTGGGGGGACACGCTCAGCTGGCGGGCCGACGCGACCGGCGTCATCGTCGCCTCAGAGCCGTACGACGACGACCCCGGCTGGGTCGACGTCCCCGACCGCACCCTGCTCGTCGCCACCCCGGACGGCGTGGACACCGCGCCCCTATCCCTGGACATCGCCCCGGAGGCACCGTGGAGTCACTGACCCTGAAGTCCCACCTCCCGCCCGACTTCCTGGCCGACGCGCTGCGGGCCGACGTGTCCGCCGGGTTGACCGGGAGCCCGAAGAGCCTGCCGCCCAAGTGGTTCTACGACGAGCGCGGCAGCATCCTGTTCGAGCAGATCACCCGGCTGGAGGAGTATTACCCCACCCGCGCCGAGCGGGAGATCCTCGTCGCCCGCGCCGCGGAGGTCGCCGCGCTCACCGGCGCGGTCACGCTGGTCGAGCTGGGGTCCGGCTCGGGGGACAAGACCCGGCTGCTGATCGAGGCGCTGCGGGCCGCCGGCACGCTGCGGACGTACGTGCCGATGGACGTCAGCCCCTCCGCGTTGCTGGAGTCCGGCCGGCTGCTGGTCCGGGACCACCCGGGGCTGGTGGTCAACGCGGTGATGGCCGACTTCGAGCACCAGCTGGGAGTGCTGCCGGTCGGGGAGCGGCGGCTCACCGCGTTCCTCGGCGGCACCGTCGGCAACCTGGAGCCGGGGCCGCGGGCGGTGTTCCTGGCCGACCTGCGCGCGTCCACCGCGCCGGGCGACTGGCTGCTGCTGGGCACCGACCTGGTCAAGGACCCGGCGGTGCTGGTGCCGGCGTACGACGACCGGAAGGGCATCACCGCCCGGTTCAACAAGAACGTGCTCGACGTGGTGAACCGCGAGCTGCGGGCGGACTTCGACCGGGACGCGTTCGAGCACGTCGCGCTGTGGGACCCGGAGGCCGAGTGGATCGAGATGCGGCTGCGCTCGACCCGGGACCAGAAGGTGCGGGTGGACGGGCTGGACCTGGTCGTGCCGTTCTCGGCCGGGGAGGAGATGCGGACCGAGGTGTCGGCGAAGTTCCGCCCGGACGGCATCCGGGCCGAGCTGGCCGCCGCCGGGTTCGCGGTGCGCGGGTCGTGGACCGACGAGGCCGGCCGGTTCCTGGTGACGCTGTCCGAGGCACGGTAACTGTCCGGAGCTGCGCGGAAAATCTTCGGTCGGGCACGATAGGGGCATGGTGTCGCTGTCCGACCGGCTGGCCGAGCGCGGCATGCCCTCCGTCCTGGCCCAGCTCGAGCACCCGACAGTCGCCGGGATAGGCCGCGGGGACCTCGACCCGGCGGTGTTCCGGTCCTGGCTGGAGCAGGACTACCTGTTCCTCCTGGACTACGTCCGGGTCTTCTCCCGGCTGGCCTGGCAGGCGCCCGACCAGCACGTCGGCGACCTGGTCGACCTGGCCCACTCCACCTGGCACGAGGAGCTGACCCTGCACCGGGAGCTCGCCGCCGGGTTCGACGCGGACCTGGCCGGGGCGGTGAAGGGCCCGGTGACCACGGCGTACACGGCGTTCCTGCTGCACGCGGCGGCCGACTACGGCCGCGGGCTGGCCGCGCTGCTGCCCTGCATGTGGGGCTACTCCACGCTCGGGCAGCTGCTGGCGAAGGACCCGCCGGCCGAGCCGCGGTACGCCCGCTGGGTCGGCACGTACGCCGATCCCGGGTTCGCCGAGCTGGCCCGGCGGTGCGCGGCGATGCTGGACGAGGCGCACGCGGCCGGGCTGGTCGACGAGCCGACGGCCACCGCCGCGTTCGACGAGGCGCTGGGCCACGAGCTGGCCTTCTGGGACGTGCCGTGACCGGCGGCACCTGCGCGGGGGCGCTGCTGGCCGGGTCCGGGGCGCCGTGGTCCGAGCTCGGCGAGCACCCGTTCGTGACCGAGGCGTCCGACGGCTCGCTGCCCCGGGCGGTCTTCGACCGCTGGCTGGTGGCCGACCACTACTTCGTCGTCGGCTTCCGCCGCTTCCTCACCGGCATGGTCACGCTGGCGCCGGACGAGCACGCGGCGGACGTGCTCGCCGCGGGGACGGCGACGCTGCAGGGCGAGCTGGACCTGTTCCGCCGCGAGGCGGCGGCCCGCGGGCTCGACCTGGGCGCGGAGCCGGGACCGATCGCGCTGGGATACACCGCGTTCCTGCGGGCGTCCCTGCAGGACGGCTACCCGGTCGCGCTGGCCGTCCTCTACGGCGCCGAGAAGGCGTACTTCGACGCGTGGTCGGCGGTCCGGGCCACCGCCAGCCGGGACAGCGACTACTGGGCGTTCGTCGACAACTGGTCCTCGCCCGCCTTCGCCGGCTGGGTGGCGTCCCTGGCCGGGCTGCTGGACGCGGTGGCGCCGCACGGGCCGACCGACGCGATGCGGGAGGCGTTCGACCGGGTGGTGCGGTTCGAGCTGCGGTTCTGGAGCGCGGTCCACACCGGCGACCCCTGGTGACCGACCCCGGACGTACGACGGCCCCGGGCCGTCCGGTGGCCACGGGGTTCGCCACCGGACGGCACCCGGGACCGCCCCGGGTCCGGACCACGGGGGTAGCCCGGACCACGTCCGGCATTGAGGGAAACATCTCCGGGGCGCCGGGTCGAGCAGCCCACCGCACAAGTTGTACTACGCCCAGTGACCAACTCGCGTCGTCGACCGTCCACTCGCGACTCAGGATCCGGCCAGCTCAGGCCGTTCGTTTCTCGATCATGAACCGATGAGCGGGCTGGCGCGAACGCCAATGTTCGACTCTGCGTGACCAGTGCGCGGAATGGTGCACACTGGACGGGTGCCCGAGCTGCCCGAGGTGGAGGCGCTCGCCGCGTTCCTGCGCGAGCGGGCGGTGGGCCACGCGGTCGCCCGGCTGGACACGCCGGCGTTCAGCGCGCTGAAGACGTTCGACCCGCCGCCGACGGCCATCGCCGGGCTCGAGGTCAGCGGGGCCGGCCGGCACGGCAAGTTCCTGGACCTGGAGATCGGCGGCTCCGCGCCCGGCGCCCCGGACGCCCTGCACCTGGTCACCCACCTGTCCCGGGCCGGCTGGCTGCAGTGGCGGGAGAAGCTGCCGGCCGCCCCGCCGAAGCCCGGTCGCGGCCCCATCGCCGCCCGGCTGCGCCTGGACGACGACAGCGGCTTCGACCTCACCGAGCAGGGCACCCAGAAGCGGCTCGCGCTCTACCTGGTCCGCGCCGTCACCGACGTGCCCGGCATCGCCCGGCTCGGCCCGGACGCGCTGGACCCGGAGCTGACCGTCGAGCGGCTCGGCGAGCTGCTCACCGCGCACGGCGGCCAGCTCAAGGGCGCGCTCACCGACCAGACCATGATCGCCGGCGTGGGCAACGCGTACTCGGACGAGATCCTGCACGTGGCCCGGCTGTCGCCGTTCAAGCCGGCCGGCCGGCTGTCCGAGGCGGAGCTGGCGAGGGTCCACTCGGCGATGGTCGGCACGCTGCGGGACGCGGTCGAGCGGTCCATCGGCCAGCGGGCCGCGACGCTGAAGGCGGAGAAGCGCTCCGGTCTGCGGGTGCACGCCCGGACCGGGCTGCCCTGCCCGGTCTGCGGGGACACCGTCCGCGAGGTGTCCTTCGCCAGCAAGTCCATGCAGTACTGCCCCACCTGCCAGACCGGTGGCCAGCTGCTGGCCGACCGGCGGCTGTCCAAGCTGCTGAAGTAGGCCCCGGCCCGACCGGCCGGGCGTGCCGGTGGGGGTGGCGGGTCCGGACTGCGGCAGGATCGACGGTCGTGCGGGTCGTGGTGGTGGGGGCGGGCGTCATCGGGCTGACCTGCGCGCACCGGCTGGTGCGGGCGGGACACCGGGTCGAGGTGTGGAGCCGGGACGCGTTCGAGGACACGACGTCGGCGGTGGCCGGCGGGCTGTGGTACCCGTACCTGGCCAAGCCCGAGGATGCGGTGACCCGCTGGTCGGCGGCGACCTACGACATGCTGTCGATCCTGTCCGTACGGCCCGAGACGAACGTGACCCTGCGGCGCGGGCGGGAGCTGTTCCGCGAGCCGGTCCCGGACCCGTGGTGGATGGCCGCGGTGCCGCGGCTGCGCCGGGTCCGCGACCTGCCGCCCGGCTACGCCGACGGCTACGAGTTCGCCGCCCCCGTCGTCCGGCTGCCGGCGTACCTGCACTGGCTGGTCGACGAGCTGGCCGCGGCCGACGTCCCGTTCACCCACCAGGACGTGCGCGACCTGGCCGACGTGCCCGCCGACGTGGTGGTGAACGCCACCGGGCTGGGCGCCCGGGAGCTGGTCGGCGACCGGGAGCTGACCGGGGTCCGCGGGCAGGTCGTCCGGGTCGCCGACCCCGGGCTGGCCGGCTGGACGCTGGACGGCGAGCACCCCGACGGCGACGTGTACGTCATCCCGCGCGGCACCGACGTCGTCTGCGGTGGCACCGCCGACGCCGGGCCCGACCCGCGGCCGGACCCGGACGTGGCGGCGGCGATCCTGCGGCGCTGCGTCGAGCTGGTCCCCGAGCTGGCCGGCGCACCGGTGCTCGGCCACGCGGTCGGCTTCCGGCCGGTCCGGCCGGAGGTCCGGCTGGAGCGGGTCGGGAACGTCGTGCACTGCTACGGACACGGCGGCGCCGGCATCACGCTGTCCTGGGGCTGCGCCGACGACGTCGCCCGGCTCGTCGCGGGCTGACGGGGTCGGCGGAGGGACCCGACCGGGCCCACCCGGTGCGCGGACCGGGCGGTGGTCCGGCGGAGCGGGGAGCCCGTCAGCCCCCGCCCGCCGGGCCGCAGGAGCCCGGCTCCGCCCGCTCCGGAACGGCCCGTCGCACGATCCGCAGCAGCGCCTCCTGGTCCGCCGCGGACAGCCGGCGCAGCGCCTCGGGGGCCCGGAACGCCCCGGCCCGCGCCTGCTCCCGGACCCGCGCCCCGAGCGGCGTCAGCGCGATCGTCTTCACCCGGCGGTCCGCGGCGGACGGCCGGCGCTCGGCGTACCCGTGCCGTTCCAGCCGGTCGACCAGCCCGGTGACGAACGACGGCGGCCGGGCGCTGTTCCCGGTCACCCGGGCGCTCGACCTCGCCGGCATCGTGCCCGACTCGCTCGCCGTCCGGGAGCCGAGCCTGGACGACGCCTTCCTCGCCCTGACCGGCCGCACCCCCGCGACGGCCTGACCCCCCGATCTCCCAGGAGACCTCCGTGACCACCACAGTCGCCGCCGCGCCCCGCGACCTGTCCGCCCGCCCGGCCCGCACCGCGCCGCCCGTCGTCCGGCACACCCTCGCCATCGCCGGCCGCAACCTGCGCCAGCTCGCCCGCACCCCGCAGCTGCTCGTCTTCAGCCTGGTCCAGCCGGTCCTGTTCGTGCTCATGTTCCGGTACGTCTTCGGCGGCGCGATCACCGCGCCGGGCGGTGTCGACTACGTCGACTACCTGATGCCGGGGATCTTCGGGCAGACCATCGTCTTCGGGGTCATCGCCACCGGCATCGGGCTGGCCGAGGACCGGCACAAGGGGGTCTTCGACCGGTTCCGGGCCCTGCCCACCGCCCGCTCGGCCGTGCTGGCCGGACGCTCCCTGGCCGACCTCGTCCGGGTGGTCGGCGTGGTCGTGGTGATGGTCGGCGTCGGGCTGCTGGTCGGCTTCCGGGTGCACACCGGCCCGCTGGCGCTGCTCGCCGCGATCGGCCTGCTGGTGGTCTTCGCGTTCGCGATGTCCTGGGTGTTCGCGCTGATCGGGCTGATGTCCGCGAACGCCGAGACCGCCCAGGCCACCAGCTTCCCGCTGTCCGCCCCGCTGGTGTTCGGCAGCAGCGCGTTCGTGCCGCCGGCGACCATGCCGGACTGGCTGCGGGTGTTCGCGGAGAACCAGCCGGTGTCGGTGACGATCGAGGCCGTCCGGGCCCTGGTGCTGGGCGGCCCGACCGCCGAGCACGTCGTCCCGGCGCTGCTCTGGTCCGCCGCGCTGGTCCTGGTGTTCGCGCCGCTGTCCGTGCGTCGCTACCGCCGGACGGGCTGACCGGGCCGGTCGCGGTGGGTGGTCGGTGACGGCCCGCCCTTGCCGTACGGGGACCGGGGCGGACACCATGCGGGGGTGCGCGCGGCCTGGGTAGTGGCGGTGCTGCTGCTGGTCGCGGGGCTGTCCGTGTGGGCGGTCGGCCGGGTCCGGTCGCGGCGTCGGTTCGCCACGTCCGCCGAGCGGGTCACCTTCGAGACCTTGCACACCGCGTCGCTGGCCGCCCCGCCGCTGCGGCTGGGGCTCACCGAGACCTCTGCCGGCAAGTCGGCCCGGCACCTGCGCACCCTGCTCGGCACCCCGGCCATCGCGATCTCCGACACCGAGCGGTCGCTGGTCTGGGAGGGCCCGGGGGACCACCACGGCGACCGGCTCTGGCGGGCCGCCGCGGACGGGCCGCTGGCCACCGGCCGGCCGGTCGTCGTCCCGCCCGAGGACCTGCTCTGCGCGGACCCGATGTGCCAGGTCCGCGGGGCGGTGGTCGTGCCGATCACGGTGGACGAGCGGACCGTCGGGTCGCTGGCCGCGGTCACCGCCACCGAGCCCGGGCCCGGGCTGGTGCAGGCCGCGCTGGAGACGGCGCGCTGGGTCTCCACCCAGCTGGAGCTGGCCGAGCTGGACCAGTCCAAGGCCCGGCTGGTGCGGGCCGAGGTGCGGGCGCTGCGGGCCCAGATCAGCCCGCACTTCGTCTACAACGCGCTCACCACGATCGCCTCGTTCGTCCGTACGGACCCGGAGCGGGCCCGCGAGCTGCTGCTGGAGTTCGCGGACTTCACCCGCTACTCGTTCCGGTCGCACGGCGAGTTCACCACCCTGGCCGAGGAGCTGCGCTCGATCGACCGCTACCTGACCCTGGAGCGGGCCCGGTTCGGCGACCGGCTGGAGGTACGGCTGCAGATCGCGCCGGAGGTGCTGCCGGTCGCGGTGCCGTTCCTCGGGGTGCAGCCGCTGGTGGAGAACGCCGTCCGGCACGGCCTGGCGGCCAAGACCGGGGTCGGCACGGTGTCGATCGTGGCCGAGGACGCCGGGACGGCCTGCCTGATCAGCGTCGAGGACGACGGCGTCGGGATGGACCCGGACATCCTGCGGCAGCGGGCCGAGGGCGGCGGGCACGTCGGGCTGGGCAACATCGACGACCGGCTGCGGTCGGTGTTCGGCGACGAGTTCGGCCTGGTGGTCGAGACCGCGCCCGGTGCGGGGACCAAGGTCAGCATGCGGATCCCGAAGTTCCACGCCGACGTGCGGGCGTCGTGACCGGCGGCCAGGGGGCACTGTGAGCAGACCGATGCGGGTGCTGGCCGTGGACGACGAGCCGCCGGCCCTGGACGAGCTGGGCTACCTGCTCGAGGCCGACCCGCGGGTGGCGTCGGTGCTGCGGGCCGGCGACGCCCCGGCGGCGCTGCGGCTGCTGCGGGACAGCGAGATCGACGCGGTGTTCCTGGACATCCGGATGCCGGGGATGGACGGCCTGGAGCTGGCCCGGGCGCTGCGCCGGCAGCCGGTGCCGCCGCCGGTCGTCTTCGTCACCGCGCACGACGACCGGGCGGTGGACGCCTTCGACCTGGGCGCGGTCGACTACCTGCTCAAGCCGCTGCGGCCGGAGCGGCTGGCCGAGTCGCTGCGCCGGGTCTGCGCGGCCCGCACCACCCCGGACCCCGGGCCCAGCGACGACGACGTCATCCCGGTCGAGCTGGCCGGGCGGACCACGATGCTGCCCCGGGCCGACGTCCGCTGGGTCGAGGCCCAGGGCGACTACGCCCGGCTGCACACCGCGGAGACCTCGCACCTGATCCGGGTGCCGCTGTCGGTGCTGGCCGAACGCTGGGCCGACGCCGGCTTCGTCCGCATCCACCGGTCGTACCTGGTCTCGCTGCGGGACGTCCGCGAGCTGCGGCTGACCGGCTCCGGCTACGTCGTCCTCACCGGCGACCGCGAGCTGCCCGTCTCCCGCCGCCACACCCGCGAGCTCAAGGACCGCCTCATCCGCGCCACCAAGGCCGACTGGTCCCGCTCCTGACCGGCTGGATACCACTTCCGGATCAATGTTGATCGGTTATGCCATACTTCTCCGATGATCGGTGGCGCCCGAAGATCTATGCCATATCCGCTGTTCCATCCCGAGGGTTCGGGCGACCTGCCGATGGCGATGACGTCGGAGGACTTCCGCGCCGCTTTTCCCGGCGAGACCGGACACCTGGAGTTCAAGCAGGGCCTGCCGGAGCACAAGGTCCAGGAGGCTGTCGTCGCCTTCTCGAACACTGCCGGCGGCGTCATCGTCCTCGGGGTGGCGCCCGACGGGAGTCCGCGTGGGCTGACCGTCGACGGGGAGTTCCTCGCCCGGGTCCACAGGGCGGTCGCCCAGGCCCGGGACCCCGGCCGGTACGAGGTGTTCGAGCTGGTGGTGGGCGACCGCGGGCTGGTGGTCCTCTCGGTCGCCCGCCGTCGGGAGGGCTTCGCCCAGACCACGGACGGGCGGGTCCTCGTCCGGCGCGGTGCCATGAACACGGCGCTGTTCGGGTCGGCGCTGGGGGAGTTCGTCGCGAGCCGCGTGCTCGGCCGGTTCGAGGCGACACCGACGGACATCCCGCTGTCCGGCGCCGCGCCGGAGCTGCTCGCCGACCTGGCGGCCGCCTGGGGCTGGCCACTCGACGACACGCTGACCGACCGACTTGTCGAACAGGGCCTCGTGGACGTCCGGGACGGCGACCGGTTGACCGTCGCGGGCGCCCTCTACCTCGTGCGTGAACCCCACCTGGCCCTCGGTAAGACCTACGTCGAGATCTTCCGGTACCGGGACCGCGGCACGGCCTACGACCGGCGGATCCTGATCACCGGACCGCTCACCGACCAGGTGGCCGCGGCCACCGGGGCGATCGCGGACGAGCTCGGCAGCGACCTCGTCGTCCTGGGCGTACGACGGTACGACCTGCCCCGTCTCCCGGAGGGCGTGCTGCGGGAGGCCGTCGCGAATGCCGTCGCCCACCGCGTCTACGAGAACCGGCGCAGCGCCGTACGCGTCGAGATCCGGCCCGACAGCGTCACCATCACCTCGCCGGGCCCGCTGCCGGAGCCGGTCACCGTGGCCAACATCCGGGACCAGAACGCGGCCCGGAACATGAGCGTCATCGCGACCCTCCGGCGGTTCCGCCTCGCGGAGGATGCCGGCCGCGGTGTCGACCTCATGGAGGACGTCATGGCGGCGAACCTGCTCGACCCGCCGGAGTTCATCGACGACGGGGCGTCGGTGACCGTTCGGCTCCGCCTGTCCACCACGGTCACGCCGGCCGAGCGGGCCTGGCTCCAGGAGGTCGAGCGTCGCGGTGAGATCCGCCCTCCCGACCGGGTCCTTCTCGTCCATGCGGCCCGAGGTGTGCCGCTGACGAACAGCTACGCCCGGGAGGTGCTGGGCGTCGACAGCGTCGACGCGCGCAGTTCGCTGCAGCGGCTGCGCGATGCCGACCTGTTGCGCCAGTCCGGCGAACGTGGTGGCGCCGTGTACTTCCTGTCGCCCGACCTGGCACCCCCGGCGGGTCTCCGGTTGGAGCCCGCCGAGCTCGACGCGCTGATCGTCTCCCTGGCGGACGAGGGTCCGCTCACCAATCAGGTGGTGCGCGACCGCACGGGCCTCGACCGGGCCAGGGCCCTCGCCGTCCTGACGACCCTGGTGGAAGAGGGACGGCTCGTCCGCCGGGGTGAGCGGCGGGGCTCCTGGTACGAGCGTCCCGCCGCGGAACCGGCGGGCCAGCGCAGGTTGTCCGACTGACCGGTCAGGGGGTGAGGAGGACCGAGAGGAAGAGGGTGAGGAGCGCCTCGCGGGACGGGACGGGCAGGCCGTCCAGGGCCTTGTTGACCGCGGCCATCGACGGCCGGCCCGCGGGGTCGGCCAGGGACAGGCCGGAGGCGGCGAGCAGCCGCACGAAGCCGTCCTCGTCCAGGGTGGTCAGGTCGGCCGCGCCCAGCGCGTCGGCGGTCTGCGCGGACAGCACCACCGGGCCCCGCTCCCGGGCGGCGTCGGTCGCCGCGGCCAGGGCCGTGACCAGGTCGTCGACGGTGGCCGGCGAGACGCCGTGCGAGGAGAAGTGCAGGGTGGGCGGCACGTCGCCGAGGGACAGCTGGACCTGGGCGTAGAAGCCGCGGTGCCGCAGCTCGTCGGCGACCACGAACACGTCCACGCCCGACCCGGCCACCGCGAGCAGGGTGGTGTCCGGGACCCCGAGCACCGCCAGGCCGTCGATCGAGGAGACGCCCTTGACCAGGGTGTGCAGCGCGGACCGGGCGTCCAGGGCGAGCGTCCGGTAGCCGTCGAGGCCGACGTGCTCCAGCACCGCCCAGGCCGCGGCGAGCGGGCCGGCGGTCTTCGCCGACTGGGTGGTCGGGTTGAGCACCGGATACCCCGGCCACCCCGCGTACGCGAACCACGCCTTGCGGCGCAGCGCCCGGTCGGCGAACAGCAGCACCGACGCACCCTTGGGGGCGTACGCGTACTTGTGCAGGTCCACCGACAGCGACGTCACCCCCGGCACCCGCAGGTCGAACGGCGGGGCGTCCGGCAGGAACGGCAGCACCCAGCCGCCGATGCAGGCGTCGACGTGGCAGAGCACGCCGCGGGCGGCGGCCAGCGCGGCGATCTCCGGGACCGGGTCGACGGTCCCGGTCGGGTACGACGGCGCGGACGCCACCACCAGCACGGTCCGGTCGGTGATCGCGTCGGCCACCGCCGCCGGCACGGCCCGGAAGTCCGCGTCGACCGGCACCGGCACGACGGTCAGCCCGAAGTAGTGCGCCGCCTTGTGGAACGCCGGGTGCGCGGTCACCGGCAGCACGATCTCCGGGTCGCGCACGTCCCGGGCGTCCCGGGCCGCCTTGACCGCGAGCAGGCAGGACTCGGTGCCGCCGCTGGTGAAGATGCCGGCCGCCCCGCCGAGCAGCCCGGTCGCGGTGCGGACGACCGAGTTCTCCAGCGCCACCACCGACGGGAACGCGGTCGGGTCGAGCCCGTTGACGTCGAGCATCTCCGCGTACGCCCGGGCGCCGACCTCGTGCGCCGAGTCGGAGCCGGAGTCGTAGACGTACGCCCAGGTGGTGCCGCCGCGGACCGGGAGGTCGGCGGCCCGCAGCGCGGTCAGCTCCGCGAACAGGTCCCTCATGCCGGCACCGTCACCGGCGCCGGGCCGACCTGCCGGGCGAACCGGGCCAGCAGCGGGAGGCTCACCAGCAACAGCACCGCGGGCAGCACGGTCATCCCCACCAGGACTCCTGTCAGCGCGGACGACGGCTGCGTCACCCGCTCGTCGGCAGGTGACGACACGAACGACGTCACCGCGAGCACCAGAGCGTAGAGCGCGGGACCGGCCGCGGCCCCGACCACCTCGCCCGCCGTCCAGACCCCGGTCAGCGCGCCGGCCTGGCGCTGGCCGGTCCGGGCCTCGTCGTCGCTGACCGTGTCCGGCAGCAGCGAGATCGCCAGCAGCTGCATCGCGGCGTACCCGACGCCGAGCAGCACGCACTGCCCGACGACCAGCCAGACCTGCCCGGGCGAGCCGGTGAAAAGCATGGACAGGGTGACCAGCGCGTACCCGAGGGTGGCCACGAAGAGGCACGGCGCCTTGCCCCAGCGGCGCGCCGCCCGTACCCACAGCGGCATCACCACGACCGACGGGGCGACCAGGGCCACGAAGAGCACCGACGTCCAGCCGTAGTCGTCCAGCCGGTACGTCGCCAGGTAGGGCGCGCCGGCCAGCATCACGTTCACCGCCAGCGACTGGAGCACCCAGGTCACCAGGAGCACCAGGAACGGCTTGTTGCCGCGGGCCAGCGCGAAGGACTCCCGCAGCCCCAACTGCCGGGCCGGCCGGGACCGCACCCAGCGGGTGCTCAGCGTCGCGGTGATCATGGACACCGCCAGCACCAGGCCGACGACCAGGCCCATCACCGCGTGCCCGGCCCGTCCGCCGCCGGCCAGCTCGGTCAGCGCCGGGGCCAGCCCGCCGCCGACGAGGATGCCGACGGTCATCAGCACGACCCGCCAGGACACGATCCGGGTCCGGGCCTGCTTGTCGTCGGTCATCTCCGCCGGCAGCGCCACGTAGTTGACCTGGAAGGGCGAGTACGCCGTGGCGGCCAGCAGGAAGAACAGCGCCACCCACAGCCCGCCGGACACCGGCCCGTCGAACGGCACCGCGAACATCGCCAGGAACAGCACCGGCAGCCCGACCGCGCCGGCCATCAGGTACGGCGTACGGGACCCGCCGGCGGCCGCGGTCCGGTCCGCCCACGCCCCGACGATCGGGTTGAGCAGCGCGTCCCACGCCTTGGGCACGAGCAGGATCAGCCCGGCCCAGCCGGCGGCGACGCCCAGGGTGTCGGTGAGGAAGAACAGCAGCAGCAGGCCGGGCACGGCGCCGAAGATGCCGGTCCCGACCGACCCGACGCCGTAGCCGAACAGTCGGCCCCGGTCCAGCTGATCCATCCGCGGAAGCTAACCGGACACCGACCCTCACCACGTCACCCGGTCAGGTGATCCGGGTGCCCAGCCGGCCGGGCCCGGCACCGCGGCGGGTTCCGGCCGGACCGCCGAAGTCGGCCCGGGACCTGCCGGAACGCCCCCGCTGGTGGCACTCTCGCGGGCATGGACGAGCAGCCGCCGCAGCGGGTACGGGTGGTGCTCGCCGGTGGCGAGCGCCGGCCGCGGCCGGAGGCGGCCGCCCGGGAGATCGAGGAGCAGACCCCGGTGGGCGAGGTGCTGGTCCGCGGCCTGATCCGCACCCAGCTCGCGCTGGCGCTGCGGGTGTCCCTGCTGGTGGGTCTCCTGTTCGGGGTCCAGCCGGTGCTGTTCGCCCTCTACCCGGGGGCGGCCCGGACCGAGGTCCTCGGCCTGCCGCTGCCCTGGCTGCTGCTGGGGCTGCTGGCCTACCCGGTCGTCTTCGGCATCGCCTGGGCGTACGTGCGGGCCGCGGAGCGCAACGAGCGGCACTTCACCGACCTGGTCAACCGGTCGTGACCCGCCCGTGAGCGACGTGAGCCCGTACGCGGTCCCGGCGATCGTGCTGATCACGGTGGCCACCCTGGCCATCGGCGCCTTCGGCTACCGGATCTCCCGGAACACCTCCGACTTCCTGGTCGCCTCCCGGACGGTGAGCCCGCGGCTGAACGCCTCCGCGATCAGCGGCGAGTACCTGTCCGCCGCCAGCTTCCTCGGCGTCGCCGGGCTGATCATGACCTACGGCGTCGACATGCTCTGGTACCCGGTCGGCTTCACCGCCGGCTACCTGGCGATGCTGCTCTACGTCGCGGCGCCGCTGCGCAGGTCCGGGGCGTACACGCTGCCGGACTTCGCCCAGGCCCGGCTCCGCTCGACCTGGGTACGGGCGCTGGCCACCGGGTTCGTGGTGCTGATCGGCTGGCTCTACCTGGTGCCGCAGCTGCAGGGCGCCGGGCTGACCCTGTCCACGGTGACCGGGGCGCCGGCCTGGGTCGGGGCGGTCGTGGTGGGCGTGGTCGTCACGCTGAACGTCGCGGTGGGCGGGATGCGCAGCATCACCTTCGTCCAGGCCTTCCAGTACTGGGTGAAGCTGACCGCGATCGCGTTCCCGGCGATGGTCCTGCTGCTGGTGTGGTTCCACCGGGACGGGGCGCCGCCGCCGCCCGCGCCGGCGGAGTGGGTGGTGCCGCTGGCCGGCCTGCCGGGGGAGCACCCGCTGTTCGCGACGTACTCGCTGATCCTGGCCACGTTCCTGGGCACCATGGGCCTGCCGCACGTGCTGGTCCGCTTCTACACCAACCCCGACGGCCGGGCCGCCCGCACCACGACCCTGGTCGTGCTGGGCATGCTCGGCGTCTTCTACCTCTTCCCGACCGTGTACGGCGCGCTGGGCCGGATCTACGTCCCGGAGCTGCTCGGCGAGGACAACGCCGACGCGGTGGTGCTGGTGCTGCCGGGCGCGGCCGTCGGCGGGCTGCCCGGCGACCTGCTGTCCGGGCTGGTCGCGGCGGGCGCGTTCGCCGCCTTCCTGTCCACCTCCAGCGGGCTGCTGGTGTCGGTGTCCGGGGTGCTGTCCACCGACGTGCTCGGCCGCTGGTCGGGCAGTCACGGCTCGGTCCGGGACTTCCGCCGCTCGGCGATGGTCGCCGGGATCGTCCCGCTCGTGCTGGCCCTGCAGGCCGGCGGCCTGTCGCTGTCCACGGTGGTGGGGCTGGCGTTCGCGGTGGCGGCGTCGACGTTCTGCCCGCTGCTGGTGCTCGGGATCTGGTGGCGCCGGCTGACCCCGGTCGGCGCCGGCGCCGGGCTGCTGGTCGGCGGCGGGCTGTCCGGGGCCGCGGTGCTGCTCACGGTGCTGGGCCCGCCCCTGGACGGCTGGCCGGGGGCGCTGCTGGCCCAGCCCGCGGCCTGGACCGTTCCGGCGGCGTTCGCGGTGATGGTGCTGGTGTCGCTGGCGACCCCGGGCCGGGTGCCGGTCGACGTCGGCCGGACCATGGTCCAGCTGCACGCGCCCGAACGGCTCCGTCTGCCGCAGCGCTGAGCGCGACCCCGGCGTGACCCGGGTCACTCGGCGCACGCGACGTGCCGCTCGGCGCACCCCGGCGGCGAACCCGGGTCACCGGACCGGCCCTCCTCCTACGGTCCCCGTGACGAGCTGCCGTCTATGTCGTCGCAGGAGGTGCATCCCCAATGACAAGCAGCGAGACCCGTCCCGGCCAGGGGCAGCCCACGGCCGATGCGTACTCCCGGATGAACGCCGACCCGAGATTCGCCGACCTGCGCAAGCGGTTCCGCAACTTCGTGTTCCCGGCGACCGTGGCCTTCCTGGCCTGGTACCTGCTCTACGTGCTGCTGTCGGCCTTCGGTCGCGGCTTCATGGACACCAAGATCCTGGGCAACCTCAACGTCGCCTTCTTCTTCGGGATCCTCCAGTTCGTGTCCACCTTCGGGATCGCGATCCTCTACTCGCGGTACGCGGACGACAAGCTGGACCCGGTCTCGTCCGACCTGCGCAACGAGCTGGAGGGCCGGCGGTGAACGACCTGACCATCCTCGCCGCGAGCGAGGCCACCCGGCGCACCCTGACGCTGGGCCTCTTCGCGGTCTTCATCGCGGTGACGCTCTACATCACGCTGTGGGCGAGCCGGCAGAACAAGACGGCCTCGGACTTCTACGACGGCGGCCGGTCGTTCTCCGCTGTGCAGAACGGGTTCGCCATCGGCGGCGACTACATGTCGGCGGCGTCGTTCCTCGGGATCGCCGGCATCATCGCCCTGTACGGCTACGACGGCTTCCTCTACTCGATCGGCTTCCTGGTCGCCTGGCTGGTCGCGCTGCTGCTCGTCGCCGAGCTGCTGCGGAACTCCGGCCGCTACACGATGGGCGACGTGCTGGCGTTCCGGATGCGGCAGCGCCCGGTCCGCACCGCCGCCGGTGTCTCCACCATCACCGTGTCGATCTTCTACCTGATCGCGCAGATGGTCGGCGCCGGCTCGCTCGTCGCGCTGCTGCTCGGCATCGGCAAGGGCGAGGAGTTCCTCGGCCTGTCCCAGGGCGCCGCGAAGAACGTCACGGTCGTCATCGTCGGCGCGCTCATGATCACGTACGTGATCGTCGGCGGCATGCGCGGCACGACCTGGGTGCAGATCGTCAAGGCCGGCCTGCTGATGACCGGCGCGACGCTGATGACGATCTTCGTCATGGTGAAGTTCAACTTCAACCCGTCCTCGCTGCTGGGCTCCGCGGCCACCGAGAGCGGCAAGGGCGACGCCTTCCTCAACCCGGGCCTGCGGTACGGCGCCGGGGACTGGAAGACCAAGGTCGACCTGATCAGCCTGGGCCTGGCCCTGGTGCTCGGCACCGCCGGCCTGCCGCACATCCTGATCCGCTTCTACACCGTGCCGACGGCCAAGGACGCCCGCCGCTCGGTGCAGTGGGCGATCGGCATCATCGGCTCGTTCTACCTCCTCACGCTGGCCCTCGGCTTCGGTGCCGCGGCGCTGGTCGGCAGCGACGCCATCCGGGCGCAGAACCCGGGCGGCAACACCGCGGCCCCACAGTTGGCGGAGGAGCTGGGCGGCGGCGCCGGCTCGCTGGGCGGGGCGATCTTCCTGGCCTTCATCGCCTCGGTGGCGTTCGCGACGATCCTGGCGGTGGTGGCCGGCCTGACGCTGGCGTCGTCGTCCTCCGTGGCGCACGACGTCTACGCCAACGTCATCCGCAAGGGCGACGTCGACGAGCGGTCCGAGGTCCGGGTGGCCCGGCTGGCGGCGATCGTGATCGGTGCGGTCGCGATCGTGTTGTCCATCTTCGCCCAGAACCTGAACGTGGCGTTCCTGGTCGCATTGGCCTTCGCGGTCGCCGCGTCCGGAAACCTGCCGGCGATCCTCTACAGCCTGTTCTGGCGGAAGTTCAACACGCAGGGTGCGACCTGGGCCATCTACGGCGGTCTCGGGGTGGCGCTGTTCCTGGTGATCTTCTCGCCGGTGGTCTCCGGCAGCCCGACGGCGATGATCAGCGACCGGGACTTCTCCTGGTTCCCGCTGGAGAACCCCGGGATCATCTCCATCCCGGCCGGCTTCTTCTTCGGCTGGCTCGGCACCGTCCTGTCGAAGGAGCGGGACGACGCCAAGTACGACGAGCTCGAGGTCAGGTCGCTGACCGGAGCCGGGGCGCACTAGGCCCCCAGGGCTCCGGGCGACATCCCGGAACGGCGGCGTCGGTGGGTGGTCGGTCCCCCCACCGGCGCCGCTTCCACGTCCGGGGGCGGGCCGGCCGGTGTGGCGGTCCGCCCCCCGGGTAGCGAGGACGCATGACCGAGAGCACGTACGACCGCGAGGACGACGTCGACACCGACGACAATGTGGCCAACTCCCGGGCGACCGGCGGCGAGCCGACCGAGGCCGGGGACGCCGGCTCGACCACCGGCACCGGCACCTCCGAGGAATTCGTCGGCCGCACCGCCGGCCAGGACGAGGGGTACGCCGGCGAGACCGGCGCCGAGGCCCGCGCCCAGGCCCAGGGCAGCTGAGCGTCGCCCGGCCGGGCCGCCGCTCAGAGCGGCCCGAGCCGGGCCAGCCGGTCCGGGTCCAGCAGCATGTCGATCTGCGTGATCACCCCGCCGGCCACCGTGAACGCGACCACCGCGTGCAGCCGGTCGCCCATCCGCACCACCGCCCCCGCACCGCCGTTGACCGGCACCGGCCGCAGCCGGGCCGCCGGGTCGGCGAACATCGCCGCCCGCCCGGCCACCGTCCCGTTCCCGCGCAGCAATGTGCCCCGGCCGGGCCCGGCGTCGGCCCGCAGCACGACCTGCGGGTGCAGCAGCCCGGCCAGCCGCTCGACGTCGCCGGCCCGGGCGGCCGCGAAGAAGGCGTCGGCCAGCTCCCGCTGCCGGGCCGGATCGGCGTCCGGCCCCGGACCGTCCGCGTCCCGCACCCGCCGGCGGGCCCGGGACGCCAGCTGGCGGGTCGCCACCGGCGACCGGTCGAGCATCCGGGCGATGTCCTCGAACGGCACCGCGAACATGTCGTGCAGCACGAACGCCAGCCGCTCGGCCGGGGTGAGCGTGTCCAGCACCACCCGCATCGCCAGCCCGACCGCGTCCCCCAGCACCGCCTCGTGCTCCGGGTCGCCGCCGCTGTCCGGCCCGATCACCGGGTCCGGCACGTACGGGTCGTACGGGTCCTCGCGCCGGCCCGCCCGCGTGCGCAGCAGGTTCAGGCAGATCCGGGCGACGACCGTGGTGAGCCAGGCCGGCAGCACCTCGATCGTCGCGGGGTCGGTGCGGGCCAGCCGGAGCCACGCCTCCTGCACGGCGTCGTCGGCCTCGGTGGCCGAGCCGAGCATCCGGTGGGCCACCGACCGCAGGTGCGGTCGCAGTTGCTCGAACCTGCCGGCGAGCTCGTCGTCCATCGGTCACACCACTCCGTCGTCCGGGGTCATCCGATCGACCCGCGCGCCGGCGCGGACGTGACCGGAGGAGACCCGATGACCGTTCTCGTCACCCTGGCGACGATCGCCCCCGAGCACGTCGAGGCCGTGGAGGACGCCGGGCGGCGGCTGTTCGCGGCCGTAGACGCGGCGGGCCCGGCGGACTTCCGGTACGCGGTGTGCCGGCTGCCCGACGGCACCTACCTCACGCTGCTGGAGGTGCCGGACAGCGGGAATCCGCTGACCGCGCTGCCCGAGTACCACGACTTCGTCACCGGGCTCAGGGGCTGGCTGGCCGCGCCGACGACCGGCGGGCCCGCCACGGTGATCGGCTCCTACCGCGTTCTCGGCCCGGCCTGAGGGCTCCGGCCGAGGCCCCGCCTGACGGTTCGGTCGAGGCCCGGGGGTTCGGTCGAGGCCCGGCCCGGCGGCTCCGGCCGGCGCCCGGCCCGACGGTCTCAGACGACGCGCCCCGGGGTGCCGTCGTCGGTGACCAGCGGGCGGCCGGCCGCGGTCCAGGCCTCCAGGCCGCCGGTGAGGTTGGTGGCCTCCCGACCCTGGCCGCGCAGCCAGGAGGTGACCTGCGCGGACCGGCCGCCGACCCGGCAGACCACGACCAGCGGGTCGGTGTCGGGCACGTCGGCGGCGCGGCCGGGCAGTTGGCTCAGCGGGACGTGGGTGGAGCCGGCGATGTGCCCGGCCGCCCACTCGTCGTCCTCGCGGACGTCGAGGACGACCGCGTCGTCCGCGACCTGGCTCGCCTGCACGCTCGGGATCTGCACGCGTTCGATACTAGAGAGAGCCCTCGCCCGGCCGGCCGGGGCGGCGGCCCGGCCGACCGGACGAGGGGGTCCGGGTGGGTCTAGGGCTCCGTGCCCCAGACCCGGGTGCCGTCGACGTAGGCGGTGACGCGGGGGGCGTCGGCGTACGCGGTGGCGGTGGTGTGGCTCCAGTCGTTGGTCTGGGTGAAGTTCGTCCAGTCGGTCTTGTTGAACCGGGCCTGGATCTCACCGGTGGAGGCGCCGACCGGCAGGGTGCCGCCGGTGAAGCCGACTTCCAGGTAGGACTGGGTGCCGCGGCCGATCCGGTGGGTGACCGTCGAGCAGCCGACCTGGGCGTAGTCGCAGTGGGTGCCGTAGGTCGCGGTGGTGCCCTCGGAGGTGAACCAGTAGCGCAGGGTCACCCGGTTCAGGGCGATGGGTGCGGTGCCGGTGTTGACCACGGCCAGGCCGGGCTTGATCTGGTTGCTGGTCGCGGCCGGCTCGTTGTTCTTGTGCAGCGCCTTCACCGGGCCGGGCGGCGGCGTCGTCGGGCTGGGGGTCGGGGTCGGGCTCGGGGTCGGGCTCGGGGTCGGGCTCGGGGTCGGGTCCGGATCGACGGTGCCGCCCGGCGCGGTGCCCCACACCGTCCGGGTCCCGTCCAGCAGCACGATGCGCTGGGCCGGGACCGGCGCCGCCCCCGGCGTGGTCGCCACGCCCTGGTACGACCAGTCGTTGCTCGGGTCCCACGCCCCGCTGCTGGCGATCCGGAACTGGACCTCCTTGCGGTGGTCCGACTGCCCGGACGGCGCGATCCGGGTCCCGGCGCAGCTGATCGTCACGTAGTACGTCGACCCGGAGACGTGGGTCGGCCCGGTCGGCGCCGAGCACTGGTTGTACGCACTGCTCAGCGTGAGCTGCGCCGGCGTCACCCCCGGCTCCAGCGTGACGTAGTACCGGAAGGACAGGTTCGAGGTGACCCGGGCCGGCCACGCCGTCTTGTTCAGCACGTACGCCTTGATCTCGGTGTAGGTGCTGCCGGTGGAGTTCACCGACGCCTGCACGGACAGCTCCGGCCCGTCCGGCGTCTCCCGCGGGATCGTGACCGGCGACCCGCCGTACTCGGCGTACAGCCGGGCCAGCGCGCCGGTGAACCCGGCGTTGTAGTCCAGCGCCACCTCGTTGGCCGTGTAGTTGCCGCGGTCGTCGACGTAGGCGTCGTCGGGGGCGGACGGGCCGCCGACCAGCGCGCCGTAGAGGACGTGCCGGGACTGGGCGGGCTCGGTGAGGCTGTCGGACCAGGAGCCGTGCGCGGTGCGGTGGTGCGGGTTGCGCGGCGGGTTGGCGCCGAAGCCGACGACGAAGCTGGCGTTGCGCGGGTTGTCGCCGAGCGCGTACCCGATCTGGCGGACCGCGAAGTCGTGGTAGCGCGCCTTGCGGGTCGCGTCGCCGGTCATCCAGTCGCTGTGCAGCAGCGCCACGAACGCCGTGTTGGCCGCGTACCGCAGCGACCCCCACCGGTCGAGCACCGCCTGCCCGCCCGGCGAGTACGGCACCCGCTGCCCGTTCACGCCGACCGTCCAGTAGTCCAGCCACCGGTTGGCGTCCGCGGTGTACTGCGGGTCGCCGGTCAGCTTGGCCAGCAGCACGTACGCGCCGTACGACTTGTCGTCCCAGGCGATCGTCCACTTGTAGGAGCGGGTGCTCGACTGCGGCTCGGTGCCCAGGTTGGCGTAGTACGCCCGGGCCTTGGCCAGGTACGCCGGGTCGCCGGTCGCCCGGTGCAGCCAGATCGCGCCCCAGACCAGCTCGTCCCAGTAGCCGCTCCACGAGTTGTAGAAGGCGGCCGCGTCGGTGATGCAGTCGCTGTACTCGCCGCGGTAGGTGTCGGCGAAGGTGAACAGCTGCTTGGCGTGGGTCAGCGCGGTGGCCGCGTACGCGGGGTCGGTCGGCTTGAACGCCATCGACGCCGCGGCCAGCGCGGCCGCGCTCTCCCCGGCCAGGTCCGAGCCCGGGCAGCTCGCGTCGACCTTGTACGACGGCCGGGCCATCTTCATCGCCTCGGCCGGGCCCCACCAGGCGTGGTCGGGACCGCCGGTGCCGACCTGCCCGTAGAGGACGTTCGGCGCGGGGTGGGCCTTGATCAGCCAGTCGGTGCCCCAGCGCAGGTTGGACAGCAGCGGGGCGAGCTGGCCGGAGTCCACGTACGCCTGGCGGTAGTCGACGACGCCCCAGCCGAGCATCGTCATGCTGGCCGCCATCGGCAGGCCGAACTTCACGTGGTCGCCGGCGTCGTAGAAGCCGCCGGACAGGTCGAGGCCGACGTCGGCGCCGTCGGTCGTGGCCGAGTCGCCGCGCCAGCTGACCCGGTTGCCGGCGGGCAGCACGCCGGACCGCTGGGCGTCGTAGAACCAGATCGACTTCTGCAGGGCCTCGCCGTAGTTGAAGGCCGGCGCCGCGGTGGCGCTGGACGCGGTGACGAGCGGGACGGTGACGGCGGCGACCAGGGCGGCGGCCGCGGTGAGGGCGGCGGCCCAGCGGGGCGGCCGGGCGGGCGGACGGGACATTGCGGTCTCCCGGGGGAAGGAGGGGGTTGGTCCGGGATGCGGCGGCGGGTCGGGGGGTGACCCCCACCGCTCCGGGCGGGTCTAGGGCTCCGACCCCCGGACCCGGGTGCCGTCGACGTGGGCGGTGACGCGCGGGGCCCGGGGTGGACCCGTTCTCCTTCCGGTCGGCACGGACGGCGGCGATGGGAGCGCTCCCATTACTGACCGGGTCATCTCTCCTCCTCGCTGAGGAACGCGAACAACTCGCCGAGAGGGCCGCCGCGCCCGGTCCGGCATCGACATTCCACGGGCCCGTGCCGCACGTGGACTGTCCGGTCGAAAGCCTCACTGGGCCGACGGCACCGTGTCAAGCCCTCGATCGGCTGTACGTCGCGTCACGGATGTGACCCATCCGTGTCCTACTAGATGTGCACCCTTGGTGACGTCATGGCTACTCTAGTAGTACCACACCGCTGATCGGAGGATCAGTGACCGACCCGACCCTGAGCCGCACGGACCATTCCGCCACCGCTGAGAAGAGCAACATCCAGCTCACCTGGAAGGATTTCAGTACGGCCGTGCACGGCACGGCGGTCGGGACGAACGGCCTGCTCGCGGCCGTGTCGACCGGCCTGGCGGTCTGGGCCGACGGACTGGGCCGCTGGGTCCTGTGCGGGCTCGCCGCCGTGTTGCTGGTGCTGTTCGTGGGACAGGTCGTCGTCGGGTCGATCCGGGCGCGCCAGCGGGAGCGGGCGCGGCTGGCCGAGGAACGGCACCGCACCGAGTTGACCGCCCTCCGGGAGGAGAGCGCCGCCGCCCAGCAGGAGGCGGTCGAGGCCCGCGAGGAGGCCGCCCGCACCGCCGAGCGGGCCGCCGGGCACGCGGCCGAGGCGACCGCCGAGCGCGCCCGCACCCAGGCGCTGCACAGCCGGCACGGTGCCGCGCTGACCGCGCTGCACGACATGTGGCTGGGCTACCCCGCGCCGTACACCGACGACGTGGAGCTGACCTACCTGGTGGGGGCGGACACCGGTGGCGACCGGGTGGTCGAGCACCGCCGCACCACCCCGGAGCCGGGCTCCAGCCTGCCGTTCCTGCAGGGCCGGCTGACCACCCCGACCCAGCTCGACGCGGACGCGGTCTCGCTGGCCGACGTGGAGATGGTGACCCGGTCCGAGGACGACCGGACCGCGATCCGGCAGATCGCGCTGTCCGAGGCCCCGGGCCTGCTGCGTTGCATGTTCGTGTTCCGGCCGGCGATCACCGAGCCGGTCAGCTGGTACGCCCGCTACCGGATGCCCGGGATGTGGGACGTCCTGCGCGACACCGGCCACGACCGGCTCACCTGGACCCCGTCCCCGCGGGTCGAGGACCCGGAGCGGTCCACGCTGATTCGGCTGGTGGTCAACTTCGACTTCCCACCGGACGCCGGCGAGGACGTGTTCGTCCGCGACCAGGACAACCACGAGCTCAAGCGGCTGACCGGGCCGGACGGGTCGCTGCGCTACCGGTGGGAGACGGAGGCTCCGCGGCCGGAACGGTACGGGTGGGACCTGTGGTGGGCCCGGCCACTGGAGGGTCGCCGGGCCCGGTGAAGCGGGTCAGCCGCCGCCGCCGTCGCCGCCGGCCGCACGCGCGTATCCCGGTCCCTGCATCCCGACCACACCTTTCGGTGACAAGAAGTGAGCACCGCCAGCCCGATCCGGGGACGGAGTTCACTCCGATGACGTTTGCACACTACTCAACGGCATTGCCAGGGCCGTCGGGTGCTCAGCTCGCCGCCGCGTCCCGCCGCCACCAGCGGGACCGGCGGCGGGCCGGCTCGGCCGGCGGCGGCTCCAGCGAGGTCAGCAGGTCGTGCTCGGCCACCACGTCCAGGGACAGCGTCTTGTAGCCGACCTGCTCGAAGAGGACCACCACCCGGTCGCCCTCCTCGTACGTCTGGACCGTGCCGCGGCCCCACTCCGGGTGCTCGACCCGGGAGCCCACCGCGTACGGCCGGTCGGCGCTGTCCACGCTCTCGCCGCGGTCGCAGTTGTCGCAGTGCCCGCAGCGCTCCGGGTGGGACTCGCCGAGCAGCTCCAGGATGATCCGGCGCCGGCAGTCGGTGGACTCGGCGTACGTCCGGACCATCTCCACCGAGGTCTTGGTGTACTCGCGCTGCACCTCCCGCCGGTCCGCCGCCGCCTGCGCGACCGAGGCGGCCGGGACGTCGGCGCGGGACCGGGCGCCGGAGACCCGGCGGTCCTTGCCGGAGCGGACCGCGCCGGTGGCCTCCAGCTCGTTGACGATCGCGGTGATCTTCGCCGTGGACAGCCCGGTCGAGGTGGCGAGGTCCTTGCGGGAGACCGGCCCGTCCGCCCGGACGGCCTCCAGCACGCCGGCCAGCTCCGGCACCGTCGGCCCACCGCCGGCCGCGAAGAACCGCGGCAGGGTCAGGTCCTTGGGCAGGTAGAACAGGGCCGCGCGGGCCGGCTCCCGGTCCCGGCCGGCCCGCCCGATCTCCTGGTAGTACGAGTCCAGGCTGTCCGGCGGCTCGGTGTGGAAGACGAACCGGACGTCCGGCTTGTCGACCCCCATCCCGAACGCGCTGGTCGCCACGATCACCTCGACCTTGTCGCTCATGAACGCGTCCTGGGCGGCCTCGCGGTCGGCCCGGGACAGCCCGCCGTGGTAGTGCACGGCGTCCACGCCGTTGTCCCGCAGCAGGGCGGCCAGCTCCTCGGTGCCGCGCTGGGTGGCCGCGTACACGATCCCGGGGCCGCCGGGCTCGACGCCGCCGGAGCCGACCGGGAGCGTCGGCGCCTGCAGCCGGGTGCTGCCGTCGATCTCCTCGTGGTCGGGCTCGCCGTGCAGGGCCAGCAGCACCTGCCGGACCAGCTCGTCGCGCTTGGCGCCCTCCGAGCCGACCAGGTCCACGCCGAGCCAGATGTTCGGCCGGTCGGCGTCCCGGACTATCACCGCCGGCTCCCGCATCCGCAGCCGGCGGACGACCTCCTCCCGCACCCGCGGGGACGCGGTCGCGGTCAGCGCGAGCAGCCGGGGGGTGCCCAGCGCCCGGACCACCGTGCCCAGCGCGAGGTAGTCCGGCCGGAAGTCGTGGCCCCACTCGCTGATGCAGTGCGCCTCGTCGACGACCACCAGCGAGACGTGCGCCCGGCGCAGCTCGGCCAGCACGTCGTCGTTGGCCAGCTGCTCCGGGGCCAGCAGCAGGAACTCGACGTCCCCGGCCGTGAAGTCGGCCAGCGCCCGCTTCCGCTCCGAGACCTTCATCGTGCCGTTGAGCAGGGCGGCCTGCTGGCCGGCCTCGGTCAGCGCCCGCAGCTGGTCGTGCTGCAGCGCGATCGTCGGCGAGACGACCAGCGTGCCGCCGTCGATGAGGTTCGCCGCGACGGTGTAGATCAAGGTCTTGCCGGTGCCCGAGGCGAGCACCGCGAGCGTGTCCCGCTCCAGCACGGCGTCGATCGCCTCGGCCTGCCCCGGGCGGAACCGCGCCCGGCTGCCGAGCACCTCCCTGGCGGTCTTCTTGACCGCGGCACTGGTCACCCGCGGTCGCTACCCGCCGCCCCTCGGGTCGACACCCGGCCCGCTCGCGCGGACCTGTCGCACGGGTCACCCGTAGAGCGGGAGCCGCCCGGACCGGTACGGTGACGACGTCACGCGGGAGCCCGGCGCACCGGGCTGAGAGGGCGGGCACGCGGCCGCCGACCGTCGGAACCTGTCCGGGTCATGCCGGCGTAGGGAGTGCTCGATGACGGCGACATCCGACCGCACGTCCGAGGCCCCGGTCACCCTGACCGAGGACCAGCCGCGGACGCTGGGGTTCACCGACCAGCTCGGCCTGTGGGCGAACCTGGGGATCAGCCTGCTCATCCCGGTCACCGCGACCTTCCTGGTGGTGCCGGGGCAGTCGTTCGTCGCCACCGTGGCCGCGATCGTCGCCGGCACCGTGATCGGCTGCGTGCTGCTCGGCCTGGTCGCCCGGGCCGGCGCGGTCACCGGCGCGCCGACGATGGTGCTGCTGCGCGGCCTGCTCGGCCGCTCCGGGTCGTACGGGCCGACGGTGCTCAACCTGCTGCAGTGCGTGGGCTGGGCGACGTACGAGATCTGGATCATCTCCTACGCCGCCCACGCGGTCTGGGACGACCTGCCGCGCTGGGTGTACGTGCTGATCGCCGGGGTGATCGCGACCCTGATGGCGCTGCGGCCGCTGGGGTCGGTGCGGCTGCTCAAGCGGATCGCCGTCGTCGCGGTGGTGGCCTGCTCGGCGTACTTCATGATCGAGACGCTCCGCCGGCCGCTGGGCGACCTCACCGAGGGCGGCTTCACCGGCTTCTGGACGTCGATGGACCTGGTCATCGCGCTGCCGGTGTCCTGGATCCCGTTGGTCGCCGACTACTCCCGGTTCAGCCGGTCGCCGCGGGCCGCCGGCCTCGGCACCGCGCTGGGGTACGCCGCCTCCAGCGCGGTGTTCTTCCTGCTCGGAGTGCTGGCGCTGCGCGCGTACGCCGGGGCCGACCAGGACGTCATCGGGGCGCTGCTGGCCGTCCCGGCCGGGGCGCTCGCGCTGGTCATCCTGGCCACCGGCGAGGTGGACGAGGCGTTCGCCAACATCTACTCGACCGCGACGTCCGGGCAGAACCTGGTCCCGAAGGCCGACCGGCGGGTGCTGGCGGTGCTCGTCGGCGGGGTGGCGACGCTGCTCGCGCTGGCCGTCGACGGCGGCGCGTACGAGCCGTTCCTGTTCCTGATCGGGTCGGTGTTCGTTCCGCTGGCCGCGACGCTGGTGGTGGACTTCGCGCTGTCCCGCGGCCGGTACGACACCTCGGACGCCGCGCCGGCCCGGTGGGCGATGCTGGTGCCGTGGGTGGCCGGGTTCGTCGCCTACCAGCTGACCGCGCCGACGATCCTGGCCGACTGGGCGTCCTGGGAGGGCTTCTGGCGGGACGCGCAGGACCTGCTCGGCGTCTCCCCGACCAACGGCTTCTCCGCCTCCCTGGTCGCCCTGGCCGTCGCCGGCCTCCTCACCCCGGTCGCCCGGAAGGTCGCTACTGTCCGGTCGTGAGCTTCTCCCGGTGGTGGTCGACCCGACCGTGGCCGGTCTGGTTCGTGACCCTGCTGGCCTCGCTGGTCGCCCTGGCCTTGATGTTCGCCTGGATCTACCACGAGGACGACGACCTGCCGATCGGTCCGGTCATGCTGGGTCTCGCCCCGGTGCTCGCGGTCGGCGAGACGGTCCACCTGGCGGTCCGCCGGCGGCGGGAGCGGGCCGCCGGTGTGTTCGAGCTGCGGCTGGACGCCCGCGAGGCGATGGCCGGCGGCGGGATCCCGGCGGATCCGCGGGTCCGCGCCGAGATGTGGCGGATGCTGCCGGCCGCCCGGCAGGCGGTGCGCCCACAGGCGCGGTGGCTGTCGGTCGTGCCCGGGCTGCTGGCCGTGAGCCAGCTGTTCGTCGCGCTGGACGACCCGCGGCACTGGCTCCTGGCCGTCTTCCTCGCCGCCATCGCGGTCGCCGGTCCCGCCTGGTACCCGCGGCAGCGGAGGCGGTTGGAGGAGCTGGAGCACGCCCTACGATCCGGCGCATGAGCGTGCTCACCGAGAAGGAGTTCGCGGCCGGCGAGGCGTACGGGATCGAGCCGCGCTGCCGGGCCGAGGCGCACGAGGCCGGCGGCGGGACGATCAACCCGCGGTTCCCCGGCTTCGACCCGCAGTTCCTCCGGCTCCGGCCGCACCGGATCGTCACCTGGGGCGTCGAGGTGCCCTCATCGGTGGACCGCGGCGCGTACGGGCGGGACGTCTGAGCCCGACCTGGCCCCAGGTCGTCGCCCGGCGGCTGGAGCGGCAGTTCCTGGCCGCCCCCGGGCCGGGACCGGCCGAGGTGGTCGCGGCGATGTGCGGCGCGCACGCCCAGATCGCGACGGCCGGGGAGCTGTCGGTCGGGCTGCGGCTGGCCGGCGCGGTCCGGGACGACGTGCGCCGGGCGGTGTGGGAGGACCGGACGCTGGTCCGGACCTTCGGCCCGCGCGGGACCGTGCACCTGCTGACCACCCGGGACCTTCCGATGTGGACCGGGGCGCTGTCCGCGCTGGACCGGCCGCTGCCGTCGTTCGACCGGTCGGTGCGGCTCACCCCGGACGAGGTCGACCAGGTCGTCGCGGGCATCGCCACGGTGCTGGCCGACGCGGCGCTGACCGTCGACGACCTGACCGAGGCGCTGGCCGAGGAGGTCGGGCCGTGGGCGGTCGAGCGGACCATGCCGGCCTTCCAGCAGCTCTGGCCGCGCTGGCGGATGGCGGTGGACGTCGCGGCCAACCGGGGCGCGCTGTGCTTCGGCCCGGACTCCGGCCGGAAGGTCACCTACACCAACCCGCACCGGTGGCTGCCCGGCTTCACCCCGATGCCGGGGCCGGCGGCCGAGCGGCTGCTGCTGCGCCGCTACTTGGCGACGTACGGGCCGGCGACCGCGGCCCACGTCGGCCGGTGGCTGAGCGCGCCGGCGGGCTGGGCCGACCGGGTGGTCGCGGCCGCGGCGGCGGCCGGGGAGATCGAGCCGGTGCGGGTCGGCGCCTGGACCGGCTGGCTGCCGGCCGGTGACCTGGCGGTCCCGGACACCGCGCCGTCCGGCGTGCGGCTGCTGCCGTACTTCGACGCGTACGGGGTCGGCTGCCACCCGCGGGACCTCGTCTTCCCCGGCCGGGCGGCCGACCGGGCGCTCAACCGCGGCCAGGCCGGCAACTACCCGGTCCTGCTGGTCGACGGCACGGTGGCCGGGGTCTGGCACCAGAAGCGCGCCGGCCGGTTCCTCGACGTCACCGTCGAGCCGCTGGACCCGCCGGCCCCGGCCCGGCGGCGGGAGCTGACCGAGCAGGCCGAGCGGGTCGCCGCGTTCCAGGGGCTGACCCCGCGGCTCACCATCGGGCCGGTCACGGTCGGCCCGCACGCCTAGCGACGCCCCTCACGTGCCCGGCCCCGGCGGCACCGGGCCGGGCGCCGCGTCCGGGTCGGGCACCAGCCGCAGCGCCACCGAGCCGGCGTGGAAGGCGCGCAGGCCGTCCACGGTGCACACCAGGTCGGCGACCAGCTCCGGCTCCGCGCCGGCCCGCAGCTCCCGGACGAACACCTCGTAGACCAGCTCCCGGGACGCCGGCGTCACCTGCCCGCGGCAGCGCATCCGGTACGGCCGCTCCGGCACCGGCTCGAACAGCCAGCCGTCCCGGTCCAGCGTGCAGCCCAACCCGGCCAGGTAGAACGACATCGCCTGGAAGCAGCCCTCGAACATCAGGCTGCCCGGCATGCACGGGTCGTTGTGGAAGTGGCCGGCGAAGAACCAGTCGTTGTCCGCGACCGCCGTCCGGGCCCGCAGGTAGCCGCGCCCCCACGGGCCGCCCAGCGGGTCCAGGTCGGTCACCTCGTCCAGCAGCAGCAGGTCCCCGTCGCAGACCCGGGGCGTACGCAGGTGCTCCAGGGTCGGCTCCCAGCCCGGGCCGAAGCACTCCAGCGGCTTGCCGTCGGCGAACGCCCGCACCTCGTCCCGGCCGAACGACCGCGCCGCGGGCACCAGCACCGGCGGGTCCACCCGGCCGCCGGCCGGCGGGTCCGCCGCCGGGGTCCACAGCAGACCGTCCGTCCCGGCCAGCTCGGCGTCGGTGAAGAAGCCGGCCTGGGCGGAGCGGAGGCTCAGCCGGCGCTCGGTGCCGACGTGGCAGTCGTACCGGAAGAAGAACAGGCGGATGCCGTCGTACTCGGCGTGCCCGTCGATCGCGATGTCGAAGCGGAGGGTCTCGCCGACCTTGGCGACCGGGCCGTGGAAGGTCAGCTCGGCGCCGAGCAGCCGGTAGACCCGCTCGCCCCGGTTGAGCAGGTCGACGCCGAGCCAGCTGATCAGCAGCAGGTCGGCCTGCCCGGCCTCCATCATCACGCCCGCCGGCATCCGGCCGGCGTGGTCCAGATACCAGGAGTCGGGGCGGACGTCGGTCTCGGTGGACATCGAGCCGGTCCCCATCGTGGCCGGCTCCGCATCGATGGCGGTCACCCGGTCGGCCAGCAGCATCGGCGGGGCCGGCATCCGGGTCTGCCGCCGGTACGCGTCCTGGGCGGCGAAGGCGGGTCCGAAGAGGACGGAGAGGTCGCCGGTGGACCCGTACTCGAGCTGCTGCCGATCCAGCACCGGCACCCGGGCCAGGTCCACCGGCCGGGCACCGGGGTGCGGTACCGGCCGCTGCGCCGCGGCCCGGACCGGGAGCTCGCCCGCGGGTTCGTCCGTGCCGGCCGGGGTCCCGCGGGCGGGCGCGTCGGTTCCGGTGGCCGTCCGGGTCCGGGCCGGGTCCGCGGGGCCGGTGCCGGTCGGGTCGACGAGGCCGGCCAGGCCGGCCCGCAAGGTCAGGTAGCGCTCGTGGACGGCGGCCTGTCGGGCCAGGAAGTCGGCGTGCACCTCGGCGATCCGCCGGTGCTCCAGCACCGCCACCCCGGCCCCGACGGGCGTCGCGGGGGCCGGCCGCAGCGGGAGCAGGTGCAGCGCGGGGAGGTGGACCGGGACGGGGACCGTGCGGGTGGGGGCGGGCGCCGGGAGGTGCGCCGCGTCCAGGCCGTCCAGGTACGCCGCCGCGTCCACCGGCACCCCCGCCGCCAGCAGTTCCGCCACCGCCCCGGCCACCCCGGACCCGCCGTCCAGCGCGACCGCCACGTGCTCCCGGTCGCCGAGCGTCGCGCCGATCCAGTCCGTGCACAGCCGCCGCGGCCCGTGCTCGACGAACACCCGTACCCCGTCCTCCCAGGCCAGCCGTACGGTCGCCGCGAAGTCCATGGTCCCCATCGCCTGGCTGGTGAGCGCGTCCGCGCAGGCGTCCGGCGACGGGTCGTACGACCGGACCTCTCCGCAGGTGTAGAGCCGCGGCCCCGGGACGGTGTCGTGCCGGTTGAGCCGCCGCCACTCGTCCCGGACCTCGCGGGTCTCCGGCACGTGCACCGCCAGGTCGTACGGGACCCGCAGCGCGTATCCCGGCAGCCGGGCCAGCACCTCGGCGAGCCGGTCCGCGTGCCCGCCGACCACGCAGGACGCCGGCGCGTTCACCGCCACCAGGTGCGTCCCCGGCAGCAGCGCGGCCCGGACCTCCGCCGCCGGCGCGCCGACCAGCCAGGTCGCCCAGTCGCCGGGCGGGATCCCGTCCCGCGCCCAGGCCCGCCGCACCGCCCGGAACTCGCCGGCCACCTCGCGGCTGAACATCCCGGCCGCGGTGAGCGCCGCCACGTGCCCGGCCACGTCCCCGGGCCAGATGCCCAGCGCGACCAGCGCGGCCGACTCGCCGGCCGAGTAGCCGAGCACGGCGTCCGGCCGCAGCCCGAGCACGTCCCGGCTGATCCGCGCGTGCACCACCGACAGCACCCCGGAGCCCCAGATGCGGTCGGCGACCGGCACCTCGGCCGCGGGATCGCCGTACGCCCAGCCGGTCATCCGGCGCACCAGCCCCGGCCGGTCGGTCAGCCCGCCGGTGCCGCGGGCGAGCAGCAGCTCCCGGCCCATCTCGGGATAGGCGGAGATGCCCCCGGCGAAGACGTACGCCAGCCGGCCGGCGACCGGTCGGTCCCGGAACGCGACGCCGGCCGGGCCGAGGGCCTCGCCGGCCAGCCAGGCCGCGGCGGCGGTACGGCGGGCGTCGAGGTCCGCGGGGTCGGCCAGCACCACCAGCCGGGCCGGGCCGTCCCCGCCCTCGCGGCCGGCCCGGGCCGCGGCGACCGCGGCGGCCCGGTCGGCACCCGAGTAGACGTGCGGGCGGGCGGGGCGGCGGGCGACCCAGCCGACCGTACGGCCGGCGCGCAGCCGGACCCGGCCACCGGGCAGGCCGGTCGAGTCGACCCGGACCTCCGCGGTCCGCGCGTCCAGCGCCGCCGCCGCGGCCGCGCCGGCCCGCGCGACCGCCTGGTGCCGCAGGCAGAGCACCGCCGCCACCACGTCGAGCAGCCCCCGGGCCGCCTGCGCCGTCCCGACCAGCTCCCCGGTGTCGATCCCACCCGGCCCGAAGGACAGGTCCGCCGCCGCCTCGGTCACCCGGTCCTCGGGGTCGGCGCCGATCCTGACGTCCTCGAGCAGGGCCAGGATGTCCTGGCCGGCACGGCGGGCGTCGGACTCCCGGCGCAGGACCAGGGCCACGGCGGCGTCGGTGGTCCGTACGGTCCGGCCCAGGGCGGCCTGCGCGGCCCGGTGCACCGGCTCGTCGACGGCGTCGACCGCGCCGACCACCACCGCGTCCGCCTCGCCGCGGCGCAGCGCCCCGGCGGCCAGCGACAGCGCCAGCACCCCGGACGCCTCCTCGGCCAGCACCGCGAACCCGGGGCCGGTCAGGTCGAGCTGGGAGTTGATCCGGTTGACCACCAGGTTCGGCATCGAGCCGAGGACGTCGACCGCCTCCATCACCGGGGCGACCGCGTCGGCCTGCCCCGCCGCGACGTGCTCGCGGGTGCGGAACCGGGACGGCTCGGGGTCCACCGCCATCCCGAGCACCACCATCGTCCGCGGTCCGGCCAGGTCCAGCCCGGCGGCGGCCTCCCGCGCCGCCTCCAGGACCAGGGTCTGCTGCCCGAGCGCCCGGGTGAGGTCGCGCGGCGGGAACCGCAGCCCGGCCAGCGCGACGTCCACGCTCCGCGCCGGATCGCCGGTGCCGGCCGCCCCGTCCGCCCGGTCGGCCGCGCCGGCCCCGTCGAAGAGCAGCCGCCGCAGGTCCACCGCGCTGGCCCCGCCCGCCACCCGGGCCCCCACCGCCACCACCGCCACCGCCTCGGCCGCCGGCCCGGTCCCGGCCGCGTGGCCGTACGGTCCGGCGGTGGGCATCGGGGCGGCCCACCCGGCCGTGCCGGGGTCGCCCGCGTCCACCACCAGGTGGGCGTTGTTCCCGCCGAACCCGAACGAGCTCAGCGCCGCCCGCCGCCGCCCCGTCCACTCCTCGGCCTCGGTGACCACCCGCAGGCCGGTCCCGGTCAGCGCCGGCAGCGGCTCGGTCAGGCCCGGCGTCGGCGGCCGCACCCCGGCCTCCATCGCGGCCAGGATCTTCAGCAGCCCGGCCAGCCCGGCGACGGCGAACGAGTGCCCGAAGTTCGCCTTCACCGACCCGATCGGCAGCCCGCCGCCCGGGAACACCCCGGCCATGCTGCGCACCTCGGCCGCGTCGCCGAGCGCGGTCCCGGTGGCGTGGCACTCGACCAGCGAGACCGTCCCCGGGTCCACCCCCGCCGACGCGTACGCCGAGCGCATCGCCCGCCGCTGCCCGTCCTCGGACGGGGTGAGCAGCCCGGCCGCCCGGCCGTCGTTGGACAGCCCGATCCCGGAGATCACGCCGAGCACCGGTGTCCCGGCGGCGCGGGCGTCGGCCAGCCGCATCAGCGCGACCGCCGCGGCCCCCTGCGCCGGCAGCAGCCCGTCGGCGTCCCGCTGGAACGGCCGGCTCCGCCCGGTCGGGCTCATCGCGCCGACCGCCCGGAACGCCAGGTGCAGCAGCAGCGTGTCGGTGCCGTTCACGCCGCCGGCCAGCATGAGGTCGGCGGACCGGTCGTGCAGCCGGTCGCAGGCCAGCTTCAGCGCGTACAGGGAGGAGGCGCAGGCGGCCTCGACGGCGTAGCCGCCGGCGGACAGGCCCAGCGCGCGCGCCGCCAGCTGCGCGGACAGCCCGGCCATGAAGTGGTTGCGCGGGTCGACCGGCGCCCCGCCCAGCCACACCGACTCGGCGAACCGGGCCATCCCGGTCGACGGCGACGCCAGGATCCCCAGCACCAGGCCGGCCCGCCGGCCCGGCGCCACCCCGAGCCCCGCCTCGGCCAGCGCGGACCGCCCCGAGTGCAGCACCCAGTGCACGAACGGGTCCAACCCGGCCAGCTCGTCCCGGGCCAGCAGCAGCCCGGCCGGGTCGAGCGCGAAGTCCCGGACGAAGCCCCCCACGTCACCGAGCGGCCGCTCGGTCCCCACCGGCGTGTACGGCCGGGGCAGCTCCCAGCGCTCCTCCGGCGCCGGCCCGAGGCTGACCACCCCGGACAGGACGTTGCGGCCGAAGGTGACCGGGTCGGCCGCGCCGGGCAGCGCGCAGCCGCGGCCGACGACGGCGATCGGTTCGAAGGACACGCGTGCTCACCCGGTCTCGTCGGGGGCCGCCGCGGCGGCCCAGGGCGGTGCACCGGGCTCGCGCAGCTCCACCGCGACGCCGGTCAGCTCGTAGATCCGCAGGCCGGGCTTCCAGACGCTGGCCCGCCCGTACGCCCGGACCCGGCCGGGGGCGTGCGCCACGTCCAGGACGTGCACCTCCAGGGTGACCTCCCCGTCGCCGGCCAGGAACTGCCCGCGGTACCGCCAGTCCAGCCGCACCCCCACCGGCAGCACGAACTCCGGGTCCCGCAGCCCGGCCGCGTGCCCGGAGTCGACCAGCCACTCCTGCAGCGCCTGCAGCACCGTCTCGATCCCGATGGAGCCGGGGATCACCGGGTCCAGGTGGAAGTGCCGGGCGAAGAACCAGGCCGCGGGGTCGATCGGCCGCCGGGCGTGCAGGTCGCCGCGGCCGGCGTCGCCGCCGCCGTCGACCACGCCGACCGAGTCGAGCAGGGCCAGCTCGCCGCTGCCGGCCCGCGGCCCGGTCCCGGCGGCCCGCCGCGCCGCCACGTCGATCGTCCGGACCGGCCGGTCGCCCAGCCACGGCGGCACGTGCCGGCCGCCGTCCAGGCCGGCCTGCGCGGTCATGTCCCGGAAGTGGCCGAACAGCGTGCTGCCCCGGTAGAACGGCTCGCCGCCGGTGGCCAGCTCGAAGTCGAACCGCTGCAGCAGCGCCCCGCGCACGCCGGTCGTGGCGGTCAGCAGCGTGCGCTGCCGGACGGTCCGGTCGCGCAGGTCGACCTCGCGCAGGACGGTGGCGTGCCCCTCCAGGTTGCGCAGGCTCAGCTCGTCGGTGTCCGGCGGCGGCTCGGCCCCGAGGTAGTAGCCGGGCACCAGCGCGGACTGCAGCGCGGTCTCCAGCAGCACCAGGTTCGGGGCCGACGCGGTGGAGGTGCGGGCGTAGTACCAGGCGTCGGCGGGGGAGTCGTACTCCGTCTCGTGCTCGGCCCCGCCCGGCACCTCGTGCGGCGCCACCAGCACCCGGTCCAGCAGCTGGAGGCCGTACGCGGGCAGCCGGGCCGACCGCCGCCCGTCGAACCGGGCCCAGCGCGGCCCGAACGCCGTGCTCAGCGAGCCCCGGGCGCAGTGGGTCAGGTGGTGCTCGGTCCGTACCGCCCGCGCGGTCGGCCCGGCACCGGGACGCAGCCGGACGGTCAGGCCGGTCACCCGCCCGTGCGGCCCGACCGCGTCCACCCGCAGCCACGGCACCGGGACCAGGTCGATCCCGGTGGCGGTCACCGTCAGCGGGCCCTCCGCCGTCCCGGTCACCGTGTCCGCGGCGTCCCGCTCGACGGTCGGGTCGGCCACCGTGACGTGCAGGCCGGCGGCGACCGCGAGCAGCTCGGCGGCCTGCGCGGTCGCCTTCTCCAGGTCCGCGCCCGGCCGGCACCGGGCGGTCAGCGCGAACCGGCCGGTCGCCACGGTCAGGTCGGTCACCTCGGCCAGCGCGTCCAGGGTCAGCGGGAACGTCCCGTGCCGCGGGCCGAGGACCGTCGTGCCGGTCTCCAGCGCGACCAGCTCGGCGCCGGTCAGCGCGCCGCGGGTGGGCCGCTCCGGCGGCCGGAACGCGTCCTCCGGAGCGCCCTCCCGGTCCCGTACGGCCCGGGCGAAGCGGTCGGCCATCCCCGGCGTCGCCACCACGGTGACGTCGGCGAGCCGGTGCAGCACCCGGCCGGCCGGGTCGGTCGCGGTCACGTCGACCACGAGGCTGTCGGCGGCGACCCGGACGTGGTCGACGACCGCGGTGAACGGCGTCCCGTCCGGCAGCGGGGCCGGCAGGTCCACCCGGCCGATCGACAAGGGCAGGCAGGCCTGCCCGAGCACCCGGCGGGCCAGGATCGTCGGGCCGTGCAGCAGCACGTCGGCCAGCACGGGGGAGTAGGTGCGGCCGGCGTACCCGGGCAGCGGCGCGTCCGGCAGCCGGCACGCCAGCTCCAGCCGGTCATCGGCGGCGGCCACCACCCGGCGCACGCCCTGCAGGACCGGCCCGTGGAACAGCGTCCCGTCCCGGTAGACGTCCGCGCCGGCCG
>CADCTP010000129.1 GCA_902805565.1 uncultured Mycobacteriales bacterium
GGGCCCGGTCGGTGACCGGAGCCCGAGCCGGGTCGGCCGCCGCGAGTGGAGCCGGGGCCGGGGCGGGCGTCGGTGGGGTCGGGGCGCCGGCGGTGCGCTGGGCGCCGATGCCGGCCAGCACCACCAGCGTCACCCCGAGCACCTGCGGCCAGGCCGGTGCCTGCGCGAGCAGGACCAGCCCGAGCACGGCCGCCAGCGCCGGCTCCACCGCCATCAGCGTGCCGAACGCGGTCAGCGTCATCCGGCGCAGCGCCGCCAGCTCCAGCACGTACGGCAGCAGCGGCACCAGCACGGCCACCCCGACCCCGGCCAGCGCGACCGCCGGGGTCAGCCCGGTCAGCGCCGGCCAGGCCGCGATCGGCGCGGTGAGCACCGCGGACACGGCCAGCGAGACGGCGATCCCGCGGACCCCCTCGACCTCGGCCCCGATCCGCTGGGTCAGCACCAGGTAGCCGGCCCAGCCGGCGGCGGCCGCGGCGGCGAACCCGATCCCGACCAGGTCGGCGGAGCCGTTCCAGGGCTCGGTCAGCCCGAGCACCCCGACCAGCGCCAGCGCCGGCCAGGCCAGCGCGGAGCGCCGGTGCGCGCGGGCGGCGGCCACCCCGAGCGGGCCGAGGAACTCGATGGCCACCGCGGTGCCCAGCGGCAGCCGGGCCATCGCCTCCACGAACGCCAGCGTCATCAGCCCGGTGGCCGCGCCGAGCAGCAGCGTGCCCCGCAGCGCGGAGCGGGAGAAGTCCCGCCGGCGCGGCCGGGCCACCGCCAGCAGCACCAGGGCGGCCACGGTCAGCCGCAGCCAGGCCGAGCCGGCCGGGGTCAGCGCGGCGAACAGGTGCGTGCTCCACGCCGCGCCGACCTGGACGCTCAGCATGGCCGCGACGGCCGGCACGGGGGCGGGGAGACGCATGGCCCCAGCCAACCGACCGGTGTTGTCCGCGTCCACCGCACGTTTCTGCACGTACTCTTCAGGATTCATGGACATCGACAAGCTGCGGGCGCTGGTCGAGCTGGCCCGGGTGGGCACGATGACCGAGGTCGGGCGGGTCACCGGTTACGGCACCTCGGCGGTGAGCCAGCAGCTGGCCGCGCTGGAGCGACAGGTCGGCACCCCGCTGCTGGAGGCGGACGGCCGGCGGGTCCGGCTGACCCGGGCCGGGTGGCGGCTGGCCGAGCACGGCCGCGGCATCCTGGCCGCGGTCACCGCGGCCGAGCTGGACCTGGCCGCCGGCCAGGCACCACAGGGCCCGGTCCGGGTGGCCGGCTTCACCTCGGCCCTGCGCCGGCTGCTGGTGCCGGCGCTGGCCGGGCTGCGCGCGGCGTACCCGGCGGTGACCGTGCAGTTGCGCGACGCCGAGCCGGACGAGACCGAGGCGCTGCTGGACGACGACCGCATCGATCTCGGCCTGGTCTGGGACTACACGCTGGTCCCGCGGGTGTGGCGGCACGTGCACGCGCCGCTGGGCAGCGTGCCGATGCTGCTGGCGGTGCCGCCGGGGACCCCGGTGCCGGACCGGATCCGCACCCCGGCCGACCTGGAGCCGCTGCGCGAGGTGGACTGGATCGGCAACTCCCGCGGCGGCGGCGACGACGAGCTGGCCCAGCGGCTGTGCGCGATCGCCGGCTGGACGCCGCGGGTGCGGCACCGGGTGGACAGCCTGGAGCTGCTGGCCGACCTGGTCACGGTCGGGCAGGGGGTCAGCGTGCTGCCGGCGGACGCGCCGGAGGCGACCCGGGTCCGTACGGTCCCGCTGGACCTGGTCCGGACCGAGCAGCGGGCGTGGAGCCTGGTGCGGGCGGGCACCGGCGGCTGGCCGGCGACCCGGGCGGTGCTGGGCCACCTGGCCGGGGCGTCCGGGTGGCGGACCGGCATCCCGACCGGGTAGCCGGGTTTCCGCCCTGGGCGGACGGGCTCGACGCCGGGCGCGGACCGGGGCCAAGATGATTGCACTGCAACGGTGTAATCACATGGAGGATCACATGACAGGACGTGGACGGGCATTCGGCCGGCCGGGCGGCTGGCAGCAGGCCGACCTGCCGCCGGCGGACGAGGCGCCGGACTGGTTCGCCGGCCGGCTGCCGGACGGGTGGTTCGCCGGGCGGCCCCGGGTCACCGTGGACCGGGACGAGATCCTGGTGGTGGGCACGCTGGCGGAGGCCGACGTGTCCGGGCCCGCCGCCGAGGCCGGCCGGATCAGCCGGTGGCGCGAGGAGACCCGGGACGAGCGCATCCTCATCGCCCGGGAGGCCGAGCAGCGCTACGGCCGCAAGGTCGCCTGGGGGGCCGAGGCCGGCGGCACCCGCCAGCTGTTCACCACGCTGTCGGTGCCGGTGATGACCCGGCTGCGGCAGCCGGAGCGGCAGGTGCTGGACACGCTGGTCGACGCCGGGGTGGCCCGGTCCCGCTCCGAGGCGCTGGCCTGGTGCGTACGGCTGGTGGGGGAGCACGCCGAGGAGTGGCTCGGGGAGCTGCGGGACGCCATGTCCGCGGTCGACCGGCTGCGGGCCCAGGGGCCGGACCTGCCGGGCACCGGGACCGCCGGCGGGACGGCCGCCGAGGATCCCGCCGGGTCCTGACCCGCTCGACCGGCGGCGCGGACGCTAGGGTCGTCGCGTGCGCGCCGCTGTCTTCGAGGGTCCCGGCAACATCCGGATCCAGGACGTCCCCGACCCCGAGGTCGAGCTGCCGACCGATGCCGTCGTCCGGGTGGTGTCGGCCGCGATCTGCGGCTCGGACCTCTGGTCGTACCGCGGCTACGGCACCCGGATGCCGGGGGCCCGGATCGGGCACGAGTTCCTCGGCGTGGTGACCGACGTCGGCGCCGACGTCCGGACCGTGCGGACCGGTGACCTGGTGATCTCCCCGTTCGCCTGGTCCGACGGCACGTGTGAGTACTGCCTCTCCGGCCTGCCGACGTCCTGCGTCGACGGCGGCGTGTACGCCGAGCCCGGCCACGACGGCGCCCAGGGCGAGGCGGTGCGGGTGCCGCACGCCGACGGCACCCTGGTCGTGGTGCCGCCGGCGCTGCGCGACGCCGACCCGGGCCTGCTGCTGCCGCTGACCGACGTGCTCGCCACCGGGCACCACGCCGCGGTGTCGGCCAAGGTCCGGTTCGGCCGCCGGGTCGTGGTGATCGGCGACGGGGCGGTCGGGCTGTGCGCGGTGCTGGCCGCCCGCCGGCTCGGCGCCGACAGCGTCACCGTGCTCGGCCACCACGAGCAGCGGCTGGACCTGGCCCGCCGGCTCGGCGCCACCGACGTCGTGCGCGGCTCCGGCGACGCCGCCGTCGAGCAGGTCATGACCCTCACCGGCGGCGCGCACGCGGTGCTGGAGTGCGTCGGCGCGCAGGCCGCGCTGGACACCGCGATCGCCGTCGCCCGGGACGGCGCGACGATCGGCTGGGTCGGGGTGCCGCAGCTGGTCGACGGGATCGACCTGTCGCCGCTGTTCGCCCGGAACATCTCCATCGTCGGCGGCGTCGCCCCGGTCCGGTCGTACCTGCCGGAGCTGATGACCGACGTGGCGCTGGGCACCCTGGACGCGAGCGCGGTCTTCGACGCGACCGTCGACCTGGACGGCGTGCCGGACGGCTACCTGGCGATGGACTCCCGCAAGGCGCTCAAGGTCCGGGTGGACGTCTCCTCGCTCTGAGGCCGGGGCCGCCCGGGCCCCGGTGCGACAGGGGGCCGTGGCCTAGTAGACGGCCAGCCAGACCGCGACCATGTGGCAGGCCGCCGCGATCACGGTGCACAGGTGGAAGACCTCGTGGAAGCCGAACACGGTCGGCCACGGGTCCGGCCGCTTGAGGCCGTAGACGATCCCGCCGGCGGTGTAGAGCAGGCCGCCGATGAGGATCAGCACGAACGCGGCCACCCCGCCGTGCTCCAGCAGGTCCGGCATGATGAACACGGCGACCCAGCCCAGGGCCAGGTAGAGCGGCACCGACAGCCAGCGCGGGGCACTGATCCACGAGGTCTTCAGCAGCACGCCGCCGAGCGCGCCGAACCAGACCACGGTCAGCACCAGCCGGCCGGTCCGCTCGGGCATCGCCAGCAGCGCCAGCGGGGTGTAGGTGCCGGCGATGAACACGAAGATCATCGAGTGGTCCAGCCGGGCCAGCAGCGCGTGCCGGCCCGCGTTGCACCACTTCACCCGGTGGTACGTCGCCGAGGTGCCGAACAGCAGGCACACGGTCAGCGCGTACACGCCGGTGGCGAAGGCGGCCTCCGAGCCCCGGGTGGCGCCGACCACGGACACCAGCACGACGCCGGCCACCACCGAGACCGCGAAGGCGTACAGGTGCAGGAGGCCGCGCAGCCGGGGCCGGGCCGCGACCGAGGCAAGTGTCTCCGCGATGCTCACCGGAAGGAGGGTACGTACCCCGACCGGGTGCCCGCACTGGTGCCAACCCCACAATTTCGGGTGCGGTTTCCGTCCCCCGGACCGCTGGCGGTCACTCCGCGTACCCTCTGCTGGTGGCTCTGCCCAACCCGGTCTACGCGATCTACGAACGACTCCTCCGTCGGCAGCTGGCCGGTCGGCCGGTCCCCCGCCACGTCGGGGTGATGTGCGACGGCAACCGGCGGTGGGCCCGGGCCTCCGGCAGCGGGGACGTGAGCTTCGGCCACCGGGCCGGCGCGGACCGCATCGAGGACGTGCTGCGCTGGAGCCGGGACGCCGGGGTGGAGGTCGTCACGCTGTGGCTGCTGTCCACCGACAACCTGTCCCGGCCGGCGGCCGAGCTCGACCCGCTGCTGCGGATCATCGAGAAGCTGGTCTCCGACCTGTCCACCGACCGGGCGGGCTGGCGGATCACGCTGGTCGGCGCGCTGGACCTGCTGCCGCCGGAGACCGCGCACGTGCTCAAGGCCGCCGCCGAGCGGACCTCCGGCCGGCGCGGGCTCGCTGTCAACATCGCGGTGGGGTACGGCGGCCGCCAGGAGATCGCCGACGCCGTCCGGTCGCTGCTGCACGAGCACGCCGCCGCCGGCACCTCGATCGAGGAGCTGGCCGAGGTCCTCGACGTCGACCACATCGCCGAGCACCTCTACACCCGCGGCCAGCCCGACCCCGACCTGGTCATCCGGACCTCCGGCGAGCAGCGGATGAGCGGGTTCCTGCTGTGGCAGAGCGCACACTCCGAGTTCTACTTCTGCGAGGCGTACTGGCCCGACTTCCGCCGCATCGACTTCCTGCGGGCGCTGCGGGCCTATGCGGACCGACACCGGAGGTTCGGCAGCTAGTAGGTTCCCGGGGTGGACGTCGTGCGGGAGTACGTGCTGCTGGGGTTGCGGTTCGACCGGTTGTCCGAGGGGTTCGTGGACGCCTACACCGGCGACCCGGCCCTGCGCCGGCAGGTGGACGACGAGCCGCGGCCGCTGCCGGCCGCGCTCGGGGCGCAGGCGCGCTCGCTGCTGGCCGAGCTGCCGGCGTCCGGGCTGGCCGCCGACCGGGTCGACTTCCTGCGGGCGCAGCTGACCGGGCTGGAGTGCAGCGCCCGCAAGCTGGCCGGCGACGACGTGTCGTTCGTCGACGAGGTGGAGGCCTACTTCGGCGTCCGGATCTCCCTCGGCGACCCGGCCGACTACGCCGCCGCGCACGCCCGGCTGGACGCGCTGCTGCCCGGCAGCGGCGACCTGGCCACCCGGTACGCGGCGTACCGGGCCACCGACGAGTGCCCGCCGGAGCGGCTGGAGGCGATCGTCCGGGAGCTGTCCGGCGCCCTGCGCGAGCGGGTCCGGACCGGGTACGGGCTGCCCGAGGGCGAGACGGTGGAGTACCAGATCGTCACCGACCAGCCGTGGAGCGGCTTCAACTACTACCTCGGCGGGATGCGGTCGCGGGTGGCGATCAACGCCGACCTGCCGCACCGGCTGTCCCAGCTGCCGCACCTGGTCGCGCACGAGTCGTACCCGGGGCACCACACCGAGCACTGCCGCAAGGAGCGCGGCCTGGTCGGCGCGGGCGGCCGGCTGGAGCACACCGTCTTCCTGGTGAACACGCCGGAGTGCCTGGTCGCGGAGGGCCTCGCCGACCTCGGCATCCCGGCCACCGTCGGCGCCGGCTGGGGACCCTGGGCCCAGGAGCTGTACGCCGACCTCCGGCTCCCGTTCGACGGTCACCTGGCCGAGCAGGTGTCGGTGGCCGTGCACGGCCTGGACCGGGCCCGGCAGGACGCGGCGCTGCTGCTGCACGACCGCGGGAGGTCCGCCGACGAGGTGGTCGAGTTCCTGCGCCGCTGGATGCTGGTGCCGGAGAAGCGGGCCCGGCAGTCGCTGCGGTTCCTGTCGCACCCGCTGTGGCGGGCGTACACCTCGACGTACGTGGAGGGGTACCGGCTGCTCTCGGACTGGCTGGCCGCCCGCCCGGCCGGGCAGCCGGTGGGGGAGCGGTTCGTCCGGCTCCTCGACGAACCGCTGACCCCGTCCCGGCTCACCGCGGAGCTGGCGGCATGACCGTCGGGATCGTGCTGGTGTCGCACAGCCCCGCCATGGCCGCCGGGCTGGCCGAGCTGCTGTCCCAGCTCGCCCCGGACGCGCCGGTCGCCGTGGCCGCCGGCACCGACGACGGCCGGCTGGGCACCTCGCCGGACGCGGTGGCGCACGCGCTGACCGTCGCCGACCGCGGCGACGGCGTGGTCGTGCTGCCCGACCTCGGCTCGGCCGTGCTCAGCGTGCGGGTCGCCCTGGAGGACTTCGACACCGAGCGGTTCGTCCTGGTGGACGCGCCGTTCGTGGAGGGCGCGGTCTCCGCGACGGTCACCGCCGGCACCGGTGCCACGCTGGCCGAGGTGGTCGCGGCGGCGGTCGAGGCCCGGACGGTGGCTAAGTTCTGACCGCCTCGGCCAGCGCCGCGAACAGCAGCGCGGTCGAGGTCGCGCCGGGATCCCGGTGGCCGACCGAGCGCGGGCCCAGGTAGGACGCCCGGCCCTTGCGGGCCTGCATCGGCACCGTGGCCGCCGCCCCCTCCTCGGCCGCCGCCGCCGCCCGGGCCGCCGCGGCGGCCAGCCCGCCGTCGAGCGCGCCCTCCAGGGCGGTCAGCGCGGGGGCCCAGGCGTCGAGCATCGTCTTGTCGCCCTCGGCCGCCCCGCCGAGCCGGCGCACGCCGTCGTACCCGGCCCGCAGCGCGGCGGCGAACTCGGCGTCCGAGGCCTCGGCCGTGTCGCCCAGCGCCTTCGCCGCGTCCCGGAAGGCGGTCCCGTACAGCGGGCCGGAGGCGCCGCCGACGGTCGAGATCAGCGTGCGCCCGACCCCCTTGAGCACGTCGCCGGGGGTGTCCCCGGCCAGCTTCCCCAGCACGGCGGCCATCCCGCGGTCCAGGTTCGCGCCGTGGTCGGCGTCCCCGATCGCCGAGTCCAGCGCGGTCAGCTCGGCCTTGGCCGCGGTGACCCGGTCCGCGAACGCCAGCACCCAGGCCCGCGCCACGGCGGCGTCGACGGGCACTCAGCCTCCCCAGCGCAGCGCGGGCGTACGGACCGGGGCGTCCCACAGGCCCAGGAGCTCGTCGTCCAGCCGGGTCAGCGTGAGCATGCAGCCGGCCATGTCCAGGCTGGTCACGTAGTTGCCGACCAGCGACCGGGCGATCGTCACGCCCCGGTCGCCGAGGATGCGGGCGACCTCGGCGAAGACGACGTACAGCTCCAGCTGCGGGGTGCCGCCCATGCCGTTGACGATGACCAGCGCGTCGGAGCCGCGCTCCAGCGGCATGTCCTCCAGGATCGCCGCCGCCGCGATCTCCGCCAGCTCGGCGGCCGGGCCGATCGGCCGCCGCTCCCGGCCGGGCTCGCCGTGGATGCCGATGCCGATCTCGATCTCGTCCGGGCCCAGGTCGAACGTGGGCGTGCCGGCGGCCGGGACCGTGCAGGCGGTGAGCGCGATGCCGAAGCTGCGGGACGCCTCGTTGACCCGCCGGCCGACCGCCGCGACCGCGTCCAGGTCGGCGCCGGTGGCCGCCAGCGCGCCGGCCGCCTTCTCCACCACCACGGTGGCCCCGGTGCCCCGGCGGCCGGCCGTGTACGTGCTGTCCTGGACCGCGACGTCGTCGTCGACCAGCACGGTCCGCACCGCGATGCCGTCCTCGTCGGCCAGCTCCGCGGCGAGCTGGAAGTTCAGGACGTCGCCGGTGTAGTTCTTCACCACGTGCAGCACGCCGGCGCCGCCGGACACCGCCGTCGTCGCGGCCAGGATCTGGTCCGGCACCGGGGAGGTGAAGACCTCGCCGGCCACCGCGGCGTCGAGCATCCCGGGGCCGACGAACCCGGCGTGCAGCGGCTCGTGCCCGGAGCCGCCGCCGGAGATCACCGCGACCCGGCCCTGCTCGGGTCCGGTGGCCCGGGCGACGTACCGCTGGTCGTGATCGACGCGCAGCTCGGGATGGGCCGCGGCCATCCCGCGCAGCGCGTCCCGGACGGCGTCCGCGGGGTCGTTGAGCAGCTTTTTCATGGATTCTCTCCCCGTGCCGTCCAGCTGGTTTCCGCACGATGTCAGCGAGGTGTCCGAGCGGTCAAGGCTCGGCGGTGGGACACGTCGGCGCGGTGATGTCCTGGCCTGATGTGGATCGGGGACGTACCGTTCGCAGTGGTGGCGCTCCGTGCCGGGGCCCACCCCGGGAGGCCCTGAATTGTCGAGCAGTCGACGGCGAAGGGGCCGGCACCGGCCCCGTCGTGGGCGTGCCGGACCTTCGAGAACGGGTGTGGGTGCCCCGCCCGCTGGGAGGGCCTGTGGCCGACCGCCGCACGACCGAATCCCGCACGACGTACGTCCTCGACACCAGCGTGCTGCTCTCCGATCCGGGGGCACCGGCCCGCTTCGGTGAGCACGAGGTCGTACTGCCCCTGGTAGTCATCAGCGAGCTGGAGGGGAAGCGGCACCACCCGGAGCTGGGCTGGTTCGCCCGGCAGGCCCTGCGGATGCTCGACGACCTGCGCGTGAAGCACGGCCGGTTGGACGCGCCGATCCCGATCGGCGACGGCGGCGGCACACTGCACGTGGAGCTCAACCACAGCGACCTGTCCGTGCTCCCGGTCGGCTTCCGCCGGTCCGGGGAGGACGGCACCGACAACGACTCCCGGATCCTGGCGGTGGCCCGGAACCTGTCCGCGGACGGCCGGGACGTCGTGCTCGTCTCCAAGGACATGCCGCTGCGGGTGAAGGCCGCGTCCGTGGGCGTCGCCGCCGACGAGTACCGCGCCCAGCTCGCCGTGGACTCCGGCTGGACCGGCATGGTCGAGCTGGAGGTCACCGAGGACGTGGTGGGCGCGCTCTACTCCGACGAGCGGATCGACCTGCCGGCCGCCGCGTCGCTGCCCTGCCACACCGGGCTGCGGCTGCTGTCCCCGCGCGGGTCCGCCCTGGCCCGGGTGACCGCGGACAAGCAGGTGCGGCTGGTCCGCGGCGACCGGGAGGCGTTCGGGCTGCACGGCCGGTCGGCCGAGCAGCGCATCGCCCTGGACCTGCTGCTCGACCCCGAGGTCGGCATCGTGTCCCTCGGTGGCCGGGCCGGCACCGGCAAGTCCGCGCTCGCGCTCTGCGCCGGCCTGGAGAACGTCCTGGAGCGGCGGGCGTTCAAGAAGGTCGTCGTCTTCCGCCCGCTGTACGCGGTGGGCGGCCAGGACCTCGGCTACCTGCCCGGGTCCGAGGGCGAGAAGATGGCGCCCTGGGCGCAGGCGGTCTTCGACACGCTCGGCGCGATGGTCAGCAAGGAGGTCCTCGACCACGTCCTGGAGAACGGGATGCTCGAGGTGATGCCGCTGACCCACATCCGGGGACGGTCGCTGCACGACTCGTTCGTGGTGGTCGACGAGGCGCAGTCGCTGGAGCGGGGGGTGCTGCTGACCGTGCTGTCCCGGCTCGGGGCCGGGTCGCGGGTGGTGCTCACCCACGACGTGGCGCAGCGGGACAACCTGCGGGTCGGCCGGCACGACGGCGTGGCCGCGGTCATCGAGGCGCTCAAGGGGCACCCGCTGTTCGCGCACGTGACGCTGAGCCGGTCCGAGCGGTCCCCGATCGCGGCGCTGGTGACGGAGATGCTGGAGGACCTGCCGCTGTAGCGCGCACCCGCCCCCGGACCGCCCGGTCCGGGGGCGGGTACGGCACCGATGGCCCGGGGTCGACCTGTGAGCCGGGTGAGCCGGGGCGGGCGTTCGGGGTTCCGCCCGGCCTCGGCCGGGTTCGGCGTTGGCCGGCGTTGGGGTCCTGGTGCGGCCTTGGCCGGGGTTCGTCCTTGGCCGGCGTTCGATGGGCCGATCCCGGCGAGGGGCGGCCGGGCGGGGCTCAGGGGTTGGGCATGGGGACCTGGACCGGCAGGTACGTGCCGCGCAGGACGAGCAGGCCGCGCCCCTTGGGCATCGGGCCGACCGCGCTGCGGGGTGGCTTGATGCCGAGCAGCTCGCCCTCCATGGGGTGCTCCGGGTTGAGCAGCACCCCGGACTTGGTCTTGCGGGCCTCGACGACGTAGCCGCGGTAACCGTTGACCATCTCGCCGGTGGTGCCCCCGACGACCAGTGCCCGCTGCCCGTCCCGCCCTTCCCGCAGCACCGCCTCGAACGCCGGCGCGCACGGCGCGTCCACCAGCAGCTCGCCGTCGTCGACCACCACCGCGACCGGGCCGAGCGCCTGGTCCAGCAGCGCGAACAGGTCCTGCTCGGACGGCGTCCCGGTCAGCACGCCGAGCACCCCCGGCGTCCCGGCGAGCCCCCGCAGCGGGGACGGCCGCGGCGTCACGACCACCAGCTCCGACCCGCCGTCTAGCAGCGACCCGGCGATGGTCAGCAGCGCGGTGGACCGTCCGGACCGGGCCGGCCCGCCGATGACGAAGCCCGGCCCGTCGTCGTCCAGGTCGACGCCCATCGGTGCCAGCTCGTCGCCACCCACCCCGACCAGCGCCCACATCGGGCTGGCCGGCCGCGGCGGCGCCGGCAGGGCCAGCACCTCGCGCAGCGTGATCCGGGCCGGCAGCACGTCGACGCGGGACGGCCGCTGCGAGCGCGGCACGTCGGCGTCCCGCTCCCGGGCCGCCGTGGCGATCGCGGCCAGCGCGCGCACCTGGGCGGGTCCGGAGGGGTCCGGGTCCAGCAGCGCCAGCTGCGTCTCCACCATCGAGTCGTTGCGGAATGCCCGGCCCGGTGGCATGGCGTCGGGCATCTTCTTGGCCTGCAACCCGGCCAGGCCGTAGTCGTTGCGGTCGCCCATCCGCAGGACCAGCTTGTCCTCGATCGTGGTCGGCAGCCGACCCAGCAGTGCCGACCGGTCGCCCGCCACCACCGCCCGCAGTCCGACCGACGGCCCCTCCCGCAGGATCCGCAGCACGTTCTGGGTGAGCCGGCCGCCGTCCAGCTCGTCGAAGGAGGCCATGAAGCCCTCCCAGCGGTCGAGCAGGAAGACCAGGTAGGGCAGCCGCTGCTCCGGCGGCACGGCGGCCCGCTGCTCGGCGAGCGAACCGAACCCGTGCTGCGCCAGCAGCACCTGCCGGTGGGCGATCTCGTTGAGCAGCACGGTGAGCAGCCGGTCGGTGCGGTCGACCTGGTCCCGGGAGACCACCGCCCCGCAGTGCGGCAGGTCGGCCAGCGGGAGCATCGCCGCGTTGCCGCAGTCCAGCGCGTACAGGTGGACGTCGCGGGAGCTGGTGAGCCGGGCGATGCTGCCGGCCAGCGTCCGCAGCGCCGTGGACCGGCCGGAGCGCGGCGCGCCGGCCAGGATCAGGTGGCTGCCGTGCTCCAGGTCCAGCACCAGCGGAGCCTGCGCCTGGCTCTCCGGCAGGTCCTCCATCCCGAACGGGATCCGCGGCACCCGCCCCCGGGGATCGCCCACCCCCGGCTGCCGGCTGGGCACCGGCACCTGGTCCAGCCCGATCTCCTCGCCCAGCGCCGGCAGCCAGGGGCTGCGGTAGCGGGGGACGCCGCTGTCGCGCGCAGCCTCCTGCACGGCCGCGACCAGCATCTGCAGGTCGGTCTCCATGGTGGAGTCGTCCTCGGTGACCTGCGGCCGCTGGATCGGTGCGTCCAGCCGGTCCCACCCGACGACCCCGGCGAAAGCCGGCGGTGGCCCGGCCACCGCACCCGGCCGCCGGCCGCCGACCCGGCCGGCCTGGAACGCGGTGAGCGCCGAGAAGCCGGTCCGCGCGTACGCCCGGCCGGGGGTGCTCTTGGCGATCCGGGCCGCGTCCCGGGCGTCGATCACGTCGGTGGACTCGGCGTCGTCGGTCACCCGCAGCGCGATCCGCAGGTTGGTGTTGGCCCGGATCACCGGCGACACGACACCGGACGGCCGCTGGGTGGCGAGGATCAGGTGCACCCCGAGCGACCGGCCCCGCATCGCGATCCCGACCAGCCCGGTGACGAACTCGGGCAGCTCTTCCACCAGCGACGCGAACTCGTCGATGATCAGGATGGTGCGCGGCATCGGGTCGACCTGGAAGCCGGGCGGCGGGGCGAAGTCCGGGTGGTCGATGGTGTCCCAGTAGTCCTCGATGTCCTTGGCGCCGACCGCGCCGAGGACGTGCTCGCGCCGCTTGAGCTCCGCGTTCAGCGACTGCAGCGCCCGTTCGGTGAGGTGGCCGTCCAGGTCGGTGACCATGCCGACGGTGTGCGGCAGGTGCACGCAGTCCTTGAACGCCGCGCCGCCCTTGTAGTCGATCAGCACGAACGTCATCGCGTCCGGCGGGTTGCCCACCGCCAGCGCCGCGATGATCGACTGCAGCAGCTCGGACTTGCCGGAGCCGGTGGTGCCGGCGACCAGCGCGTGCGGGCCGTCCTTCTTCATGTCGACGGTGAACGTGCCGGTGGCGCTCGCGCCGATCGGCGCGGCCGTGGTCCGGCCGTTGCGCCGCCACAGCTCGGCGATCCGGCCCGCCGACGGCGGCTCCAGGGCCAGCACGTCCAGCAGCCGCAGCGAGGTCGGCAGCGCGCTGTCGTCCTCCTCCCGGCTGACGTCGCGGACCGCGGTCATCGCCCGGGCGGTCCGCTCGCACCAGGCCACGCTGACCTGGTCGGCCAGCACCCCGGTCACCCGGTCGCCGAACGCCCGGCGCACCACCATGCCCGCCGGCTCGCCCGGCTGGTAGCCGGCGACCACCCGGCACTCCTCGGGCAGCAGCCGCTCCTCGGCGTCCAGACAGATCGCGAACACCCCGACCGCCGGACCGTCCTGCAGCACGATCGGCATCCCGGGCAGCGACCGCAGCTGCCGGGCGCCGTCCAGCACCACCAGCACGACCGGGATCCGGCCGAGGTCGGGCATCCGGCCGCCGGTCTCCGCCGCCGCCTGGCGCTGCTGCACCATCCCGGCCAGCTCGCTGACCCGCCGCGCCGTGGTCGCGGCCGTGCTGCCGGTCAGCGACACCGCCTCCCGGTTGTCCGGCCGGGTGTGCGGCAGCCAGCGGGTCCACTCCCACTCGGCCCGGCCGCCGGCGTCGGTGAGCACGATGATCGTCAGGTCCCGCGGGCTGTGCAGGACCGCCGCCTGGGCGACCAGCCAGCGCGCGGTGGCGTGCACCTCGCGGGCCGGCCCGGCCACGCCGAGGACACCGCCGGCCTCGATCAGCGGCACCGTCACCGGCACGTCGTCGAGCATCGGCTGCTCGGGCCGGTCCTTGGCCGAGCCGCCGGTCAGCTCGATCGACGAGGGCAGCCGGGCGGTGCCCAGCCGCAGCAGCAGCCGGTCGGAGTCCCAGCGCCGCCGCTCCCACAGCCGCCGCCGCGGCCCGAGCGCGGTGACCAGCACCGCGGCCGGGTCCGGCGCGTCGTGCCGGCGCATCCGGCGCTCCCAGCGGGCCGCCTCCTTGACCTTCTGCCGGGCCTCGGCCAGGTCCTTCCTGTAGTCGAGCATCTGCTGCCGGTAGGACTTCTTGCCCTGCCGGCGCTCGGTCAGCCAGCTGCTCAGCATCATGATCGGGCTGAGCAGGGTGAACAGCAGGAAGATCACCGACTTGGTGACCAGGTAGAGCACCACGCCGATGACCAGCGGCGCGAAGGAGGCCAGCAGCGGGATCGGCCGCTTCTGCGCGTCCTGGGGCTCGGTCGGCAGCTCCACGGTCACCGCGCGCGGGGCCGGGGGCAGCCGGGGCGGCCGGTTGTAGGCGAGGCCGCCGTCGTCGCTGGGCACCAGCGCCGCGTCCGGTGCCTCGGCCGGGACGACGGTGAGCCGGGTGGTGCCGACCGCGACGACCTGGCCAGGCTGCACCGGCCTGGGCCCGGTGAGCGGCTTGCCCTCCAGCCGCGTCTCCGGCGCCCCCTCGTACGGCGTCCAGCGCACGCCCTGCGGAGTGACCAGCAGCCGGGCCTGCCGGGGTGCGACCGACCGGTCGGCCACGTGGGCGTCGGCGTCGTGCGCGCTGCCCAGCACGAACTCGCCCAGCGGCAGCCGGTGCACCCGGCCGGCGTCCGGGCCGCCGACCACGCGCACCTCGGCGACGCCACCGATGTCCGGGTCGTGCACGCCGAGGCCGACCGGCCCGCCCAGGCCGACCACGGCGCCCTCCCGCAGTGGGCTGACCGTCATCGGCAGCGACGGGTCGACGGGCCGGCCGGCGATCCAGACCTCGGCGGTCGGCATCGCGACCGCCGCTTCCACCACCGGCGGGATGCCCAGGGCGTCGCGCAGGGCCCGGGCCGCGTCCGCGACCGTGCTGTCCTTCTCCACGACCAGCACCACGTCGGCGGTGCGGCCGCTGCGTGCGTCGACCGCGGTCAGCTGAACGTCCACCCGGCTCACCTCCGGCGCAGACCCTAGGCCAGTCGTCCGATTCGTGCGTTGTGTCATCCACAGGCAGGCGGTCGTCCACAGCCCGGACCGGAGCGCGGAGACGGGCATCGGATCGTGCTTAGACTGCTGCCCGACCCCGCCGGCCCCCGACCGGAGCGACATCGATGACCACGCAGACCACGGACGGCCCGCTGTCCACCCGTGCCTCCCGGCGCGCCGGACAGACCACCGGCATGCCGGCCGACCGCCTCCCGGTTCCGACCCGGCAGCGCCGGCCGCTGCTCGCGCTGCTCGCGCTGGTGCTGATCCTCGGCGGTGCCGCGCTGGCCGCGACGCTCGTGCTGACCAGCGGCCAGAAGCAGGAATACCTGCTGATCAACCGGGACGTCGCGCTGGGTCAGACGCTGACCCGGGACGACTTCCTGCAGCAGCCGCTGGCCGCGACGAACTCCGCCGTCTTCGCCCCGGTTGCGGTCGCGGACTTCTACAGCCGGGTCAACGGGAAGAAGGCGCTGACCCCGCTGAAGAAGGGTTCGCTGCTGGCCGAGGGCACCTTCGGCGACGCCGTGACGCCGGCGGTCGGGGTGGGCCAGATCGCGCTCAACCTCCCCGAGGGGCAATACCCCGCGGGTCTCGTCGCCGGCGACGTGATCAAGGTGCTGCACACGCCACGGGCCAACGCCAACGGCAGCACCGCGCAGGCCGGCGAGAAGCTGCTCCCGCGCGGCGCCACCCTGGTCCAGGCGGCGTACGTCACCAGCGTCGCGGCCAGCTCGTCCGGCCAGAACGGCGTGGTGATCGGGATCGACATCCGCAACCAGGAGCTGGCCCAGTCGCCGAACGCGGGCCTGCCCGCGGTCGCCGCCGCCAACGCCATCAACGCGATCAGCGTCGTGAAGCTGGACCCGGGGCACGACTACTACAAGGGCGACAGCTGATGGCCCTGATCGTCCTCGCCTCGGACAAGGGCTCACCCGGCGTCACCACCACGGCCATCACCCTGGCCGCCGTGTGGCCCCGGCGCGCCCTGCTGGCCGAGCTGGACCCGACCGGCGGCGATGTCGCGCTGCGGCTGCGCGGCCCGCGCGGCGCCCCGCTGTCGCCCGAGGTCGGCCTGATCAGCCTGGCGGTCGGGGTCCGTCGCGGGGCCCGCCCCGACCAGGTCTTCGAGCACGTCCAGCGGCTCGACGGCGGCCTGGAGGTCATCGTCGGGCTGTCCGCCGCCGAGCAGGGCAGCGGTCTGACCGGGCTGTGGGGCCCGGTCGGGGAGATGCTCGACCGGACGCCCGGGGTCGACGTGATCGCCGACTGCGGCCGGCTCTACCCGGGCAGCCCCGCGGTCGACGTGCTGGCCTCCGCGGCCGCGGTCGTGCTGGTCACCCGGCCCAGCATCGACGCGGTGGCGCACCTGCGGTCCCGCGCCGGCGTGGTGCAGCGCGAGCTGGAGCGCCGCCCCGGCCGCCCGCCGCTGGTCTTCGTCGTCGTCGTGACCACTCCTCGGGACGACGGCTCCCCGAAGCAGATCGACCTGGTCCTGCGCCAGGCCGGGCTGTCGGTCCCGGTCCTCGGCCGGGTCGCCCTGGACCCGAAGGGCGCGGGCCTGCTCAGCGGCGAGTGGGTCGGCCGGCTCGACCGGTCGCTGCTGGTCCGCTCCACCCGGGAGATCGCCGGCCGGCTCGCCGAGCGGCTGGCCGCCCCGGTCGGCCGCTGATGGCGATGGACCACGCGCTGGTGCGCCGGCTGCGCACCGAGGTCGCCGAGCAGATCGCCGGCCAGCGGCGCGACGACGCGGTGCTCGGCCTGGTGATGAGCCCCGAGGACGAGCGGCAGTACGCGCGGGCGCTGATCGCGCGGGCGCTCGCCTCGCACGCCCGGGTCGAGCTGGAGTCCGGCCGGATCCCGCCGAGCGCCGAGGAGGAGGAGGACCTCGCCGGCGCGGTGCACGCCGCGCTGTACGGCGTCGGCCGGCTGCAGCCGCTGCTGGACGACCCGATGGTGGAGAACGTCGACATCAACGGGTGCGACCGGGTCTTCGTCGGCTACGCCGACGGCCGCGAGCTGATGCTCGACCCGGTCGCCGAGACCGACGACGAGCTGGTGGAGCTGGTCCAGACCCTGGCCGCCTACTCCGGCCTGTCCAGCCGGCCGTTCGACACCGCGAACCCGCAGCTCGACCTGCGGCTGCCCGACGGCTCGCGGCTGTCGGCGGTGATGGAGGTCTGCAAGCGCCCGGTGGTCTCCATCCGGCGGGCCCGGCTGCCCAAGGTCTTCCTCTCCGACCTGGTGGGCAACGGCACGATCGACGAGGGACTGGCGGCCTTCCTCTCCGCGGCCGTGCTGGCCCGCAAGAACGTGATGATCGCCGGCTCCACCAACGCCGGGAAGACCACGCTGCTGCGGGCGCTGGCCAACGAGATCCCGCCGCACGAGCGGCTGATCACCGTGGAGCGGGCGCTGGAGCTGGGGATGGACGAGTTCCCCGACCTGCACCCGAACGTGGTCGCGTTCGAGGAGCGGCTGCCCAACTCCGAGGGCCAGGGCCGGATCTCGATGGCCGAGCTGGTCCGCCGCTCGCTCCGGATGAACCCGAGCCGGGTGATCGTCGGCGAGGTGCTCGGCGACGAGATCGTCACCATGCTCAACGCGATGAGCCAGGGCAACGACGGCTCGCTGTCGACCATCCACGCCAACAGCTCCTCGGAAGTCTTCAACCGCATCGCGACGTACGCGCTGCAGGCGGCCGAGCACCTGCCGATCGAGGCCTCGCACATGCTCGTCGCCGGCGCGATCAACTTCGTCGTCTTCATCGAGCGGCGCAACGACTACCGGCGCGGCGGCGGGCTGAGCCGGTTCGTGGCCAGCGTCCGCGAGGTCAACGGCGTCGACGGCCGGGTGGTCTCCAGCGAGATCTGGGCGCCCGGGCCGGACGGCCGGGCCCGCCCGGCCGCGCCGATCCAGGCGATCGCGGACCTCGAGGCGGTCGGCTACCGGCCGGACGACCACGGGCGGTGGTCCGGGTGATGTCCTCCGACGTGCTGCTCGCCCTGCTGGCCGGGGCGATCGCCGGCGGCGGCGTGCTGCTCCTGCTCGCCTCGCTGCTCGGCTGGGTGCCGCAGAGCTCCGGCCCGTCGCTGGCCGACCGGCTCGCGCCCGCCGACATCGGCCGCCGGCTGGCGATCGCCGTCGCGCTGGGCGCCGTGGCCCTGCTGGCGACCGGGTGGCTGGTCGTGGCGTTCGGTGTCGGCCTGCTCGGGTTCTTCGCCCAGGCGCTGTTCGGCGGCGCCCGGCACGGCCGGGCCGAGGTGCTCCGGCTGGAGGCGCTGGCGTCCTGGACGGAGTCGCTGCGGGACACGATCGCCGGCGCGGTGGGGCTGGAGCAGGCCATCCCGGCGTCGTACAACGCCGCCGCGCCGATCCTGAAACCGCCGCTCGCCCTGCTCATCGACCGGCTGCACACCCGGGAGCCGCTGCCGGACGCGCTGCTGAAGTTCGGCGACGACCTGAACGACCCCGGCGCCGACCTGATCCTGGCCGCCCTGGTCCTCAACGCCCGGCTGCGCGGCCCCGGCCTGCGCGACGTGCTCACGGCGCTGTCCCAGGCCGCCCGCGAGGAGATGGACATGCGGAACCGGATCGAGGCCAGCCGGGCCTCCACCCGGCGCAGCGTCCAGATCATCACCATCCTGACCCTGCTCGTGGTCTTCGGCCTGCGGTTCCTCAACCCGGAGTACGTCGAGCCGTACGACTCCTTCGCCGGGCAGGTCACGCTCGGCGTCGTCTGCGCGGTCTTCGCCGCCGGGTTCCTGTGGCTGCGCAAGCTCAGCCGGTACGACACCGCCGGCCGGTTCCTGGACACCCGCTCGGCCGGCAGCCGACCGGGGGTGCCGTCGTGATCCTCTCCTCCGACCTGCTGTACGCGCTCTTCGCCGGCGCGCTCGTCGGTCTCGGCCTGCTGGTGCTGATCGTCGCGCTGCGGCCGGCCCGGCCCACGATCGCCGCCGGCATCGCCCGGCTGGACGCCGACCGGCAGCCGGCCCGGTTCTCCGTCTCCGAGGCGATCCTCACCAACGAGGGGCTGGCCGGCTGGCGGGTCCGCCTCGGCTCCCGGCTGGCCGCCGAGCTGGAGAACCGGGGCATCCGGGTGCAGTCCCTGCGGGCCGACCTGGCGGTGCTCGGCCGGTCGCTGGAGGGCTTCCTGGCCAGCACGGTCTTCTTCGCGGTCGCCGGGCTGCTGTTCCCCCTCGTGCTGTCGGGGCTGGCCGGGCTGGCCGGCATCCAGCTCGGCCTCAGCGTCTCCGCCGGCATGGCCCTGCTGTTCGCCCTGCTGGGCGCGCTGCTCCCGCTGGCCGCGGTCCGCCGGGAGGCGGCCACCCGGCGCAAGGACTTCCGGCACGCGGTCGGCGCGTTCCTCGACCTGGTCTCGATGAACCTGGCCGGTGGTCGGGGTGTCCCCGAGGCACTCACCGCGGCGGCGGGGATCGGCGGCGGCTGGGCGTTCGGCCGGCTGCGGGACACCCTCGCCTTCGCCCGGCTGCAGGGGCTGACCCCGTGGGCGGCGCTCGGCCGGCTCGGCGACGAGGTCGGGCTGAACGAGCTGCGCGACCTGGCTGCCGCGCTCGCCCTGGTCGCCGACGACGGCGCCAAGATCCGGGACTCGCTGGCGGCCAGGGCCGCGACCCTGCGCCGCCGGGAGCTGGCCGAGATGGAGGGCCGGGCCGGCGAGCGCTCCCAGTCCATGCTGGTGGCCCAGATGCTGATCGTCCTCGGTTACCTGTTGTTCCTGGCTTACCCGGCGGTGAGCCGGATTCTGTGAGTAACGGGTGGAACCGCACGCAGGTACCATTCGCCGGTCTGTCCGCGTTCCCGCCGGAGACGAACACGAGGGAGAGGCTTGTGCACAACCTCCTCGACAACCCGATGGTCGCCTTCACGCTGGCGCTGATCCGGACCCGGATCGAGCCGCTGCGCGAGCGCAGCGACCGCGGTGCCTCGGCGCTGGAGACGGCGATCATCGCCGCCGTGCTGATCGCCGCCGCCGTCCTCATCGGCGGGATCGTGATCCAGAAGGTGCGCGACGGCGCCGACGTCGTCGAGCAGCAGCAGATCCCCACGGCTCCGTGACCGGTCGGCTGTCCCGGCGGCGATCGGCCCCACCGGCCGACCGCGGCTCGGGCAGCCTGGAGTTCGCGGTGCTGTCGGTCGCGTTCCTCCTGCTGGTGTTCCTGGTCGTCCAGGCGGCGCTCTACTACCACGCGCGCAACGTGGTCAAGGCCGAGGCCGAGGGCACCGCCCGGGCGGTGCGGGCCTACCCGGCGACGGCGGGCCAGGCGTTGCGGGACCGGGTGCCGACGCAGGCGCAGGTCCGCAGCCTCGCCGAGACCGCCGCCCGGCGGCAGTGGCAGATCCTCGACGAGGGTGGCAACACCACCAGCGCGCCGCGGGTCGACCGGGCCGAGGTGGTCGGCTACGACCAGGTCCAGATCACCATCTCGGCCGACCCGATCATGATCATCCCCGGCCTGTTCGGCAGCCGGCTGACGATCACCCAGACCGCGGGCGGCCCGTTCGAGATCTTCAAGCGATCGGGGGACGACTGAGGATGGCCCGGCAGGACGGCGAGCGCGGCTCGTTCTCGGTGGAGATGGCCGTGCTGGCGCCGGTGCTGCTGCTGGTGATCTCGTTCATCGTCTCGGTCGGCCGGGTCACCGAGGCCCGGTCCCAGACCCAGGGCGCGGCCCGGGACGCGGCCCGGGCGGCGACCATCAACCACAACGGCAACGCCGACGCGGCCGCCCGCGAGGCGTACCGCAAGGCCACCGCCGGGCGGGACTGCGACCCGTGGAATCCGATCGCGCCACCGGTGCCCGGCGGCACCGTCGAGGTCACGGTGACCTGCCGCGTCGGCACGATGTGGGGCCGGCACGACGTCACCCGCACCGCCCGGTCCGCGGTGGACGTCTACCGGGGCACCGACTGATGCGCCTGCGGACGCGCCGGCCGGGTGCCGACCGGGGTTCGGCCGCGCTGTTCGTGGCGCTGTTCGCCCCGGCGATGCTCTTCCTGGCCGGGCTGGTCATCGACGGCGGCGCGGCGCTCGAGGCGCGCCAGCGGGCCGCCGACATCGCCGAGCAGGCCGCCCGGGCCGCCGGCAGCCAGTGCAACGTGGCCCTGCTGCGCTCGGCGGGGGAGTGCCGGCTCACCGACCGGGCGGCGGCGGTCCGGGCGGCCGAGCCGTACCTCGCCGGCAACGGGGTGACGGTCTCGGACCTCGACTTCATCGATCCGGTCCCGGGAACCTTCGGCCAGCACTACGGTGTCCGAGTTACGGTGACTATTACCTTTGAGACGGTTTTGCTCGGTATCTTTCCGTCGTACGAGACTCTCACCGTCACGCAGTCGGCGGACGCCGTCGCTGTGACCGGGCTGTAGGAGCGGGGGCAACGGGTGAGCAGGACGATGTCCACGGCGCCGCTGGACGGCGCCCGTCGGGTCAAGCGGCCCGGGGACACGCTGCGCGGGGTGCTCTCCGGCCTGCTCGTGCTGGGCATCGTCGTCGGCATCCCGGCCGCGCTGATCCTGGTGGTCGGCAACCCGGTCCCGCAGCTGCCGGAGGACCCGATCGGCGGCCAGGTGCCGATCGAGTTCGTTCTCGACGTCATCGTCTGCATCGTCTGGCTGGCCTGGGCGCAGCTGGTGTCCTGCCTGGTCACCGAGCTGGTGGCCGGGATCCGGGGGAGTGGCCTGCCGTGGCGGGTGCCGTTCGCGGCGGCCGCGCAGCAGGACTTCGCCCGCCGGCTCATCACCGCGATGCTGCTGCTGGCCACGGCCGGGCAGGGCCTGCAGAGCGCCACCGCGCCGGGCGCGCCGCCGGCCGCCGTCGCCTCGGTGTCCGGGGCCTTCGACGGCGTCGCGACGTCGACGATCGGCCAGGCCGACGCCGCCGGCCGGCAGGC
>CADCTP010000130.1 GCA_902805565.1 uncultured Mycobacteriales bacterium
CGCCCGAGGCCGACGACGGGCCGGCCGCGGAGGACGTGCTCCCGGCCGACGGCCCGCCGGCGCCCGCCGCCGGGCCCGCGGTGCCGTCAGTGCCGCCCGGTACGGTCGCGTCGTGAGTTCGAGCGCCCGGTGAGCATCCTGGACCTGGCGCTCGTCGCCGCCACCGTCGCCTTCGCCGTCGGCGGCTTCCGGCAGGGGTTCGTCACCGCCGGCCTGTCGTTCATCGGCTTCTTCGGCGGCGCCGTGCTCGGCGCCCAGCTCGCCGACCCGGTGGCCGGGTGGTTCACCCAGGACTCGTCCTGGCGGGTGGCGTACGCGGTCGCCGTCGTGCTCGGGGTGGCCTTCGGCGGCCAGGTCCTGGCGGTCTGGCTGGGCAACCAGCTGCGCCGGCGGCTGACCTGGCGGCCGGTCCAGGCCGTCGACGCGGTGCTCGGCGCCGTGGTGTCGGCGATCGCGGTGCTGCTGGTCTTCTGGATGGTCGCCACCCCGCTGGCCGCGGTGCCCTATCCGGCGGTCTCCTCGGCGGTCCGGGACAGCCAGGTCGTGCAGGCCGTGGACGAGGCGGTGCCGCGGCAGGTCCGCTCGCTCTACTCCTCGCTGCGCGACGCCGTCCGGTCCTACGACTTCCCGGAGGTCTTCGGCCCGCTGGTGCCGACCCGGGTGCGGGACGTGGCGGCCCCGGACCCGGCGCTGCTGGCCCGGCCGGCGGTGCGGGGCTCCCAGCCGTCGGTGCTGAAGATCACCGGCCTGGCCGGGTCGTGCGCCCGCCGGGTCGAGGGCTCCGGGTTCGTGTACGCGCCGGACCGGGTGATGACCAACGCCCACGTCGTGGCCGGGGTGGACGAGCCGCAGGTCGAGGTGGGCGGCGAGCAGCGGCCGGCCACGGTCGTCCTCTACGACCCGGCCCGGGACGTCGCGGTGCTGCGGGTGCCGGACCTCGGGCTGCGGGCGATGACCTTCTCCGACCGGCCGGTGGACACCGACGACGACGCGATCATCCTCGGCTACCCGGAGGACGGGCCGTTCTTCGCCGGGGCGGCCCGGATCCGGGACCGGATGGAGATCCGCGGGCCGGACATCTACGACGACACCACGGTCACCCGCCAGGTCTACTCGATCTACGGCGACGTCCGCAGCGGCAACTCCGGCGGCCCGCTGATCGCGCCGGACGGCTCGGTGCTCGGGGTGATCTTCGCCGCCGCGGTCGACCAGGGCCAGACCGGTTTCGTGCTCACCGCGGAGGAGGTCGCCGGCGACGCCCGCCAGGGCCGGACGGCGACCGCGCCGGTGGACACCGGCGACTGCGCCTGACCCCGGCGCGGCGGTCCGGCGGGACCGGCCGGGCGGCCCGCGCCGCCCGGCCGGGTCCGCGGCTCAGAACCGGGACGTGTACGACACCAGCGACGGCTGGGTGCTCCAGGCCCCGGCATTGGTGTAGCAGACGACGTACTGCAGGACGACCGTGGTGCCGTTGAGGAACGCCGGCGAGGCGATCGTGCAGTACTCCGGGCCCCGGCCGAACGCGGTCACCTGGACGTGGTCCGGCGACGCCCCCACCAGCGGGAACCGCACCTCGCGCAGGCCGACGCCGGCGGTGGACAGGGCGGCGCCGCCGCCGGCGGAGTTCGCGACCGCGCCGGGCGGGATCGCGCCGAGGGTGTCGAAGACGTACGCGAACCGGTTCGGCGGGCTGGTCGAGCTCACGATCGACCGCTTGGACTGGTAGCTCAGCGTCCAGGGGGTGTCGGCCGGGGCACCGGCCGGGTCGACGCAGCCGACGATCACCTGCTGGCCGGCCGCGGTGGTCGACCAGGTCGCCACCTTGCAGCGGGCCGGCACGCCGCCGTTCGCGGTCACCTGCAGGCCGCCGGACGGGGAGCCGCCGCCGACGCCGACCCCGGGCAGCGTGACGGAGTAGAACCCGACGCCGGCCGGGCCGACGGTGTTGGCCGCGCCGGTGGTGTTCAGGCCGGTCGCGATCGTGCCGGCCGCGGTCGCCCGCAGGTGGGCGTACCCGCCGGACGCGGCCAGCCCGGGGCCGCTGGAGAACACGACCGAGAACCGGGTGTCCGCCGGCGCCCCGCCCGGCCGGAAGCAGCGCAGGTCCACCCGCTCGCTCGTGCCGGACGGCCCGTACGCGCGGACCTGGCACCACTCCCCGGTCCGGTTCACCGCGGTGACGTGCGCGACCCCGTCCGGGACGCCGATCCCGGGGAAGATCACCGAGTACGCCCCCACCCCGGTCCGGGTGACCGTGGCGACCCCGCCGCTGCTCACCCACTGCCGGGACGGATCCGGTGCGTACGTGCCGCCCGGAGTGGCGAGCTCGGAGTAGGCGAAGCCGTACTGGTCCGGTGGTGCCGCCTGGGCGGTGCCGGGGACGGCGACCGCGAGCGGGACGGCCAGCAGGGCGGCGGCGAGCAGGGTGCGGGGCAGAGCCATGACGTGACTCCTCGGTCGAGCGGCAAGGTTGCCGCAACAACAGAGTCAAGGATGCGTCGGCGTGGCCACAAGCCCCGATCGGGTGCCCGCCGGTCAGTCCTTCGCCCAGCGCAGCAGCTCGCCGGTGACCAGCTCCGGGACCTCCTCGTGCGGGAAGTGCCCGACCCCGTCCAGCAGCCGCCACTCGTACGCGGCCGCCACGTACCGGCCGGAGCCCAGGGCGGTGCGCGGCAGCACGCACGGGTCCAGCGCGCCGTGCAGCTGCAGGGTCGGCGCGGACACCGGCTCGGACAGCGAGCGGGCGTACCGGAAGCCGTCCGGGCGCAGCTGGGAGCGGACCATCCAGCGGAAGTACTCCAGCGACAGGTGCGCGGTCTTCGGGATCCGGATCGCCTCGCGGTAGCGCCGGGCCGCCTCGTAGTGGTCGCCGGTGCGCCGCCAGGTCGGGCCGGACCAGCGCTCCAGCAGGTCCCCGACGTACGCGCCGCCGTCGCGGGTCAGCAGCGACTCGGCCCAGCGCGGCGTCTGGAAGCCCAGGGCGTACGCGCTGGCGCGCAGCTGGCCGCGCGGGTCGGTGGCCAGCGACGCCCGCAGCCGCAGCGGGTGGGCCGCCCCCAGCACCACCAGCCTGCGCACCACCCGCGGGTGCAGCGTGCCGACCGTCCAGGCCAGCAGCCCGCCCCAGTCCTGGCCGACGATCATCGCGTCCCGCTCGCCCAGCGCCCGGACCAGCCCGGCGACGTCACCGGCCAGGGTGACCGCGTCGTACCCGCGGGGCGGCTTGTCGCTGGCGCCGTACCCGCGCAGGTCCGGGGCGACCACCCGGTAGCCGGCGTCGGCCAGCCCGGTCAGCTGGTGCCGCCAGGCCCACCAGAACTCGGGGAACCCGTGCAGCAGCAGCACCAGCGGCCCGGTCCCGGCCTCGACCACGTGCAGCCGGATGCCGTTCGCGCTCACCTCGCGGTGCGTCCAGGGGCCGTCGACCAGGACTGAGGTGGCGTCCGGGGTGGTCACGCCGACGTGGGGTGCCGCGCCCAGGCGGCGGTGTCCTTCACCGTCTCCAGGGTGCGCTCCGGCTTGCGGACCTTCTTCAGCTGGGACCGCCCGATCAGCGCCAGCACCCCGGCGACCAGCAGGAACAGCACCCACACGATGAGGTACGACAGCCAGCGCCACAGCCCGATCGCCACCAGCACCTCGGCCAGCACCACGAACAGGAACGGCACCGAGAACAGCGCGATCACGCCGGCCGCGGCGAGCAGGCCACCGCCGATGCCGCCCCGCTTGACGGTGTCGCTCAGCTCGGCCTTGGCCAGCTCGACCTCCGCCCGGACCAGCGTCGAGACGTGCTCGGACGCCTGGCGGACCAGCTCGCCGACCGACGGCTGGTCATCCGGGGACTGCGCTGTGCTCACCGTGGTGCCTCCTCGCGGGTGGTCGTCGGAATCATCCCGGTTCCGCTGCGGCCCGGTCCAGTGACCGCGCGGGACGGGTACAGTCGGTTCCGGTGCGCCGGGAAGTCTGGTCGGCAACATCTTCGTCGACCCCGAAAGGCCCCGATGAGCCCCAGCACCAGTGACACCCGCCTGTTCGACCGTGGTTCCTGGCCGGAGGCGCGCCGTGTCGCCGAGGTGCTGCGCAAGGAGACCGTCGGGGGCGCGCTCCTGCTCCTGGCCACCGTCGTCGCGCTGGTCTGGGCGAACTCGGCCTGGGGCGACGGGTACGCCGACCTGCGGGACACCGTCGTCGGCCCGGAGGCCCTGAAGCTGGACCTCACCCTCGGGGAGTGGGCCGCCGACGGCCTGCTGGCGATCTTCTTCTTCGTCGCCGGCCTGGAGCTCAAGCGCGAGTTCGTGGCCGGCGACCTGCGCGACCCGCGGCGGGCGGCGCTCCCGGTCGCGGCCGCGGTCGGCGGCATGGTCGTCCCGGCGCTCGTGTTCGTGGTGATCAACCTGAACACCGGCGGCGGCGCGCTGCGCGGCTGGGCGATCCCGGTCGCGACCGACATCGCGTTCGCACTGGCGGTGCTGGCGGTGATCAGCAGCCACCTGCCGACGGCGCTGCGGACCTTCCTGCTCACCCTGGCCGTGGTCGACGACCTGCTGGCCATCATCATCATCGCGGTCTTCTTCACCTCCGCCCTCGCGGTCGGGTGGCTGCTGCTGGCGCTGGTGCCGCTGGCCGCCTTCGCGGTGCTGGTGCAGCGGCGGGTCCGGTCCTGGTGGCTGCTGCTCCCGCTGGCCGCCGCGACCTGGACCCTCGTGCACGCCTCCGGGGTGCACGCCACCGTGGCCGGCGTGCTGCTCGGCTTCGCCGTCCCGGTGCTGCGCAGCGAGGCCGCCGGCGGGCCGGCGGCCGGGCCGGGGCTGGCCGAGCACTTCGAGCACCGGTTCCGGCCGCTGTCCGCGGGCGTCGCCGTACCGGTGTTCGCGTTCTTCTCCGCCGGGGTGGCCGTCGGCGGGCTGTCCGGGCTGGGCGACGCGCTGCGCGACCCGATCACCCTCGGCATCGTGCTCGGCCTGGTCGTCGGCAAGGCCGTCGGCGTGTTCGGCGCCACGTTCCTGGTCGCCCGGTTCACCCGGGCGGAGCTGGACGACCACCTGAGCTGGTTCGACGTGCTGGGCCTCGGCCTGCTGGCCGGCATCGGGTTCACCGTGTCGCTGCTGATCGGCGAGCTGGCCTTCGGCCTCGGCAGCGAGCAGGACGACTACGTCAAGGTCGGGGTGCTCACCGGCAGCCTGCTGGCCGCGCTGCTGGCGACGATCGTGCTGCGGTTCCGCAACCGCGTCTACCGGCGGCTGCACGAGGCCGAGACCGTCGACCTCGACCGGAACGACATCCCCGACGTGTACGAGCGCGGGCGCGGGGACTGACCCCGCGCCCGCGCCCCGGGCTCACTCCTCGGCGGACGCGCTCGGCAGCTTGTCCGAGATGAGGTCCATCACCGACGAGTCGGTCAGCGTGGTCACGTCGCCGAGCTGGCGGTTCTCGGCCACGTCGCGCAGCAGCCGGCGCATGATCTTGCCGGACCGGGTCTTCGGCAGCTCCGGCACGACCATGATCTGGCGCGGCTTGGCGATCGGGCCGATCTCCTTGGCCACGTGCTGGCGCAGCTCCTTGACCAGCGCCTCGCCGGCCGCCTCGTCCTCGCCGACCGAGCCGCGGACGATCACGAACGCGACGATGCCCTGGCCGGTGGTGGGGTCGGTCGCGCCGACCACCGCGGCCTCGGCGACCTTCGGGTGCGAGACCAGCGCCGACTCCACCTCGGTGGTGGAGATCCGGTGCCCGGACACGTTCATGACGTCGTCGACCCGGCCGAGCAGCCAGATGTCGCCGTCGGCGTCCTTCTTCGCGCCGTCCCCGGCGAAGTAGCGGCCCGGGAAGCGGGACCAGTACGTGTCCCGGTACCGCTGCTCGTCGCCCCAGATGCCGCGCAGCATCGACGGCCACGGCTCGGTGAGGACCAGGTATCCGCCGCCGCCGTTGGGCACCGGAACGCCCGCGTCGTCGACGACGTCGGCGGCGATCCCGGGGATCGGCCGCATCGCGGCGCCCGGCTTCGCCGCCGTCACGCCCGGCAGCGGGCTGATCAGGATCGACCCGGTCTCGGTCTGCCACCAGGTGTCGACCACCGGGACGCGGTCGCCGCCGATGTTCTTCCGGTACCAGATCCAGGCCTCGGGGTTGATCGGCTCGCCGACCGAGCCGAGCAGCCGCAGGGTCGACAGGTCGTGCTTCTCCGGGTGCTCCTCGCCCCACTTCATGAACGTGCGGATCGCCGTGGGCGCGCAGTAGAGGATCGTCACGCCGTACTTCTGGATGATCTCCCACCACCGGCCGCGGTGCGGGGTGTCCGGGGTGCCCTCGTACAGCACGCTGGTCGCGCCGTTGGCGAGCGGCCCGTAGACGATGTACGAGTGGCCGGTGACCCAGCCGATGTCGGCCGCGGTCCAGTAGATGTCGGTGTCCGGCTTGTGGTCGAACACCGCGTTGTGCGTGTAGCTCACGCCGGTGAGGTAGCCGCCGGTCGTGTGCAGGATGCCCTTCGGCTTCGCGGTGGTGCCGGAGGTGTACATCACGTACAGCGGGTGCTCGGAGTCGTGCGGCTCGGCGGTGTGCTGGTCGGACTGCCGGTCGACCACCTCGTGCCACCAGTGGTCGCGGCCCTCGGTCCACTCGACGTCCTGGCCGGTGCGCCGCACCACCAGCACGTTCCGTACGCCGGGGCTGCTGGCCACCGCCTCGTCGACGGCCGGCTTGAGCGCGCTCGGGGCGCCGCGCCGGTAGCCGCCGTCCTGGGTGACCACGAGCGTGGCGTCGCAGTCCTCGATCCGGCTGCGCAGCGCGTCGGCGGAGAACCCGCCGAAGACCACCGTGTGCGGCGCGCCGAGCCGGGCGCAGGCCAGCATGGTGACCACGGTCTCCGGGATCATCGCCATGTAGATCGCGACCCGGTCGCCCTTGCTCACCCCCAGCTCGACCAGCGCGTTGGTGGCCCGGCAGACGTCCCGCAGCAGGTCGGAGTAGGTGATGGTCCGGGTGTCACCCGGCTCGCCCTCCCAGTGGAAGGCGACCTTGTCGCCGCGGCCGGCCTCGACGTGCCGGTCCACGCAGTTGTACGCCGCGTTCAGCTCGCCGCCCACGAACCACTTGGCGAAGGGGGCCTCCCACTCCAACACCGTGTCCCACGGCTTGGCCCAGGTCAGCCGGTTGGCCTGTTCCTCCCAGAACGCCAACCGGTCGGTCGAGGCCCGCTCGTACGCCTCCGCCCCGAGGTTCGCCGCCGCGGCGAACTCGGCCGGCGGCTCGAAGCGTCGGTTCTCCGTGAGCAGATTGGAGAGTGTGGCGTCGCTGGTCGTCTCGGTCACCGCGCTCCTCCCGGGTCCGGCCCCGCACTGGGCCGATTCGTGCCAGGACCCTATGCCCGGGTAGTGGCGCCGGTCACCCTCCGTCCGGCCGGACCGCCGCCCTGCTGCGCCGAACGGTCATCGGCCGAGGACCTGCCCCAACGCTCCGGAGCCGGTCCACGGCGCCGCCCGGGCCGACAACCA
>CADCTP010000131.1 GCA_902805565.1 uncultured Mycobacteriales bacterium
CGGCGACCGACCGGCCGGCGACCGGGGGCAGCCGGTCCGGGTCCGCGCCGGCGGGGTCGCGCGGCGCTCCGGCGGCCGGCCGGCCGCCGGGGGTGCGCACGCTCACGACAGCCCGGCGAAGAGGTCGTCCTCCCGGCCGTCCGGTCCGTCCGCCGGCCCGGCCTCCCCCCGCACCAGCTGGAAGAACTCCAGCCCGAACGCCTCCTCGCCGACCTTCTCGGCCATCGTGAAGAACGGCCCGTCCGCGGTGACCTGGCTGGCGTGCGCCCGCAGCGCGGCCATCTTGGCCGGCAGCTGGGCGCGGCCGTCGATCGTGGCCGTGACCAGCTCGTCCGGCACCGCGAAGGGCAGCTCGTCGGCCGAGGTCACGCCGAAGAAGCTGGACTCGCCGGCCTCCATCAGCAGGTCGATCCCGCGCTGCAGGTGGGTGCGGGGCATCACGGTCCAGTAGACCTTGGCCACCGACCACGCCGCGCCCAGCCCGGGCTCGTACGCCGGGTCCGCCGCCGCGTCGACCGCCGCCATCGCCACCCGGTGGGCCTGGATGTGGTCGGGGTGGCCGTACCCACCGTTGCTGTCGTAGGTGACGAGCACCTGCGGCCGCACCTCGCGGACGACCTCGACCAGGTACCGGGTGGCCTCGGCCAGGTCGGCCCGCCAGAACGCGCGGGGCGCGTCGTTCTCCGGCAGCCCCATCATGCCGCTGTCCCGCCAGCGCCCCGGGCCGCCGAGGATCCGGTGGTCGGTGACGCCGAGCGCCCGCATCGCCTCGCTGAGCTCGTGGTAGCGGTAGCCGCCGAGCTGGTCGCCCTCCTTGGCGGCCAGCTGCTCCAGGGCGGGCACCAGCACCTCGCCCTCCTCGCCGAGCGTGCAGGTCACCAACGTGACGTGCGCGCCCTCGGCGACGTACCGCGCCATGGTGGCGCCGGTGCCGCTGCTCTCGTCGTCCGGGTGGGCGTGCACGAGGAGCAGCCGGCGACCGGCGTCGGAGGTCATGCCGTCAAGGCTAAGCGGCCCGGGCTACAGCAGGGTCATCGCCTCGGCGTAGTGGCACGCCGAGGGATGGCCGTTGCCCCGGTCGATCAGCGGCGGGTCGGAGTTGACGCACTTCTCCCGCTGGTCGTCGTCGAGCTGGTTGGCGAACTTGAAGCACCGGGTGCGGAACCGGCAGCCCGACGGCGGGTTGGCCGGGCTCGGCACGTCCCCGGTCAGCAGGATCCGGCGCCGGGCCCGCTCGCGCTGCGGGTCCGGGATCGGGATGGCCGACAGCAGCGCCTGCGTGTACGGGTGGGCCGGCCGGTCGAACAGGTCGTCGGTGTCGGCGATCTCCACGATCTTGCCCAGGTACATCACCGCGACCCGGTCGGAGGTGTGCCGGACCACCGACAGGTCGTGCGCGATGAACAGGTAGGACAGCCCCAGCCGGTCGCGTAGGTCCTCCAGCAGGTTGACCACGCCGGCCTGGATCGAGACGTCCAGCGCGGACACCGGCTCGTCCAGGATCAGCACCTTCGGCTCCAGCGCGAGCGCGCGGGCGATGCCGATGCGCTGCCGCTGGCCGCCGGAGAACTCGTGCGGGTAGCGGTTGTTGTGCTCGGGGTTGAGGCCGACGATCTTCAGCAGCTCGTTCACCCGGTCGCGGAGCTGGGCCTTGGGGACGACCTTGTGGATGATCAGCGGCTCGCCGACGATGTCCAGCACCGGCAGCCGCGGGTTGAGCGACGCGTACGGGTCCTGGAAGACGATCTGGATCTCCCGGCGCAGCGGCCGCATCTGCGACCGGTTGAGCCCGGTGAGCTCGCGCCCGTTGTACTTCACCGACCCGGCGGTGGCCGGCTGCAGGTTGAGGATCGCCCGGCCGGTGGTGGACTTGCCGCAGCCGGACTCTCCGACCAGCCCCAGCGTCTCCCCCGGGAAGAGGTCGAGGTCGATCCCGTCGACGGCCTTGATGTGGCCGACCGTGCGGCGCAGAAGACCGCCGCCCTTGATCGGGAAGTACTTCTCCAGGCCGCGGACGACGAGCACCGGCTCGGCGCCGGCCCCCCGCCGGCGCGCCTCCGGGGCGGGCGTCTCGGTGCTGGTCATGCGCGCTCCTCCGGGTCGCGGCGGGCGGCCGCCTCGTCGCTGCGGGTGGCTCCGCCGATGGGCGGCGCGACCGTGGGGTCGTGGAGCGCGCCCGGCTCGATGTGCACGGCGTCCTCGGCCCGCTCGCCGATCTCGGCCGCGGCGGCCAGCGTCGCGTCGGAGGAGTCCTTGCTGAAGATGTCGTCGGCGTCAGCGTCGGTCTGCACGATCTCGTCGACCCGGATGCAGGCGGCGACGTGGCCGGCGCCGTCCACCTGGCGCAGGTCCGGCTCGGCGACGTCGCACTGCGCGTAGTGCAGCGGGCAGCGCGGGCCGAACGGGCAGCCCGGCGGCGGGTTGATCAGCGAGGGCGGCGAGCCCTTGATCGGGGTCAGCCGCTGCCGCTCGCCGGCGTCGATGCGCGGCATGGAGCCGAGCAGGCCGATGGAGTACGGCATCCGGGCGCGGTAGAAGACGTCCTCGACGGTGCCCTTCTCGACCGCGCGGCCGGCGTACATCACCAGCACCCGGTCCACCATCCCGGCGACCACGCCGAGGTCGTGGGTGATCAGCACGGTCGCGGCGCCCGTCTCGTCCTGCGCAGTCTTGAGGACCTCGAGGACCTGTGCCTGCACGGTGACGTCCAGCGCGGTGGTCGGCTCGTCGGCGATGATCACCTCGGGCTGGTTCGCGATCGCGATCGCGATCACCACCCGCTGCCGCATGCCGCCGGAGAACTCGTGCGGGTACGAGTCGACCCGGTCCGCCGCGTTCGGGATGCCGACCAGCTTGAGCAGGTCCACCGCCCGGGCCTTGGCGGCCTGCCGGGAGAGGTTCTTGTCGTGCTGGCGGACCGTCTCGGCGATCTGCACGCCGATCTTGTAGACCGGGTCCAGCGAGGTCATCGGGTCCTGGAACACCATCGCGACCGACTTGCCGCGGACCACCGACATCTGCCGGTCGTTGAGCCCGAGCAGCTCCCGGCCGCGGAACTTCACCGACCCGGTGAGCTGGGCGGAGCCGGGCAGCAGGCCCATGATCGCCAGCGAGGTCACCGACTTGCCGGAGCCGGACTCGCCGACGATGCCGAGCACCTCGCCGGGCCGCAGGTCGAAGCTGACCCCGCGCACGGCGTGCACGACGCCGTCCTCGGTGGGGAAGCGGACGTTGAGGTCGTCGACGCTGAGCACGGCGTCGGTGCTCGACCGCGCGTCCTCCGCGGTCGTGTCGATCAAGGTCGACATGGGGCTCCGCTCCGATCGGTCCGGGCCGACGGCCCGGACGGGAATGTGCGCTACGGGAAGGGCCGGCTCAGCGGGTGCGGTTGGCCGAGGGGTCGAACGCGTCCCGGATGCCGTCGCCGATGAGGTTGATCGACAGCACGATGAGCAGCAGCGCCATGCCCGGGAAGTAGAACAGCCACGGCCGCGTCTCGGCCGCCTGGGCGCCGATGGACACCAGCGAACCGAGGGAGGTGTCCGAGCCGGACACGCCGTAGCCGAGGTAGCTCAGCGCCGCCTCGGTGATGACCGCCGCGGCCGCGCCGAGCGTGCACCACACGATGATCTGGCCGAGCGAGTTCGGGATCAGGTGCTTGAGGATGATCCGGCGGTTGGACGCGCCGAGCGCGTGCGCCGCCTCCACGTACTCCCGCTCCCGCAGGGACAGGAACGTGGAGCGCACGATCCGGGACAGGTCCATCCAGCCGAGCAGCGCGATGAACAGCGCGATGCCCAGCGCGGACCGCGCGCCCGGGAAGTTCGCCGCGATGACGATGATCGCGATCAGGATCGGGATGGTGAGGACGACGTCGACGAAGCGCATGAGCACGTTGTCGACCCACTTGCCGAAGTAGCCGGCGAGCGCCCCGACGGTGATGCCGAGGGTGCCGGCGATCAGCACGAACAGCACGCTGATGTAGGTCGAGCGCTGGATGCCGCGCATCATCCGGGCCAGCAGGTCCTGGCCGATCTCGTCGGTGCCGAACGGGTGCCCGAGGGTGCCCGGCCCGGCCGACAGCGCCGCGCTGTCCTGCTCCTCGTAGGTGAAGCCGTAGACGAGGGGCCCGACGAAGGCCACCAGCAGGATGGCCACGTAGAGGATCAGCGCGCCGACGGCGAGCTTGTTGTGCAGGAACCGGCGCAGCGCCTGTTGGGTCTGGCTGCGGGACTTGACGGTGAACTCGCGCTCGACCGGCGCGGTGGTCACCTGGCCTGCGGTGGTGGTTGCCATGGCGGCCTCCCTCTCGTCAGCTCAGCCGGATGCGCGGATCGAGCACCGCGTACAGAAGGTCCGCGATGAGGTTGAACAGGACGATGAAGAACGACGAGACGATCAGCCAGGCGAGCACGACGTTGAGGTCGCTCTGCCCGAGGCCCTGCTGGATCAGGTAGCTGCCCATGCCGTTCCAGTTGAAGACCTGCTCGGTGATGACCGCACCGCCGAAGATCGCGCCGAGGCCGAGCGCGACGACCGTGGTGGTCGGGATCAGCGCGTTGCGCAGGCCGTGCTTGAGCAGGACCTTGCGGTAGGGCAGGCCCTTGGCCCGCGCGAACCGCATGTATTCCGAGGACATGACGTCGAGCATGGAGGCCCGCTGGAACCGGGACCAGGCCGCGTACGAGATCAGCGCGAGCGCGATGGTCGGCAGCACCAGGTGTTGCAATCGGTCCTTGAGCAGTGGCCAGCCCGACTCGTACACCGAGATGCCGGGTGACTCCTCGCTCGCGGTGTAGAGGATCGTCTGGCCGACCCACTCGTTGACCTTGATCGCGACGAACACCTTGAGCAGCACCGCGAACCAGAACACCGGCAGCGCGATCAGGATGTAGGAGATGATCGTGGCGATGTAGTCGGAGGGCTTGTTCTTGCGGACCGCGGTGACGACGCCGACGACGACCGCCAGGACCACGGCGATGATCATCGCCAGGACGACCATCCGGGCGGTGACGCCCAGCCGGACCCAGATGGTGTCCGAGACCGGGTTGCCGGCGATGTTGTTGCCGAAGTCGCCCTGCACGATGCCGGTCAGCCAGTCCCAATAGCGCACCAGGATCGGCTTGTCCAGGCCCAGCGCCTGGCGCTGCTGCTCGAAGAACTCCTCCGGCGGCGGGGGCTGCCGGGTCCGGAACTGGGCGAGCGGGTCGACCGTCTGGGCGACCAGCACGAAGACCAGGACCGAGCTGGCCAGCAGCACCAGGATCGACGCGAAAATCCGTCGAACCGTATACAGCAGCATGAGCGTCACCTTACGCCGCGCGATTCCCCGCCGGGAGAGGTCGGGAACGGACCGGAGAGAACGGAGGCGGCCCCCCGGTACAGGGTTCCCGTACCGGGAGGCCGCCTACGTCGTGTGCCTACTTCAGCCGTGCGATGGTGCTAGGCCTTGCGCGCCCACTTGGTCGCGTCCCACAGCGGACCGGCGTTGGTCGCGTTCTCCTCGATGCCGGTGTAGTTGCTGTTGTACGCGATGAAGGTCGGCTTCTGGTACAGCGGGATCGTGGCCAGGTCCTCCCAGAGCAGCTTGTCGACCTGGTTGCCCAGGGCCTTCACCTGCTCCTGGTCGGTCGCGGCGTTGATCTGCGGGAAGAGCTTGTCGACCTCGGGGTTGCCGAACCGGGAGTAGTTCTGCCCGAGGTTGTCACCCTTCGGCGACTGGTAGATCGACTGGTTGCCCGAGACGTACGGAGCGCTGACCCAGGCGAACAGGGCGATCTGGAACTGGCCGCCCTCGAGGCTGCGCGGCTTCTCCTTGCCCGCGAAGATGTCCGGGTTCAGGAACTTCTTGATCTCGATGCCGGCCGGCTTCAGCTGCTGCACGATCACGTCGATCGTGTTGGAGCGCAGCGGGTTGGCCTGGGTGGTCATCAGCTCGAAGGACAGGCGCTTGCCGTCCTTCGCGTAGATGCCGTCGGCGCCCTTGGCGTAGCCGGCGCCGGTCAGCAGCTCGTCCGACTTCGCGACGTCCGGCTTGTTGTACAGGCCACCGGAGGTGTCCTCGTACTCAGGCTGGTTGTTCACGAAGTAGCGGTTGTTCAGCACCTGCGCGCGGTTGTCGAACTGGCCGACGGTCTTGGCGACGATGTCGGCCCGGTCCAGCGCGTACGTGATCGCCTGGCGGACCGGCTTCAGCGCGAGCTGCTCATCCTTGGTGTTGAAGTCGAGGTGCTCGAAGGTGAGGCCGAAGTTCGTCTTGCTGGTGATCGTCGGCTCGAGCGCCTTGATGTTCTTGACCAGGTCGAGCTGCGGCTGCGGGTAGATCAGCTGCACCTCGTTGTTGCGCAGCGCCGACACGGTGGTGGCCGGGTCGTTGCCGATGCCCTGCAGGATGATGCGGTCCAGCTTCGGCTTCTCGCCCCAGAACTTCTCGTTCCGGGTGAGGGTCAGGATCTCCTTGTTGACGTCGATCCCGGCCTTGTCGAGCAGGAACGGCCCGCTGGCCACCGGGATGCCCTCGGCGGTCGGCCAGCCCTTGACCACGGCGGCGCAGTTCGCCTTCGGGTCGGTCTTGTCCATGATGTGCTGCGGGTACAGGTTGAACAGCGACTTCCAGTCCGAGAACGGCTGGGCGTAGGTGACCGTGACGGTCTTGTCGTTGTCCGAGCCCTCGACCGACTCGATCTGGTCGTACCCGGTGGTGCTGATCAGGTCCGGGCAGCCGCCGGTCTTCGGGTCCGACGACTTCTGCAGCCGCCAGGTGAACTCGAAGTCCTTGGCGTCGATCGGGTCGCCGTCGCTCCACACCGCGGCCGGGTTGACCTTGTAGGTGACGACCTGCTTGCCGTTGGTCGTCTCCGTCGTCGGCTCACCGACCACGAGGTCGGTGTCCGGCCGGATGGTGAAGTCCGGGTACGTGCGGAACGGCGAGAGCAGGACCCGGATCTCCGCGTACGCGGTGGCGACCGAGTTGCCGGCCGCGATCGACGGGAACAGGTTCTCCGGCATCGCGGTCTCGAAGCCGTAGACGATCTGGCCGCCCTGCTGAGTGCCTTCGCCGCCGCCGGTACCGGGCTCGCTTGCGTCGCCCCCGCAGGCAGCGGCGGTCATCGCAATGATGACCGCTGGCGCGATGAGCGCCGACTTCCTCCACAACTTCACGTTCTTGCGCCTCCTCCGTCCCGCGATGCGCGGGAGCACACCGGATCCGACGGGGTGCCGCCAGACTCGGCGAGATTAGTCAGACCCGGAGGGGGGCAAGACCGCTGGTCGGCCAATCGTGACCAAGGAGTGACCGAACCGACGTGGTGTTGTGCCGTCTGCCGCCCGTCTGTGCCTCAACGGTCCCTTTCGGCTACTCCCGACGGCCGAGCGCCGGCGCACCCGGTCTGGCTGCGCCGGCCCACCCCGGCGCGGTCAGCGCGCGGGTGCCCCGGGCCGGTTGCGGCGGGACCGGAGCTTCTCCCGATCATGCTGGTTGAGGGCCACCTTGCGCATCCGGACCGCGCCGGGGGTCACCTCGACGCACTCGTCCTCGCGGCAGAACTCCAGCGCCTGCTCCAGCGACAGCAGCCGCGGCGGCACCAGCCGCTCCAGCTCCTCGCCGGAGGAGGACCGCACGTTGGTGAGCTTGCGCTCCTTGGTCGGGTTGACGTCCATGTCGTCGGCCCGGGCGTTCTCGCCGACGATCATCCCCTCGTAGACCTCGGTGCCGGGGCTGACGAACAGCGAGCCGCGCTCCTGCAGCCCGAACAGCGCGTACGAGCTGGTCAGGCCGCGGCGGTCGGCCACCAGCGAGCCGCTGGGCCGGGTCCGCAGCTCGCCGTGCCACGGCTCGTACTTCTCGAAGACGTGGTGCAGCAGCCCGGTGCCGCGGGTCTCGGTGAGGAACTCGGTCCGGAAGCCGATCAGGCCCCGGGCCGGGACCAGGTACTCCAGCCGCACCCAGCCGGTGCCGTGGTTGACCATCTGCTCCAGCCGGCCGCGGCGCAGCCCGAGCAGCTGGGTGACCACCCCGACGTAGTCCTCCGGCACGTCGATGGTCAGCCGCTCCATCGGCTCGTGCACCTTGCCGTCGATCTCCCGGGTGACCACCTGCGGCTTGCCGACGGTGAGCTCGAAGCCCTCCCGGCGCATGATCTCCACCAGCACGGCCAGCTGCAGCTCGCCGCGGCCCTGGACCTCCCAGGTGTCCGGCCGCTCGGTCGGCAGCACCCGGATCGAGACGTTGCCGACCAGCTCCGCGTCCAGCCGGTTGCGGACCAGCCGGGCGGTCATCTTGGTGCCGCTCTGGCCGGACAGCGGCGAGGTGTTGATGCCGAGCGTCATCGAGATCGACGGCTCGTCCACGGCGAGGACCGGCAGCGGCTTCGGGTTCTCCGGGTCGGCCAGCGTCTCGCCGATGGTGATGTCCGGGATCCCGGCCACCGCGACCAGGTCGCCCGGGCCGGCCTCGTCGACCGGCGTCCGGTCCAGTCCCCGGGTCATCAGCAGCTCGCTGACCTTGACCCGCTCGACCGTCCCGTCGGTGCGGCACCAGGCCGCCTGCTGGCCGCGCTTGATCGTGCCGTTGTGCACCCGGCACAACGCGAGCCGGCCCAGGTACGGCGAGGCGTCCAGGGTGGCCACCCGGGCCTGCAGCGACGCGCCCTCGGTGTACGTCGGGGCGGGCACGGTCGCGACCAGGGTGTCGAACAGCGGCTTGAGGTCGTCGTTGTCGGGGGTCTCGCCGTCCTTGGGCCGGTTCAGCGAGGCCCGGCCGGCCTTGGCGTGGCAGTAGACGATCGGGAACTCGATCTGCTCCTCGCTCGCCTCCAGGTCCAGGAAGAGCTCGTACGTCTCGTCCAGCACCTCGGCGATGCGGGCGTCGGGCCGGTCGACCTTGTTGACGACCAGGACGACGGGGAGCTTGGCCTCGAGCGCCTTGCGGAGCACGAAGCGGGTCTGCGGCAGCGGCCCCTCGCTCGCGTCGACCAGCAGGAGCACGCCGTCGACCATCGACAGCGCCCGCTCCACCTCGCCGCCGAAGTCGGCGTGGCCGGGGGTGTCGACGATGTTGATGAGGGTCTCGCCGTACTTCACGGCGGTGTTCTTCGCCAGGATGGTGATGCCCTTCTCGCGCTCGAGATCCATCGAGTCGAGAATGCGGTCGGGTTCCTCGGCATGGCTGCCGAAGGCCCCCGACTGCCAGAGCATCGCGTCCACCAGGGTGGTCTTGCCGTGGTCGACATGGGCGACGATCGCGACGTCGCGGAGATCCGATCTGGTGGGCACGACTAGCCAGCCTACCGCCCGCCTGACCGGGGCCCGCGCTGGTGGCCAGACTCACAGCTCCCGACCCGGCGGTCCGGATGGGACGGGAGCAGAATATTGTGCATCGTTCGGTCCTGGACGCGCCGCCTTTCGGCCGCCCCCGCACGCCGACGCCGCAACCTCAACGTGGAGACACCTATGGCCTCGGGCACCCTCGACACCCCCGCGAGCTCCGCGCCCCCGTCGCGTCGTCCCGGCGGTCGGGCCGCGATCGTCGCCCGCACGCTGCGGACCGACAACTGGCGCAAGGCACCGATCCTGACGGTGGTGCTGCTGACCGCCTGGATCGTGATCAGCGTGGTCCGGGTCTACATGCAGAAGTGGTACTGGGTGGAGGACTACCACTACCTCACCCCGTTCTACTCACCATGTTTCTCCACCGGGTGTGTCCCGGAGGCCGCCCACTTCGGCCGGTTCCTCCCGGACTGGCCGATCCTCCCGTACGCGGCGCCGTCGCTGGCCGTCCTCGGCCTCTTCCGGTTCACCTGCTACTACTACCGGAAGGCCTACTACCGGTCGTACTGGGGCTCGCCGCCGGCCTGCGGGGTCCCGGACCTGCACAAGAGCTACAAGGGCGAGAGCCGCTTCCCGCTGATCCTGCAGAACTCGCACCGGTACTTCTTCTACACGGCGTTCGTGCTGTCCGCGGTCAACACCTATGACGCGCTCCTGGCGTTCCACTCGCCGGGCGGGGGCTTCGGCCTGGGGCTCGGCAACTTCATCCTGGTCGGCAACGTGATCATGCTCTGGGCGTACACGCTGTCCTGCCACTCCTGCCGGCACCTCATGGGCGGCCGGCTGCGGCACTTCTCCAAGCACCCGGTCCGGTACCGCGCCTGGACCCAGATCTCGCGGCTGACCGGGAAGCACATGCAGCTGGCGTGGGCCACCCTGGCCACCCTGCTGATCACCGACCTCTACATCATGGCGGTGTCGGCCGGCTGGATCTCCGACCTGCGCCTGATCGGCTAGGAGGCTGACGATGACCGACGGCAACGGGACCACGACCGAGACCTACGAGCGGCACGACTTCGACGTCATCGTGATCGGCGCCGGCGGCGCCGGCCTGCGGGCCGCGATCGCCGCCCGCGAGGAGGGCATGCGGACCGCGATCGTCTGCAAGTCGCTGTTCGGCAAGGCGCACACCGTGATGGCGGAGGGCGGCGCCGCGGCGGCGCTGGGCAACGTCAACCCGAAGGACAACTGGAAGGTCCACTTCCGCGACACCATGCGCGGCGGGAAGTTCCTGAACAACTACCGGATGGCCGAGCTGCACGCCAAGGAGGCGCCGCAGCGGGTCTGGGAGCTGGAGACGTACGGCGCGCTGTTCGACCGCACCAAGGACGGCCGGATCAGCCAGCGCAACTTCGGCGGGCACGAGTACCCGCGGCTGGCGCACGTCGGCGACCGCACCGGCCTGGAGCTGATCCGGACCCTGCAGCAGAAGATCGTCTCGCTGCAGCAGGAGGACTTCCGGGAGACCGGCGACTACGAGAGCCGCATCAAGGTCTTCGCCGAGTGCACCGTCACCGAGCTGATCAAGGACGGCGACCGGATCTCCGGCGCGTTCGGCTACTGGCGCGAGAACGGCCGCTTCCTGGTCTTCTCGGCGCCGGCGGTGATCCTGGCGACCGGCGGCATCGGCAAGTCGTTCAAGGTGACCAGCAACTCCTGGGAGTACACCGGCGACGGGCACGCGCTCGCGCTGCGGGCCGGGGCGTCGCTGATCAACATGGAGTTCGTCCAGTTCCACCCGACCGGCATGGTCTCGCCGCCGTCGGTGAAGGGGATCCTGGTCACCGAGTCGGTCCGCGGCGACGGCGGCGTCCTCAAGAACTCCGAGGGCGAGCGCTTCATGTTCAACTACATCCCGGACGTGTTCAAGGCGCAGTACGCGACCTCCGCCGAGGAGGCCGACAAGTGGTACACCGACCCGGACAACAACCGCCGGCCGCCGGAGCTGCTGCCCCGCGACGAGGTCGCCCGGGCGATCAACTCCGAGGTCAAGGCCGGTCGCGGGTCCCCGTCCGGCGGCGTGTTCCTGGACATCGCCTCCCGGCTGCCGGCCGCGGAGATCCAGCGCAAGCTGCCCTCGATGTACCACCAGTTCAAGGAGCTGGCGGACGTCGACATCACGGCCGAGCCGATGGAGGTCGGCCCGACCTGCCACTACGTGATGGGCGGCGTCGAGGTCGACGCGGACACCCAGCAGTCGAGGGTCCCCGGCCTGTACGCGGCCGGCGAGGTCTCCGGCGGGATGCACGGCTCCAACCGGCTCGGCGGCAACTCGCTGTCGGACCTGCTGGTGTTCGGCATGCGGGCGGGCGTCGCGGCCGCGCAGTACGTCGGCTCGCTCGGCGGGACCAGGCCGGCGGTGTCCGAGGAGACCGTCGCGGCCGCGACCGAGGCCGCGCTGGCGCCGTTCGCCATCCAGGGCGGTGAGAACGCCTTCACCATCCAGCAGGACCTGCAGCAGTCGATGAACGACCTGGTCGGCATCATCCGCAAGGCCGAGGAGGTCGAGCAGGCGCTGCTCACCCTGCAGGACCTGCGGGGCCGGGTGGCCAAGGTCAGCGTGGCCGGCGGCCGGGTGTTCAACCCGGGCTGGCACCTCGCGCTGGACCTGCGCAACATGCTGCTGGTCTCCGAGTGCGTGGCCAAGGCCGCGCTGGAGCGGACCGAGTCCCGGGGTGGCCACACCCGCGACGACCACCCGGCGATGGAGTCGGAGTGGCGGAAGATCAACCTGGTCCTCTCGCTGACCTCGACCGGTCGGCTGGAGGACGAGACCGTGGGCCTGGAGCGGCAGCCGGTGCCGACCATGCCGACCGAGCTGCTGCAGCTGTTCGAGTGGGGCGAGCTGTCGAAGTACATGACGCCGGAGGAGCTCGAGGGCCTGCCCGGCGCGACCAAGATGGCCCCGCTGCCCGAGTCCGAAGGAGCCTGACCACCATGGGGTACGACCACCACTTCCGGGTCTGGCGCGGGGACGACACCGGTGGCGAGCTGGACGACTTCTCCGTCGAGGTGAACGACGGCGAGGTCGTCCTGGACATCATCCACCGGCTGCAGGCGACCCAGGCGCCGGACCTCGCGGTCCGCTGGAACTGCAAGGCCGGCAAGTGCGGCTCGTGCAGCGCCGAGGTCAACGGCAAGCCGCGGCTGATGTGCATGACCCGCATGTCGACCTTCGACAAGGACGAGGTCGTCACGGTCACGCCGATCCGCACCTTCCCGGTCATCCGGGACCTGGTCACCGACGTCTCGTACAACTACGAGAAGGCGCGGGAGATCCCGTCGTTCGTGCCGCCGGCCGACCTGGCCCCGGGCGAGTACCGGATGCAGCAGGTCGACGTGGAGCGCTCGCAGGAGTTCCGCAAGTGCATCGAGTGCTTCATGTGCAACAACGTCTGCCACGTGATCCGGGACCACGAGGAGAACAAGGAGCAGTTCGCCGGCCCGCGCTACCTCATGCGCGTCGCCGAGCTGGACATGCACCCGCTGGACCAGGCCGACCGGCAGCACGAGGCCCAGGAGCAGCACGGCCTGGGCATGTGCAACATCACCAAGTGCTGCACCGAGGTCTGCCCGGAGCACATCAAGATCACTGACAACGCGCTGATCCCGATGAAGGAGCGCGTGGTCGACCGCCGGTACGACCCGCTGGTGTGGCTGGGCAACAAGATCCTGCGCCGCACGCCGGACCGGGACCGGTCCAGCACCACGGACTGACCCCCGCGCCGAAGGCCCCCGCCCGATCAGGGCGGGGGCCTTCGTCATGGTTGGTACAGACAAACTTGTCGGTGTCATGCCTGCCTTGCACGAAGAGTGCTCGAGTCGTACGGTTTGACCCTTCTCCACTCCACTCACTCCGTGAGGAGAACACCGTGGGACACAAGACGAGGAATGCTCTCCGCTCGCTGGTGGTCGGGGCGGGGGTGGCGGTCGCCGCGCTCGGCGTCGTCCCCAGCGTCTCGGCCGACTCCGGTCACTACATCTACGTGACCGGCGGGAAGGCCAAGTTCGACGGCAGCTGGATCACCGTCTGCGACACCGCCGTCGACGGCAACCGGGTCCGGGCCCACCTCTACCGCAACGACGGGCAGGTCTTCTACACCGGCTGGGCCCCCAGCCAGTCCTGCACGACCGAGGGCCACCCCACCTCGATCCTCCGCTTCCGGGTCTGCGCCGAGAACAACGGCTGCTCGGCCTGGCACGACCGCTACTGACCGCCGGCCCGCCGGCCGGTCGCCACCCGCGGCCGGCCGGCGGGTTAGGGTCGCGGCGTGTTCGACATGGCATCGGCGGCCGTCGAGGCCGCCCTCGCGGCCGGCGCCCGGTACGCGGACGCCCGGGCGATGCACCTGCGCAACGAGTCGATGTCCGCCCGCAACGGCGACGTCGAGGACCTCGTCCAGCGGGAGTCCGTCGGCGTCGGCGTACGGGCCCTGGTCGGGTCGTCGTGGGGCTTCGTCGCGGTGCCGGACCCGGCCGCCGCCGCGGCCCGCCGGGCCGGCGCCGAGGCCGCCGCGGCGGCCCGCGCCTCGGCCCGGGTGCCCGGCCCGGACGTGACGCTGGTGCCGGTGGAGGTCCGGCAGGACAGCTGGTCCAGCCCGTGCGAGGAGGACCCGCTGGCGGTCCCGCTGGCCGAGAAGGGCGACCTGGTCGCCGGGGTCACCGCGACCATGCACGCGGCCGGCGTGTCCGTGGCCGAGGCCGCCTACCAGGTCTGGGACACCAGCAAGTTCTTCGTCTCGTCCGAGGGCTCCCGGCTGGAGCAGCGGATCCGGGAGTGCGGGGCGATGATGAACGCCACCGTGATCGGCGACGGTGAGAGCCAGCGCCGGTCCTACCCCGGCATCCGCGGGCAGTACGGCACCCGCGGCTGGGAGCTGGTCCGGTCGCTGGACCTGCCCGGCAACGCCGAGCGGGTGGCGGCCGAGGCCCGGGCGCTGCTGACCGCGCCGGAGTGCCCGGCCGGCGAGACCGACCTGATCCTGGGCAGCGAGCAGATGGCGCTGCAGATCCACGAGTCGGTCGGGCACGCGGTGGAGCTGGACCGGATCCTCGGCTGGGAGGCCGCGTTCGCCGGCACCTCCTGGCTGGACCTGGCGCAGCTGGGCTCGCTGCGGTTCGGCTCGGACCTGATGACGATCACCGCGGACGCGACGCTGCCCGGCGCCCTCGGCTCGTTCGGCTACGACGACGAGGGCACGCCGGCGACCCCGGTGGACATCGTCCGGGACGGGATCTGGACCGGCGTGCTGTCCGGCCGGGACTCGGCGTCGGTGGCCGGACTGGACCACGGCGGCATGGTGCGGGCGGACGGCTGGGCCCGCCTGCCGATGGTGCGGATGACCAACGTCGGGCTGCTGCCCGGCACGTCGTCGCTGGAGGAGATGATCTCCGAGACCCGCGACGGCATCCTGATGGACACCAACCGGTCCTGGTCGATCGACGACCGCCGGCTGAACTTCCAGTTCGGCTGCGAGATCGGCTGGGAGATCAAGAACGGCAGGCGGGGGCGGATGCTGCGCAACCCCACGTACACCGGGATCAGCCCGCGGTTCTGGGGGTCGATGGACATGCTCGGCGGCCCCGACGAGTGGGTGTTCTGGGGCACGCCGAACTGCGGCAAGGGGCAGCCGACCCAGATCGGCCACACCGGGCACCCGTCGGTGCCGGCCCGGTTCCGCGGCGTCCGGGTGGGGGTGCGGGGATGAGCGGGCGGGCGGAGCTCGCGGCGCGGGTCCTGGACCTGGTCGCCGAGGCCGCACCGGCGGCGCAGGCCGAGGTGCACGTGCAGGCCCGGTCCCGGGCGCTGACCCGGTTCGCCCGGTCCTTCGTGCACCAGAACGTGGTGGACACCGCCGAGCAGGTCCGGCTGCGGGTGGTGCTGGACGGGTCGTGGGCGACCGCGGAGACCGACCGCGCCGACGCCGACTCGCTGCGCCGCACCGTCGGGGCCGCGGTGGCGGCGGCCCGGCTGCGCAAGCCCGACCCGGCCTTCCCCGGCCTGGGCACCGCGACCGTCCCGGCCGGCGGCAACTGGGACGACGCCACCGCCGACGCCACCGCCGACCAGCGAGCCGCGGTGGTGCGCGAGTTCGTGGACGCCGCCGGCGGCCTGGAGACGGCCGGCTACGTGCAGACCGAGCGGACCGAGGCGGTGTATGCCAACAGCCTCGGCGGCACCGCCGCCGGCCGGGTCACCGCCGCAGCCGCGGACGGGATCGCCCGGGTGCCCGGCGCCGACGGGGTGGCCCGGCACGGCGGGGTGCGGCTGTCGGAGCTGTCCGGCGCCGCGCTGGGCGCCACCGCGGCGGCCAAGGCCCGGGCCGGCGCCGACGCGGTCGACCTGCCGCCCGGCCGGTACGAGGTGGTGCTGGAGCCGAGCTGCGTCGCCGACCTGCTCGGGTTCCTCACCCTGCACGGCTTCAACGGGCGGGCGGTGGCCGAGGGGCGGTCGTTCGTCCGGGTGGGCGAGGCGCAGTTCGACCCGGCGTTCCGGCTCTGGGACGGGCCGCTGGACGCGTGGTCGACCGCGCTGCCGTACGACGCCGACGGCACCGCCCGGGCCCGGGTGGACCTGGTCGCCGACGGGGTGACCGGCGCGGTGCTGCACGACCGGCGCACCGCCCGGGCGCTCGGCGCCATCTCGACCGGGCACGCGGTCCCCGGCGGCGAGCGGTGGGGCCCGGTCGCGCCGCAGCTGCGGGTCGGCGCGGGCACCGGCGGGGACGCCGCCGCGCTCGCGGCCACGATGGACCGCGGGCTGCTGATCAGCGACTTCTGGTACACCCGGGTGCTGGACCCGCGGACCCTGGTCGTCACCGGCCTGACCCGCAACGGGGTCTGGCTGGTCGAGGGCGGCCGGATCGCCCGGCCGGTCGGCACCCTGCGGTTCACCCAGTCCTACCCGGCGGCGGTGGGCCCCGGGACGGTGCTCGGCGTCGGCTCCGACCTGTCCCCGGTCCCGGAGCGCTCCCCGGGCGAGCTGACCGTCACCCCGAGCCTGCACCTGGCGGCCTGGAACATCACCGGCGGCGCGACCGGCTGAGGCCGCGCCGGCTCACCGGCGGGCGGTGCGCACGGCGGACACCAGCGCGCCGAGCACGAGCAGGGCGCCGATCCCCTGCAGGCCGGGCGAGTCGTCGGCGCCGCCGTACCCGACCGCGGCAACGCCGAGGGCGGCGATCAGGACGAGGACGAAGTACTTCACGGGTGCCTTCGGAACGGGACGGACCGGGTGTCCACCAGCGCGGCGACCACCGGACGGTCGGCCGGGAGCCAGTCGACGGAGTGGAGGTCGGCCGGGGGGAGCCAGCGCAGCTCGGCGTGCTCGAGGCGGGCCGGCTCGCCACCGGTCAGCCGCGCGGTCCACACCCGAAGCACGTACCCGCCCGGCATCGGGACGTCCGGCCCCACCCGCGCGCCGACCTCGACCTCGACGCCGAGCTCCTCGCGCAGCTCGCGGGCCAACGCCGCCGGCTCGGTCTCCCCCGGCTCGACCTTGCCGCCGGGGAACTCCCAGCCCGGCGGGGTCAGCCGCCGGGCGGCCAGCACCCGGCCGGCCGCGTCCCGCAGCACCGCACCCACCACGACCCGCATCCGGCACAGCGTGCCAGAGCGGGCCCGCCGGCGCCGGGGCGGTGAGGCGGGGCGGTTCAGTCGCGCAGGAGGGCTTCCAGGGCCGGGAGGGCGGCGGCGATGCTGGCCCGCTGGGCCGGGCTGAGCCGGGCCAGCCGGACGCTCAGCTCGCTGGTGCGCTGGCGGCGTACGGCGTCCAGGGCGGCGGCGCCGGCCGGGGCCAGCGAGACCAGCGACCCGCGGCCGTCGGAGGGGTCCGGCGAGCGGGTGACGTAGCCGGCGTCGGCCAGCATGCCGACCAGCCGGGTCATCGTCGGGGCGGCCACGTGCTCCCGGGCGGCCAGGTCGCCGCTGCGTACCGGTCCGAGGGACTCGATCGTCACCAGCGCGGACAGCTGGGCCACCGACAGGTCGCCGGGGTCCCGCTGCCGCAGCCGGCGGACCAGGAGGCCGACCGCCATCCGCAACCGGCCGGCCAGCTCGCCGTCGGCCGGCTCGCGGACGGCCGGCTCGCGGACGGCCGGGTCCTGCCCGGCCGGGTCCCGGTGGGTCGGCTGCTCCGGACCGGCCAGCACCGGTCCGCCGCTGGACATCATCCGCCCAGGGTGCCAGGCGGTCCGAACCTGACACATCCGGCCTCCCGGCGGGTCGGGCGCCGGGGGGCATTGCATAGGGTCGACCGGTGGACGAGTGGTGGCGTACGGCCGTGGTCTACCAGGTCTACCCGCGCAGCTTCGCGGACTCCGACGGCGACGGCGTCGGGGACCTCCGCGGGATCGAGTCGCGGCTGGACCACCTGAGCGACCTCGGGGTGGACGTGCTGTGGCTGTCGCCGGTCTACCCGTCCCCGCAGGACGACGGCGGGTACGACATCAGCGACTACCAGGACATCGACCCGGCCTTCGGCACGCTGGCCGACTTCGACCGGCTGCTGGCCGCCGTGCACGCGCGCGGCATGAAGCTGCTCATGGACCTGGTGGTCAACCACACCTCCGACGAGCACCCGTGGTTCCAGGCGTCCCGGTCCTCCCGGGAGGACCCCAAGCGGGACTGGTACTGGTGGCGCCCGCCGCGGTTCGGCATGGACCTGGGCGCGCCGGGGGCCGAGCCGACCAACTGGGGCTCGTTCTTCTCCGGCCCGGCCTGGGAGCCGGACGAGGCCACCGGGGAGTACTACCTGCACCTGTTCAGCCGCAGGCAGCCCGACCTCAACTGGGACAACCCGCAGGTCAGGCAGGCCGTGTACGCGATGATGCGGTGGTGGCTGGACCGGGGCGTGGACGGCTTCCGGATGGACGTCATCAACATGATCTCCAAGGACCCGGCGCTGCCGGACGGCCGCGTCACCGGCGGTGAGCCGTACGCGGACGGGTCGGAGTCCTTCATCAACGGCCCGCGGCTGCACGATCACCTGCAGGAGATGCACCGGGAGGTGTTCGCCGGCCGGGACGGGCTGCTGACGGTGGGCGAGATGCCCGGCGTGACGGTGGAGGACGCCCGGCTGTTCACCGACCCGGCGCGGGGCGAGGTGGACATGGTCTTCCAGTTCGAGCACGTGGGCCTGGACCAGGGCGCGACCAAGTGGGACCTGCGGGCGCTGGACCTGCGGGCGCTGAAGGTCAGCCTGGGCCGCTGGCAGGCCGGCCTGGCCGACGTCGGCTGGAACTCGCTCTACTGGGACAACCACGACCAGCCGCGGATCGTCTCCCGGTGGGGGGACGGCAGCCCGCTCGCCGCCAAGACGCTGGCCACGCTGCTGCACCTGCACCGGGGCACGCCGTACGTCTTCCAGGGCGAGGAGCTCGGGATGACGAACTACCCCTGGGCCGGCATCGAGGAGTTCCGCGACATCGAGTCGGTCAACCACTTCGCGGCCGCGGTCGCCGCCGGGCAGCCGGCCGAGGAGGTGCTGACCGCGCTGCGGGCCAAGAGCCGGGACAACGCCCGGACGCCGATGCAGTGGGACGCCTCGCCGCAGGCCGGCTTCACCACCGGGACGCCGTGGCTGCCGGTCAACCCCGACCACGTGCGGGTCAACGCGGCGGCGCAGGCCGGCGACCCGGACTCGGTGCTGGCCCACTACCGGCGGCTGATCGAGCTGCGGCACACCGTCCCGGCGGTCGCGCACGGCGACTTCACGATGCTGCTGCCCGAGGACGAGCGGGTGTACGCGTTCACCCGGGCCCACCAGGGCGTCGAGCTGCTGGTGCTGTGCAACGTCTCGGCCGCGGCGGCCGCGGTGGACGTGCCCGGCTGGGACGCCGCCGAGCTGCTGCTGGGCACCCATGGGACCGGCGGCACCGGCGAGCTGGCGCCGTGGGAGTCCCGGGTGCTGCGCCGTACGGCCTGAGCGCGGTCAGCGGCGCAGCAGCCCGGACCAGCGCTCCGGCAGGTGCGCCCGGCCCGAGCGCAGCGACAGGTACGCCAGCCCGGCGACCGGGATCGGCAGCCAGAAGTTGACCAGCCGGTACGACACGACGCCCAGCACGGCGATCCCGGACGGGGCGCCGAAGCCGACGATCGTCGGCACCAGCACGCCCTCGACCAGCCCCAGGCCGCCCGGGGTCACCGGCAGCGCGGCCACCACGTTGGCCAGCCCGAAGGAGACGATCAGCCCGTCCAGGCCCAGCTCGTAGCCGTACGCGGCGACGAAGACCCACAGCGACGCGGCGTCCAGCAGCCAGTTCAGCACGGCCCAGACGATGGCCTGGGTCAGCATCGCGCGGTCCCGGGACAGCTCCACCAGCCGCGTCGCGGCGTTGCGGACGAACCCCTCGGCGGTGTCCTCGGACAGCTTCGGGATCCGGCGGGCGACCGCGCGGACCAGCCGCACCGAGGACTCCTGGCCGCGGGTCAGCAGGACCACCCCGGCCACCCCGCCGGCCACCAGCAGCGCCCCGGCCGCGGCCGCGGTGGTGTAGAGCGGGTCGAAGCCGCGCAGCGGGATGGAGACGACCAGGCCCATCCACAGCAGCACGTTGAGCACGATCGCCGACCCGACGCCCTGCACGGTCGAGGCGAACGCCGCGTCCGGGCCGCTCACCCCGGCCGCCATCAGCAGCCTGAACCGCAGCGCGCCGGCGGTGGCCGCGCCGCCGGGGACGATGTGGCTGACCCCGAGCGACGTGGTGTCGATCCGCACCAGCGTGTAGAGGCTCGGCCGGCTGTCGGCCGGCAGCACCGACCGGGTCAGCGCGCCGTACGCGACGACCGACAGGACCTGCAGGACGGCGCCGACCACCAGGTACTCCGGGCGTACGCCGGAGAGGACGTCCAGCGCCTCGCGGGCCCCGGCGAGCTGCGGGCGGACGAGGTATTCCACGGCGAGGACGACGGCGGCCAGCCCGGCGGCCCACCGCAGCCAGCGCGGCAGCCGGAACCTGCGCCGCCGCGTCCGCTCGTCCACCACCGCCGGATCGTAGGCAACGCCCCGAACGGCGGCGACGACCGCTCAGCCACCGCTCAGGGGTTGTGGCAGGTCCAGGTGACGCTGCCGGACACCGTGGGCGTCCCGGTGCCCGAGCTCAGGCCGGTGAAGGTGAAGCTGCCGGAGCCGTCGGCGGCGACCGTGGCGGTGCCGGTGGACTCCGGGGTGTAGAGGACGTACGTGCCGCCGGAGCCGGTGATGATGCCCGACGGGCTGCCCTGCCCGGACAGGTTCTTCTTCTGGTACGTGCCCGGGCCGGTGTAGTCGGTGATGATGTTCCCGGACAGCCCGGCGAACTCGGGGGTGAGCGAGGGGCCGCCGCCCGGCATGAACAGCCGCCGCTCGCCGTCCTTCTCCGCGCCGCGGGCCCACTCCTCGCAGGTCTCCGGGCTGCGCTCCACGCCGTTGGTGACGCTGACGGCCAGCCGGCCCTTGCCGCTCACCGCGCCGGTCAGGTCGTACGACATGCAGACGGTGACGCCGAACAGGGCGTCGCACTCCCCGGCCTTGCCGCCGCCCTCGTCGTCGTCCGCGCTCCGGCCGCCGCCGGCGGCCGTGCCGGCGGCGGGGGCGGTGGGGTCGGACGAGCCGCCGCAGCCCGTGAGCGGGATCAGCAGGGCCGCGGCGAACAGAACGTGGGCGGGGCGGGCCATCGGGACCTCCAGGTGGAAGCGGAACCGGTCGGTGACCGGGCGCGCTCGGTTACGGTCGGGGCCGTGCGGGACGGAGGGCACGCGGCAGCCGGCGCCCGACCCCCCGGGGCGGGCGCCCGATCCGACGCGACCGCGCCGCGTGGCGGGACCGACCCTGGCGCCGACGGCCAAAGATCGGCCAAAGCCGCCGTCGAGTTCCGGGTGCTCGGCTTCCGGGTGCTCGGCCCGCTGGAGGCACTGGTGGACGGGACGCCGGTGCCGCTGGGTGGGCCCAAGCAGCGGGCGGTGCTCGGGGTGCTGCTGGCGTACGGCGGGGCGCCGGTGCCGGTGGAGCGGCTGATCGACGAACTGTGGGGCGAGGCGCCCCCGGCCACGGCGACCGCGGCCCTGCAGGTGCACGTGTCCGGGCTGCGCAAGGTGCTGCCGGGCCGGATCGTCACCGGACCGGCCGGCTACCGGCTCGACCTGGCCGGGGCGACGCTGGACACCGACGGGACCGAGGAGGCGCTGCGGGCCGCCCGGGCCGGCGCGCCGGCCGCGACGTCGGCCGCACTGGCCGCGGTGCTCGCCCGGTGGCGTGGCCCCGCGTACGGCGG
>CADCTP010000132.1 GCA_902805565.1 uncultured Mycobacteriales bacterium
GCCCCGGCGGGCACCCCGGCGCCGGCCGGGGCCGCCGCGCCGGCCGGCCCGACCGGCGGCGCCCTGGTCGACACCTCCCGGCCGGACCGGGTCGTCGGCACCGGCACCGCCGCGAGCTGCACGTCCGCGGCCGTCGTGGCGGCCGTCGCGGCCGGCGGGGTCATCACCTTCGACTGCGGGCCGGCGCCGGTGACGATCGCGATGACCGCGACGGCGAAGGTGGTCAACGCCAACCCGCGGACGGTCCTGGACGGCGGCGGCACGGTCACGCTGGACGGCGGCGGCGCCCGCCGGATCCTCTACCAGAACACCTGCGACCCGGAGCAGGGCTACACCACCTCGCACTGCCAGGACCAGGCCACGCCGAGCCTCACCCTGCAGCGCATCACGCTGGCCCGGGGGAACTCCACCGGCCAGACCGCCGAGGGCGGCGGCGGGGGAGCGGTGTTCGTCCGCGGCGGCCGGCTCGCGGTCATCGGGTCCCGGTTCGTCGGCAACCGCTGCGACGGCACCGGACCGGACCTGGGCGGGGCCGCGCTGCGGGTGCTCAGCCAGCACCAGGGCGGGCCGGTCCGGGTGGTCGGCAGCACCTTCACCGGCGGCAACTGCTCCAACGGCGGCGCGATCAGCAGCATCGGCGTGTCCTGGGAGATCGTGGACAGCACGATGACCGGCAACCGGGCGGTCGGCAGGGGCGCGAACCCGGCCCGCGCCGGCACCCCGGGCGGCGGCTCCGGCGGGGCGATCTACCTCGACGGCAACCGGTTCACGCTGCGGATCGTCCGCTCCACGATCACCGACAACGCGGCCGCGGAGGGTGGCGGGGCGGTGTTCTTCGTCAGCAACGACCGCACCGGGACCGCCACCGTCGAGTCCTCCACGCTGGCCCGCAACCCGAGCGCCGGCTTCGAGACCGACGGCCTGCCGGGCTGGTTCTTCCTCGGCGCCCGGCCGCCGTCGATCAGCTGACCGGCTCGAACGTCAGCGAGATCGAGTTGATGCAGTAGCGGTCGTCGGTCGGCGTGCCGAAGCCCTCGCCGGAGAAGACGTGGCCGAGGTGCGAGTGGCAGTGCGCGCAGAGGACCTCGACCCGCACCATGCCCAGCTCCCGGTCCTCGCGCAGGACGACCCGGTCGCCGGCCAGCGGGGACCAGAAGCTCGGCCAGCCGCAGTGCGAGTCGAACTTGGTGTCCGAGCGGAACAGCTCCGTGGCGCACGCGCGGCAGCGGTAGACGCCGGTGCGCTTCTCCGCGACGTACTCGCCGGTGTAGGGCCGCTCGGTGCCGGCCTGCCGGAGCACCCGGTATTCCGCTGGGGACAGCTCGGCGCGCCACTGCTCGTCGGACTTCTGCACGGCGGGCGCCGGGATCTCGGACTTCGTCACCCGCCCACGGTACGCCGCGCCCCCCGGCCCGGCGGCCGGCCGCGCCCGCCGGGCACGCCGAGGGCGTGGGACCCGGGCCGGGTCCCACGCCCTCGGGGGTGCCTCGGGGTTACGGGACGACGAGGAGGCGGACGACCTGCGGGTCGTGGTCGCTGACCTGGTCGGTGAACTCCGCGTTCACGTGCACCACGTCGTACTCGTAGAGCTTGACGCAGTCGCACGCCGGGATCGGCGAGTACGCCAGCCCCGGGGAGATCAGGATGTGGTCGAGCACCTGGGAGTTGCCCTGGAAGACGTAGGTGTAGCGCTCGGCCTGCGGCAGCGTGCGGGGCAGGTCGATCAGGCTGCCGGTCGAGGTCAGCACGTCGGCGGTGTTCGAGAACTCGAAGTCGTTGATGTCCCCGGCCACCACCACCTTGGCCCGCGGGTCGGCCGCGACGAGCTCGTCGACGAAGCCGCGCACCGCGGCGGCCTGCTGCGCCCGCTGCACCGCCGAGGGCTCCCGGATCGGCTGGTAGCGGCCGTACACCGGGCTGTCGCCGCCCTTGGAGTTGAAGTGGTTGGCGATGACGAACATCGTCTGGCCGCGCCAGCGGAACTCGCCCGCCAGCGGCTTGCGGCTGCTGGTCCAGGCCGGGTTGGCCGGGTCGATCCGCCCCGGCGAGTACGACAGGTGCGGCTTGCCGCGGGAGTCGCGGGTCACCGTGGTCGGCGTGGTGGCGGTGCCGCCGGGCCGGTCGACGAAGGACAGCCCGCGGTCGGTGCGGTAGAGGAACGCCACCCGGATGTTGCCGCCCGGCTGGCCGCCGTCCGCGCCGTCGACCGGGTCGATCGAGCGGGACTGGTACGCCGGCCCGCCGGCGGCCCGGATCGCCGCCACCAGCTTGGCCAGGGTCTGGTCGGCGGCCACGGTGCCGTCGTTGGCCGAGCCGCTGTTGTCCTGGATCTCCTCCAGCGCAAGCACGTCCGGCGCGGCCAGGTTGGTCACCACGTACGCGGCGAGCTGGTCGTACTTGGCCTGGGCGTCGCCCGGGGCGAGGTTCTCCACGTTGAAGGTGCCCACCGACAGCTGCAGCAGGTTGGCCTTCCTGGTGGTCTCCCGCTGCAGGTTGCCGCTGACCAGCGTGGGCGACGCGGTCGGGTACATCGCGTAGTTGCCGAAGGAGTAGTCGACGACGCCCACGGTGGCGCCGGCGAACGAGTCGCCGACGTTCGCGGCCGGGATGGGCGCCAGCACGGTGTCCAGCACGATCCGCTCGGGGTTGAAGTCGCCGGCCCGGGTCACGATGCCGCCGCGGGAGGTCCGCACGGTGGAGCCCGGCGGGACCACCACGGTCTCGTCGAAGTCGTTCGTCGGGCCGACCACCTGCGCGTCGGTGATGGAGATCCGGGTGCCCTCCAGGGACTCCCAGAAGTCCAGCCCGTCGGTCGCCGGGTCGAACGCGGTCGCCGTCGTCTCCACGTCGCCGGACGCGTCGTCCTCGATGACGGCCGAGGGCGGCACCCGGCCGCCGGTGCCCACCACGGCCGGCGCCGGCAGCGGCTGCCCGGACGCGGTGACGGTGACCGTCGGCGCGGTGAGCTGGGTGATGGTGAGGTTGGTGGCGGTGTTGCCCGGGCGGAACTCGGTGACCGTGCCGGTCACGGTGACCGCGTCGCCGACCGCCACGGTCGGGGTGGTCCGGGTGAAGACGAGCAGGCCGTCGCTGGTGGCCGGGTCGGCGTCCGGGGTCGGGTCCTCGAACCAGAAGCCGGTGCGGGAGACCGCGGTGACCACGCCGGGCACCTCGGCCACCTTGACGCCGGCCCGGGGCGACAGGTGCGCGGTGCCCTGGATGTCGGCGATCCGCAGGCCCGGCACGCCCGGGTCGACCGGCGGGTCGGTGGGACCGCCGCCGCCGGAGTTGCGCGGGTTCGGCGCGCCGACGGTGAAGTCGGCGGCGTTGTTGTCGGTGTCCGCGCCGGTGCCGCGCAGCGCGGCGGTGGTGTTGGACAGCGCGGGCGTGGCGGCGGTCTCGAAGTCGTTCGCGGCGCCGTAGCCGACGAAGTCCCGGACCCCGGCCGCGGTGTCGCAGTCGGCGCCGCAGGTCAGCGCGGCGGCGGCGGTGACCAGCGCCACCTTGCCGCTGGTGCCGCTGAGCGCGATCGAGCCGGTGGCGTCCGGCGTCGGCAGCGGGGTGCTGCCGCCGGCCCCGGCCGACTGCTGCACCAGGAAGTACGCCCCCGGCGCGATGGTGCCGCTCAGCGTGGTGACCTGCCAGGACGTGCCGGCCGCCGAGGCGTACTGGACCGACCAGCCGGTCACGTCCACGGCGGTGCCGCCGGAGTTGCGCAGCTCGATGAAGTCGTTGGTGTAGGTGGCGCCGGAGTTGCCCCCGCCGCCGTAGACCTGGCTGATGACCACGTCGGCGGAGGCGGCGGCGGCCGGCGACGCGGCGAGCCCGACCGTCCCGGCGGCGACGAGGAGGGACACGGCGAGCGCGGCGACGCGCGAGGGTGGACGCACGAGGGACTTCCTAACATCTCGCGACCGCCACGTCACCGAAAAGGTGATGAACGCACGGTGTGGGTCCGTCACCGGACAGGGGTCAGCGGTCGGTGAACAGCAGGTGCCCGAGCAGCACCGACAGCGCCAGCACGGTCCGTTCCTCGTCGAAGTCGGGCTCCAGCAGCAGCCGCCAGAACAGCAGCGCCAGCAGCCGCGCGGTCGCCGGCACGTCCAGGTCGGTCCGGCCGCCGGGCGCGTCCCGGGCCGTCGCCAGCAGGCCGGCCAGCCGGGCGGCGCTCCAGTCGACCAGCTGCCGGTCCACCGCGGCGAGCTGCGGGTCCCGGGCGCAGAGCCCGACCCAGGCCCGGTACGCGCCGACGTACCGGGCGTCGGTGGCCAGCGCGGTCCACAGGGTGCCGGTGAGCCCGGCCAGCGGGTCGCCGCCGGCCGGCACCACCAGGTCCAGCCCGGCGATCTCGCCGATCATCCGGTCGACCAGGACCAGCAGCAGCTGCCGCTTGGTCCGGTAGTGCCGGTAGACCGCCCCGACCGCGACCCCGGCCCGGGCGGCGATGTCGGCCATCGAGGTGCCGTCGTAGCCGTGCTCGGCGAACAGGTCCAGGGCGGCCGCGACCACCGCCTCCTGGGTGCGCCGGCTGCGCTCCTGCCGCGGCTCGGGCGGCAGGTCCTCGCCGGCCAGCGGCCGGGGCCGGTCGGGCTCAGGCCACCCGTCGCTCACGGGTGAAGTCTGCCACCGCCGCCGCCAGCGCCTCCGGCGCGTCGACCGGCACGAACGTGCGGGCCCCCGGCACCCGGACCAGCCGGGCGTCCGGGAACGCCGCGGCCAGCCGCTCGGCCGAGCGCATCGGGAACAGGAACCGGTCGCCGGTCCCCCACACCAGCAGCACCGGCCGGTCGAACCGGGCGAAGGACCGCGCGGCCGCCACGGTGTGCCGGGGGCCGAGCCCGCCCAGCACCGCGCGCACGTCGGCGCGGACCTCCGGTCGCGCGCTGCGGGTGAACCACCGCCGCGCCTGCGCCCGGTCGTACGGCGGCCGGACGAGCAGCGCCATGATCGCCCGCTGCACCGGCCGTGCCCGGAGCAGCCCGGCGACCACGGCGCCGCCGAGCCGGCTGCCGCCGAGCTGGAACGGCCGCCCCAGCAGCGGGAAGTGCTCGAACGCCTCGGTGTTGGTCAGCACCAGCCCGGCCAGGCGGCCCGGGTGCCGGGCGACGACGAGCTGGCAGACCGCCCCGCCGGTGTCGTTGCCGACCAGCACCACGTCCCGCAGGTCCAGGGCGGCCATGAACTCGGCGACGAGGTCGGCGAGGCCGGGCGGGCCCAGGTCGGCGCCGGGCCGCATCGGCAGGTCGTGCGACCCCAGCGGCAGCTCCGGCACCACGCAGCGGTGGGTGGCGGCCAGCCGGGCGACGGTGTCCCGCCAGAGCATCCCGTCCACCAGCACGCCGTGCACGAACAGCAGCGTCGGGCCGGAGCCGACGTCCCGGTAGCGGACGGGGCCCGCGGTCAGCCCGACCGTGCGGGCCGGGGCGACGGAGAGGTCCATGGCAGCTCCTCCAGATGCGAAGATGAACACGTGTTCAGATATTCGCACGCAGAGGTCCCCCGGTCCAGGGCCGAGCGGGGTAGCGTTCCGGCGTGGCTTCGCCGTACGTGGACGTCGAGGTGGGGGACCGGGTCGTGCGGGTGTCCAACCCGGAGCGGCTCTACTATCCCGCGCTCGGGAAGACCAAGCTCGACGTCCTCCACTACTACCTGGCGGTGGGCGAGGGGATCGTCCGGGCCCTGTACGAGCGGCCGTGCATGCTGCACCGCTACCCGACCGGCACCGACGGCGAGAAGATCTACCAGAAGCGGCTGCCCAAGGGCGCGCCACCGTGGCTGGAGACCGTCGAGGTGCGCTTCCCCTCCGGTCGTACCGCCGACGAGCTGTGCGTCACCGAGCTGGCCAGCGTCGCCTGGGCCGTGCAGATGTCCACCGTGGAGTTCCACCCCTGGCACTCCCGGCGGGGCGACACCGAGCGCCCGGACGAGCTGCGCATCGACCTGGACCCGCAGCCGGGCACCGGCTACCCGGAGGCGCGGGTCGTCGCCGCCACCGTCCGCGAGGTCCTGGACGAGCTCGGCGCGGTCGGCTGGCCGAAGACCTCCGGCAACCGCGGCATGCACGTCTACGTGCGGATCCGCCCGGAGCACGGCTTCACCGTCGTCCGGCGGGCCGCGCTCGCCCTGGCCCGGGAGATCGAGCGGCGCATCCCCGAGCTGGTGACCACCGCGTGGTGGAAGGAGGAGCGCGGCGCGCAGGTGTTCGTCGACTACAACCAGAACGCGCGGGACCGCACGATCCGCTCGGCGTACTCGCTGCGCGGCGAGCCGGCGGCCCGGGTCTCGACGCCGCTCACCTGGGACGAGGTGCCGTACGCGGACCCCGAGGACTTCACGATCGACACCGTGCCGGCCCGGTTCGCCGAGCTGGGCGACGTGCACGCCGGCATCGACGACACGCCCTGGTCGATCGAGCCGCTGCTGGAGTGGGCCGACCGGGACGAGCGCGACCGCGGCCTCGGCGACGCGCCGTACCCGCCGAACTTCCCCAAGATGGAGGGCGAGCCGATGCGGGTGCAGCCCTCCCGGGCCCGCAAGCCGGCCACGGACTGACCCCCGGGGTCAGGAGCCCTTCGCGCGGCGCCGGGCGATCCGCTCCTTCACCTCGAGGCGGTCCAGCTCGGCCGCTTCGGCGAGAGTGGGGGCGGTGCCGCCCAGGCGCGCGGGCAGCCACCAGGTGTCGTCCGGGCCGGGCTTGTCCGGGTAGGACTCCTGGGCCTCCCGCAGCTGGTCGGCCATCCGCGACCGCAGCACCCCGGTGACCGCGACCACGTCGCCGTCGGTCGGCACCGGCGGGCCGACCGAGACGGTGATCGGGGTCCGGGTCCGGCCCAGCCGCCTGGGCAGGCCCTTGGTCCACACCCGCTGCGAGCCCCACACCACCACCGGCAGCAGCGGCACCCCGGCCTCGGTCGCCATCCGGGCCGCCCCGCTCTTGAACTCCTTCAGCTCGAAGGACCGGGAGATCGTCGCCTCCGGGAACACCCCGACGATCTCGCCGGCCGCCAGCGCCCGCACCGCGGCCTTGTACGACTGCGCGCCCAGCGCCCGGTCCACCGGGATGTGACGCATCCCGCGCAGCAGCGGCCCGGCCACCGGGTGCGCGAAGACCTCCTGCTTGGCCATGAACCGGACCAGCCGGCCGACCTTGAGCGCCGCGTAGCCGGCGTAGGTGAAGTCGAAGTAGCCGATGTGGTTGATCGCCAGCACCGCGCCGCCGGAGCGCGGGATGTGCTCGGCCCCGGTCACGGTGAACCGCAGGCCCTGCACGGCGAACACGCCGCGGGTCAACGCGAGGACGGGCGGGTACACGATCTCGGGCATCAGGCACGCTACCGCGACCGGGACCGGCCCGCCGCCGGACCGGCGGGTACGCCGCGCACCGGCCACGCACGGGTGGTCGGCGGCGGACGGTGCGCGCCCGGCCGGGGGCGGACGGGGCGGACCGGCGCAGTACCCGGCGCTCCCGGGCC
>CADCTP010000133.1 GCA_902805565.1 uncultured Mycobacteriales bacterium
GGCGTCGTAAGGGTCGGTGTGACGGACGGCAGGTCCTCGGTGACGTATGCCCGACTCACCGCCGCCCTCCCAGAAGACAAGCGGATCGCCATGACGCAAGTTGCTCACACGGCGGAGCAGTTGAGGGCGACGCAAAGAGCTGTCAGTCAGGCTGTACTTGAGGCGCCTGCGATCCGCGGCCACGTAGTCGAAGTGGCTCTCTTGTTCCCTGAAAATGCCGTGCGCTTGACCGTGGATGCATCTGCTCCGGGCGACCGGATCGGCATCCTCGTCAAGCAGTATCCTGCCTTGCAGGTCAAGGTCGTCGATGGGGCCGGTTATGCGCCTCAATCGAGTCGAAACTTTACGTCTGGACCACTGCATGGCGGTCAATGGGTGAGTAGTCCCGAGAGCGTCGCCGGTGGCTGCACGGTTGGATACAGCTATCTCTACAACACGCTCAACCAGACGTACGCCGTCACGGCTGGTCACTGTCTCGGGCCTGGTAACTGGTATCAAGGTAAGTACACTGCAGGTCCTTTGATCGGTCAAGCTCATGGCAACCATTTTATTCCTTTTACGCAAGGAAACTGCGATTGTGTGGGACTGGGCCCGATATCAACGGACAAGCGATCCCGCTACATACTCAAGGACAATAATGCGCTGCACCACTACACGCATACGGCTGAGAAGGCAGAGCATGCCGCGGGCACCAGGACATGCGTCAGTGGAGCCGCAAGTTACGATACGAATGGTGGCAGAACGGTGTGCGGTGTCGTCATCAGCGATGAGGCGACCATTCCTTACAGCGACGGCTACGGTTTCACTCTGACGGACGCCACGACAACGACCTGCGACACCCTCGCGAACGACAGCGGCGCTCCGTACGGCAGTGGGCAGGCATTCCAGGGTATCCATGCCGCCTACAGCAAGGGATTGGGTCAATCGGCGCTCACGAAGGCCTACAATGTGGCCGGTGCACTGAATGGGCACTTCGTGTACTGACCATCTGTGCGGCGAGATCGAGCAAGTCGGAACAATATTGCCTGCCCTCCGATTGATCTTTTGTGTTACGCCGCTCCTATGAATAGCGGTGAAGCCGGCGGTGGGCTGCATCCCCAGCGCTACTGGAGATGCAGCCCACCGGTCAGGGGCTGGGAGAGCCGCCTGTCGGGATCGAACCGACGACCTGCCGCTTACAAGGCGGCTGCTCTTCCGACTGAGCTAAGGCGGCGAACGGGACCGATCGTACGAGGGAAGGCGGGCGTCGGCAGGCAGATCGGGACACCCGGGCGGGCACCGGGTCGCCGGTGGCCGCGGCACGGCTCTGACCTGGGCGGACGGCGGCGGTGTCACGCGGTCGGGGGACCCGGGGTTCAGGGGTGGGACGGGGTCGGGTAGGGATCTTGTGCACGGGGGACGGCTGGCGGAGGCGCTGTGCGTCGGATGGTGGGGGTCGTCGCGGTCGCGGCGGCGCTGGCGGTGACCGGGTGCGAGGGGTTCGAGCAGCCGGCGGGTGGGTCGCCCGGCGGGCCGAGCGCGACCGGGAACGCGCCGGCGGCCAGGCCGACGGTGCAGACGGTGGCGACGGCGCGGAAGCAGCTGGCGACGCTGAAGGTCGCCCAGCCCCGGGACGGCGGGTACGACCGGGAGCGGCACTTCGGGCCGGCCTGGTCGGTGGACGTGGACCGCAACGGGTGCGGCGCGCGGGACGACATCCTGCGCCGGGACCTGACGAAGGTGGAGCTGCGCGGCCGCTGCACGGTGGTCGCCGGCGTGCTCGCCGACCCGTACACCGGGCGGTCGGTGACCTTCGCGAAGTCACAGGCCAACAAGGTGCAGATCGACCACGTGGTGGCGCTCAGCGCGGCCTGGGAGCGCGGGGCCCGGGACTGGCCGCAGGACCGGCGGGAGCGGTTCGCCAACGATCCGCTCAACCTGCTGGCCACCACGTCGGCGGCGAACCAGAGCAAGAGTGACAAGGGGCCGGCGCGGTGGCTGCCGCGGGAGGCCTACCGGTGCGCGTACGCGGTGCAGTGGGTCCGGGTGTCCGTCGCGTACGGGCTGGTGGTGACGCCGCCGGACAAGGCGAGCCTGACCACGCTGCTGGCCCGCTGCTAGGGCCCGAACCCGGGCGGGCACCGGCCCGGGCGGGCACCGGCCCGGCCGGGCGTCCGGGTGGACGCCCGACCGGGCCGGGAGGGTCAGCGGATGATCGTGCCGGAGGCGCTGATCTTCGCCCGGATGGCGTTGGAGAACGCCTGGATCTCGCTGTACACGCCCGGGTAGTTGGGCCGCGCGCAGCCGTTGCCGTACGAGACGATGCCGACCGAACGCCAGACACCGTTGACGTTCTTCACCATCGGGCCACCGGAGTCGCCCTGGCAGGTGTCCACGCCGCCGGAGGTGTAGCCGGCGCAGATCTCGGTCGCCGGGGCCAGCTCGCGGTACGACTGGGCGCAGACCGAGTCGCTGACGAACGGCACGGACGCCTTCTTCAGCGCGTTGGTCTGCGGGCCGCCCTCGTACGTGGCGCCCCAGCCCATGACGGTGAAGGTGCCGGAGTTGAGCGACGTCTCACCCTGGTTGGCGATCGACAGCGGCGCCACGCTCGGCGCCGACGCCAGCTCGACCAGCGCCCAGTCGTACGTGCCGGTGCTGGAGTACTGCGGGCTCCGGTAGACGTACGTCGAGCCGATCGACTGACCGACCGAGGTGTTGGTCAGGTTGGCGCGGTTGATCGTCGCGGTGTAGCCGGTGTACGACCCGGTCCGCCGCACGCAGTGCGCCGCGGTCAGCACGACCCGCTGGGCGATGACGGCGCCGCCGCAGCCCATCGACAGCCGCGTCATCCACGGGAACTCCCCCTGGGCGGCGTTGGTGCCACCCACCACCGACGGGCTGGGCCCGCCGACCGGTGCTGCCGCGGCCTGGGTCTGGCCGAGCAGGCCGACCGACAGCGCCACGAGGACGCCGACCGACGCGGCGCCCCACCTCCGAGCAGCTTTCATCCCGTACCTCCCCTGGGCGGCTCTGACGAGCCTGTATGACCGGAACGGTATGCGCATCCGGCTGATCGACTGGAGAGCCGTACGGGTGAGATGGTCACTCTTCGTCAAAGAAACAGGCTGTTAACGTGATGATTCGCCGGTCGCGCCGGCCGGCCCGGTCAGCGCCGGGGCACGCCGGTGCTGGCCCGGATCATCAGCTCGGTCGGCAGCAGCACCCGCCGCGCCGCCGGCCGCTCGCGGTCGTCCAGCAGCAGCTGGCCGGCGACCCGGCCCTTCTCCAGCGTCGGCTGGCGGACCGTGGTGAGCCCGGCCGGCGCCGCCTCCGGCACGTCGTCGAAGCCGGTGACCGACAGCTCGTCCGGCACCCACAGCCCGAGCTGGCGGGCGACGGTCAGCGTGGCCAGCCCGAACACGTCGGTCGTGCACACCAGCGCGGTCAGCAGGGGGTCGCGGTCCAGCATCGCCACGGCGGCCGAGGCGCCGGCCTCCGCGGTGTTGTCGAAGCGTTCCTCGACCTGGATGGCCGCCCGGTCCACGCCGTGCTCGGCCAGCCCGTCGGCCAGGCCGGCGAGCCGGCTGCGGACCACCGCGTACGGGCTGCGGTCCTGGCGGTCCCGGTCGGCCGGCCCGTCGTTGCGGTCGGTGCCGAGGCGGTTGGCCACCACGCCGACCCGGCGGTGCCCCAGCTCGCCGAGGTGCCGGCCGACCTGGGCCGCGGCGGCCCGGTCGTCCAGCCCGACGAAGTCCACACCCGACAGCCCGACCGGCTGGTCGACCACGACGCTGGGCACCGGGCGCTCCAGCACCGCGGTCACGTGCGGGTCGCCGGCCGGCATGGAGTAGACGACGAACCCGTCCACCGCCGCGCCGAAGACCAGCTGCGGGTCGGCGGTGTCGCCGGGGGCCGCCGGCACCATCAGCAGGCCGGTCCCGCTCTCCTCGCAGGCCAGCCCGAGGCCCTCCAGGAAGGCGACGGCGGCCGGGTCCCGGAACGCGTACGACAGGCCCTCGGTGAAGATCAGGCCGATCGCCCCGGCCCGCCGGGTGCGCAGGCTGCGGGCGACCGGGTCCGGTCCCGGGTAGCCCATCCGCCGGGCCGCCTCCAGGATGCGTTCCCGCAGCTGCGGGGACAGCTGGTCCGGCCGGTTGTACGCGTTGGACACCGTGGTCCGGGAGATCCCGAGCTCCGCGGCGAGGGAGGCCAGCGTCGCGGGACGCCGGGTGCGCCCGCGCCCTGCCGAAGCCACCATCCGGACACCGTAACCGCAGGCCCGGAGGCGCTGGACGCGGGTGGATCCGCGTCCGCGGCGGCGGTGGACCGGGTGTGTGCGCGGCGACCGGTGGGGCAGACCGCCGACGTGACCGACTCCCTGCGGCCCGGCGTGCTGTTCGACGTCGACGGCACCCTGCTGGACACCAACTACCTGCACACCCTGGCCTGGTGGCAGGCGTTCCGGGACACCGGCCACGACGACGTCGGCATGTGGACGCTGCACCGGTCGATCGGGATCGGCAGCGAGGAGCTGGTCGAGCGGGTGCTCGGGCACGCCGACGAGGAGACCGTGCAGGCGCACTCCCGCCGGTACGACGCGCTGAGCGACCAGGTCACCGCGTTCCCGCGGGCGGCCGAGCTGCTCGCCGGCTGTGCCGAGCGGGGCCTGACCGTGGTCCTGGCCACCAGCGGCAAGAAGAAGGACCTGGACTGGATGGTGCCGGCGATCGGTGCCGACGAGGGGATCATCGGCGGGGCCACCACCTCCGACGACGTGGAGGCGGCCAAGCCCCGCCCGGACCTGCTGGAGACCGCGGTCCGCGACCACGGGCTGGACCCGGCCCGTACGGTCGCCGTCGGCGACACCGTGTGGGACGTCAAGGCGGCGCGGGCGGCCGGGCTGCCGTGCGTGGCGATGCTGTGCGGCGGGATCGACCGGGCCGCGCTGGAGGGCGCCGGTGCGGTCGCGGCGTACGACGACCCGGCCGCGCTGCTGTCCGCGCTGGCCGGGTCGCCGATCGGGCGCCTCTAGCAGGACGTCGCTAGCAGCGGGGGACGCCGGGGATGTAGCCGTCGTGCCCGGTGGAGACGTACGCGTCGGCGATGTAGCGGCCGGAGCCGATCCGGTCCCAGATCGTCGACGTGCCGTACGTGCCGGTGACGGAGCTGCCGGAGGTCTGGCAGCCGATCGTCACCGTCTGCCCGTCGGACACGGTGCCGACCGCGGCGTAGCCGGTGCCGGGGCCGGAGCGGACGGTCAGCGCGGTGCCGGCGGTGTTGACGGTCGCGGTGACGCCGCCGCCCGACGAGCAGCCGTTGTCCGAGGTGTAGTCGCGGGTGCCCCAGTAGAGCGCCTGGACGCCGTTGAAGGCGACCCGGATGGCCGAGCCGTTCAGCCGCTGCTCGTAGTGCAGGTGCGGGCCGCTGGAGCCGCCGGTGCTGCCGACGTGGCCGATGATCGTGCCGCGGCCGACCGACTGGCCGACCGAGACCGTCCAGTCCTGCAGGTGCGCGTAGAGGGTGGAGTAGCCGCTGCCGTGGTCGACCACGACGTACCGGCCGTAGCTGGTGTCGCCGAGGTTGCGCACCGTGCTGACCGTGCCGGCGGCGCTGGAGCGCACCGCGTCGCCCTGGTCGTCGGCGCGGTTGAAGTCCACCGCGTTGGCGGGGCTGTGCGAGGTCCTGGTCTGGCCGGACCACACCTGCCCGCAGCCGAACGGCACCTTGAACGTCGGCGCCGCCGCCGCCGGGCTCGCCGGCAGCAGGATGCCGGCCACCGTGAGCACCCCGATCCCGAACGCCCCTGCCCATCGAATCCGCATGACCGGACCGTGCCAGCGGTCGGCGCAGCACCGATATAGGGCATTCGGGCGACCTCGTCCGCGCTGTTGCCACACCGTGCGTGAGGGTTTGACAGCCGCCGGGTGCGGACCGCAAGCTGACCGGCGACAACTGCATGCGCGTCCGTGGGGGAAGTCCGGTCCGAATCCGGCGCTGACCCGCAACGGTGGGCCGACCGCGAGGTCGGCGAGCCCGATCACCCGCGGCCGTGCCGTCTCCCCCATCCCGTCGAGGCCTGCGGGACGGAGCCCGGGACGTCGGCGCACCCTGAGCTGGCGCTCGGCGTGCGGTGGCGGACGGGCACCGCCGCGCGGCCCGTCCGAAAGGCGGCCGTGCGTGGCCCCGTCCCTCCGTCGTCTGTCCGGCGTCGCCGCCCTCCTGCTGGTCGCGGTGGCCGTGCCGCTCGCCCCGCCCGCCGCCGCGGCCCCCACCGAGGAGCCGGTCGCGGCCGCCGCCGGGTGGCTCGCCCGCCAGCTGGTCGAGGGTGAGCGCTTCGAGGACGACTTCGGCGGCGGGATGGTCTACCCCGACGCCGGGCTCACGCTGGACGCGGTGTTCGCCTTCGCGGCGGCCGGCGCGGCCGGGGACAACGCGACCGCGGCGCTGGAGTGGCTGGCCACCGACCCGACCGCGCTGACCGACTACGTCGGCGACGAGGTGTCCTTCTCCGACGCCGGCCGGCTGGCCAAGGTCGCGTACGCGGCCCAGGTCACCGGCGGTGACCCCACCGACGTCGGCGGTGTCGACGTGCTGGCCCGGCTGAACTCGCTGCTCACCCCGAGCGGCCGGTTCTCCGACACGCCCGCCGAGGCGGACCGGTCGAACGCGTTCGGCCAGTCGTTCGCGCTGCTGGCGCTGGCCCGCACCCCGGCCGGCGTACCGGGGTCCGCAGTGGACTTCCTGGTGGCGTCGGAGTGCCCGGGCGGCGGCTTCCCGCTCGACTACGGGCAGCCGACCTGTACGCCGGACACCGACGCCACCGCGATGGTCGCGCAGGCGCTGGCCCTGCCGGGCGGGGACCCGGCCGCGGCCGCCCGCGGGATCGACTGGCTGGTCTCGGTGCAGGGCACCGACGGGTCGTTCGCCGGCACCGGGACCACCGCCACGCCGAACAGCAACTCCACCGGGCTCGCCGCGCAGGCGCTGCGGGCGGCCGGGCGGACCGGGCCGGCGGACGCCGCCGGGCGGTTCCTGCTGGGCCTGCAGTCGCTGTGCACCGCACCGGCCGGGCAGCGCGGCGCGATCGCGTACGACGGCACCGGCTTCGACGCCGGAAACGCCGAGCGGGCCACGGCCCAGGCGATCCTCGGCCTGTCCGGGGTCGGGTTCGCCGAGCTGACCCTGGCCGGCGCGGAGCCGTCGGCGCCCACCCTGGCCTGCCCGGCGGAGCCCACGCCGCCGCCGACCGGGTCGCCGACGGGATCGCCGACCGGGTCGCCGACGGCGTCCCCGACCGCGTCCCCGACCGGCAGCCCCACCCCGGCACCGAGCACGACCGCGCCGCCCACCGGAGCGCCGACGACGTCCGCCGCACCGGCACCGACCGCGACGCCGACCGTCGCCCCGACCGTGTCCCCGACCGCGCCGTTCGCCCCGGTGCCGCCGGTCACGTCGCCCCCGGCCGGCGGCGG
>CADCTP010000134.1 GCA_902805565.1 uncultured Mycobacteriales bacterium
GGCCAGCCGGGTGGCCAGCGCCGCCGGATCCGCGCCGCCGCCGGCCGCGGCGGCGCGCCTGCGGCCGCCGGCCAGCCCGCGCAGTACGGCCGGCACGTCGGTCCGGGTGCGCAGCCGGGACAGGTCCAGGCGCATCGGCACCAGCACGGCGGCGTCCACGGCCAGCGCGGCGTCGAACAACGCCATGCCCTGCGCCGCCGACAGCGGGGCCAGGCCGTCCCGCGCCATCCGGGCGATGTCCACATCGGACAGGCCCGCGGTCATGCCGCCGTCCGGCGCCCAGGCGCCCCACGCCAGCGAGGTCGCCGGCTGTCCCCGGTGGCGGCGGTACCGGGCGAGCGCGTCCAGGAACGCGTTCGCGGCGGCGTAGTTGGCCTGGCCCGCGCCGCCCAGCAGACCCATGACCGAGGAGAACAGGACGAACTCGCGGAGCGGGCGGCCCGCGGTCGCCTCGTGCAGGTTCCACGCCGCGTCCACCTTGGCCCGCAGGACGTCCGCCAGCCGCTGCGGGGTGAGTGCGGTGACGACGCCGTCGTCGAGCACCCCCGCCGCGTGGACGACGCCGGTCAGGTCCGCGATGCCCGCCACCAGCCGGCGGGTGGCGGCGGCGTCGGCGACGTCACAGGCCACCAGGTCGGCCTCGGCGCCGAGCGCGGCGAGTTCCCGCACCAGCGCGGCCGCGCCCTCGGCCTCGGGGCCGCGCCGGGACGCCAGCACCAGCCGCCGGACACCGCGCCCGGCGAGGTGCCGGGCCAGGTGCCGGCCGAGGCCGCCGGTGCCACCGGTGACCAGCACCGTGCCGTCCACCGTCCGGCCGTCCGGGACCGTGAGGGCGATCTTGCCGACGTGCCGGGCCTCCCGCATGAACCGGAACGCGTCGGCCGCGCGGCGCAGGTCCCACGACCGCACCGGCAGCGGCCGCAGCGCGCCGTCCCGGAACAGCCGGCCCAGCTCGGCGAACATGGCGGCGATCCGGTCCGGCTCCAGCTCCAGGAGGTCGAACGGCAGGTACCGCACGCCGGGCAGGTCGGCCGGGTCGCGCAGGTCCGTCTTGCCCATCTCGACGAAGCGCCCGCCGTCGGCGAGCAGGCCGAGCGTGGCGTCGATGAACTTGCCGGTGAGCGAGTTGAGCACCACGTCGATCCGGTCGCCGCCCAGCGCGTCGGCGAAGGAGCCGGCGAACCCGAGGTCCCGGGAGGACGCGATGTGGTCCGCCGCGACCCCCAGTTCGCGCAGCGCGTCCCACTTGTCCGGACCGGCCGTGGCGAACACCTCGGCCCCGATGTGCCGGGCGAGCTGGATCGCGGCCATGCCGACGCCACCGGCTCCGGCGTGGACGAGCACCCGCTCACCCGGCCGCAGGCCGGCCAGGTCCACGAGGCCGTGGTACGCGGTGAGGAACACCGCCGGCACGGTCGCGGCGACCTCGTCGGACCAGGTGGCCGGCACCGGGGTGAGCAGCCGCTCGTCCACGACGGCCAGCGGGCCGAACGCGCCGGTGACCAGCCCCGTGACCCGGTCACCGACCCGTACGGCGGCGACGTCCGGACCGGTCCCGACCACCTCGCCCATGGCCTCGATGCCGGGCGCCCCCGGGGCCCCGGGGTACATGCCGAGGACGTTGAGCACGTCGCGGAAGTTGACGCCCGCCGCCCGGACCCGCACCCGCACCTCGGTCCCGGTCAGCGCCCGCTCCGCCGCCGGGTACGGGACGAGCGCGAGGCCGTCGAGGCTGCCCCGCACCGGGACGTCCAGCCGCCACGGGCCGTCGCCCGGCGGGAGCAGGCCCGCCCGTGCGCCGAGCCGCGCGATGCGGGGTACGTGCACCACACCGTCCCGGACCCGGCCCTGCGGCTCACCGGCGGACGTCAACGCTCCGTACGCCGCGCGCACGTCCTCGCCCGGCGCCGTGTCCAGCAGCAGGAACCGGCCGGGGTGCTCCGTCTGCGCGGACCGCACCAGGCCCCACACCGCCGCGGCCGCCGGGTCGTCGCCGGTCACGGCGCCGTGCGTGCGGAACAGCAGGGGTTCCGCGTCGTCGCCGGCGATCCGCTCCTGCACGGCCCGCAGGGCCCGCGCCGCCGCCGCATGCGTCGCCGCGACCAGGTCGCCGGTCGCCGGGGCGAACTCGACCACCGCTGCCGGCTCCGCCGGCCCGGCGGGCGGCAGGGGCGTCCAGTCCAGCGCGAACAGCGAGTCGTACGTCGGGGGCGCCACCGCCGCCGCGGCCTCGCGCAGCGTCAGCGACCCGACCGACGCGACCGGTTCCCCGAGCGCGTCCGCGGCGGTCAGCGACACGGCCGAGCCGTGCGGGACGAGCCGGACCCGCAACTGCGCGGCGCCCGCGGCGTGCAGCGACACCCCTTCCCAGGCGAACGGCAGCGCGCCGGGGGTGACACCCAGGTCGCCGAGGAACGCCACCTGCACGGCGGCGTCCAGCAGCGCCGGGTGCAGGCCGAAGGCACCGGCGCGGTCGGCGACCGGCTCCGGGAGCGCCACCTCCGCGAACACCTCGCTCCCCCGCTGCCACACCGCCCGCACGCCGCGGAAGGCGGGGCCGTAGTCGAGGTTCATCGCCGACAGCCGGTCGTAGCAGTCCTCCAGCGGTACCGCCGCCGCGCCGGCCGGGGGCCATTCCCCCCGCGCGAACCCGGTGTCGGGCGTGGTGGACCCGGTTCCGAGGTGACCCTCGGCGTGCTGGGTCCAGGCGCCGTCGGCCCAGGAGGAGGCCGTCACCGGGCGGCGGCCGCCCTCGTCCTCGCCGATGCGGACCTGCACCCGCACCGAGCCGTGGTCCGGCAGCACCAGCGGCGCCACCAGGGTCAGCTCGTCGATCCGGGTGCAGCCGGCCTCGTCGCCGGCGCGGGTCACGAGTTCCACCCAGCCGGTGCCCGGGAACAGGGTCCGGCCCCGGACCTTGTGGTCGGCCAGCCACGGCTGGGCGGTGAGCGACAGGCGGCCGGTCAGCACCACCCCGCCGCCGGCGAGCTCGACCGCGGCCCCGAGCAGCGGGTGCGAGACCTGGTCCAGGCCCGCGCCGGTGACGTCGGCCGCCCGGCCGCCGTCCGGCCAGAACCGCCGGTGCGTGAAGGCGTAGGTCGGCAGGTCCACGACATGTGCCCCGCTGTCGGCGAGGAAGGCCGGCCAGTCCACGTCCGTGCCGCGCAGGTGCAGCTCGGTCAGCGCCGTGACGGCCGAGTCCTCCTCCGGGCGGTCCCGGCGCAGCAGGGGCACCGCCCGCACGTCGGCATCGCCGGCCGCGGCGGGCACGAGCGTGCTGACCGAGCCGTCCGGGCCGAGCTCCAGCACCGTACGGACGCCGGCGTCGACCATCGCCCGCACCGCGTCGGCGAACAGCACCGGCTGCCGCAGGTGCCGCACCCAGTAGCCCGGGCCGTCCGGCGGCTCGATCCTGCCGGTCAGCGCCGAGACGAACGGGATGGCCGGCTCGGCGCACTCGATGTCCGCCAGCGCCGCCGCGAACCTGCCGAGCATCGGATCCACGAGGGGCGAGTGGGAGCCGTAGGACACGGACAGCACCCTGGTCCGGCGCCCCAGCCCGGCCATCTCGGCGCGCAGGGACGCGACCGCGTCGGCGGCACCGGCGACCACGACGGCGGACGGGCCGTTGACGGCCGCCACGGACACCCCGTCGCCCAGCAGCGGGCGGACGTCGTCGACAGCCGCGTCGACGGCCAGCATCGTGCCCCCCGGGGGCAGCGCCTGCATCAGGTCGGCCCGCGAGCGGACCAGCGTCACCGCGTCGGCCAGCGTCAGGACGCCGGTCACGTGCGCGGCCGCGATCTCCCCGTGCGACTGGCCGCCGACGACGTCGGGCTCGATCCCCCACGACCGGACCAGCCGGTACAGGGCGACCTCCAGGGCGAACAGCGCCGGCTGGGCCCACCCGGTGCGATCGAGCTCGGCGGCGTCCCCGCCCCACATGACGTCCCGGACGTCGGTACCGAGCGCGGCGATGACCTCGTCGAAGGCCCGGGCGAACGCCGGGTACCGCTCGTACAGGCCGCGGCCCATGCCCAGCCGCTGGAAGCCCTGGCCGGGGAACAGCACGCCGAGCCTGCCCGGCACGACCGTGCCGACGAGCGTCCTCCCGGGATCGGTCAGGGCCGCGCGCAGCTCGTCACCGTCCCGGCCCAGCACCGCCAGCCGGTGCGGGAAGAGCGGGCGGGTGCGCGCCAGCGAGAGGGCGACGTCCGCCGCGCCGCCGGCGGTGCCCGCGAGCCGGGCGGCCTGCTGCCGCAGCGCCTCCGGGCTGCGCGCGGAGACCACCCACGGCACCAGCGTGCCGTTCGTGTCGGCGACGGCGGCGGGCTCGGGGGCCTGTTCCAGGATGACGTGCGCGTTGGTGCCCGAGATGCCGAACGACGACACGCCGGCGCGGCGCGGCCGCCCCGTCTCCGGCCACGGCGTCGCCTCCGTCAGCAGCTGCACGGCGCCCTGCGTCCAGTCGACGTGGGTCGAGGGGACCGCCGCGTGCAGGGTCTTCGGCAGGAGACCGTGCCGGAGGGCCTGCACCATCTTGATCACCCCCGCCACGCCGGCGGCGGCCTGCGTGTGCCCGATGTTCGACTTCAGCGAACCGAGGCGCAGCGGCGCCGTCCGCTCCTGCCCGTACGTCGCGAGCAGGGCCTGCGCCTCGATCGGGTCGCCGAGCGTGGTCCCGGTGCCGTGCGCCTCGACCGCGTCCACGTCGGACGGTCGCAGGCCGGCGGCGGCCAGGGCCGCCCGGATGACCCGCTGCTGCGCGGGCCCGCTCGGGGCGGTGAGGCCGTTGGAGGCACCGTCCTGGTTGATGGCCGAGCCCCGGACGACGGCCAGCACCCGGCGGCCCGCCGCCCGGGCGTCGGACAGCCGTTGCAGCACCAGCACACCGACGCCCTCGGACCAGCCGGTGCCGTCGGCGGTGTCGGAGAAGGACTTGCAGCGGCCGTCGGGGGCCAGACCGCCCTGCCGGGTGAACTCCAGGAAGCTGCCGGGCGTCGACATGACCGTCACGCCGCCGGCCAGCGCGAGGTCCGCCTCACCGGACCGCAGCGCCTGCACGGCGAGGTGCACCGCCACCAGCGAGGCGGAGCACGCCGTGTCCACGGTCAACGCCGGTCCCTGCGTGCCGAGCACGTACGCGAGCCGGCCGGCCAGCACGCTCGGCGTGGTGCCGGTCATCAGGAAGCCGCGGGACTCCTCGCCGAGCAACGTGCCGTAGTCGCCGGCGAACGTGCCGACGAAGACGCCGGTGCGGGTGTCCCGCAGCGCGGTCGGGTCGAGACCCGACCGTTCCACCGCCTCCCACGCCGACTCCAGCAGCACGCGCTGCTGGGGGTCCATGGACGCGGCCTCCCGCGGCGAGATGCCGAAGAAGTCGGCGTCGAAGTCGGCGGCGCCGGCGAGGAAGCCGCCGTGCCGGGTGGCGACCGCGGGCGCGCCGTCGGGACCGGGCGCGAACAGCGCGTCCAGGTCCCAGCCGCGGTCGGTCGGGAACCCGCCGACCACGAACCGGCCGTCGGCGGCGACCTGCCACAGGTCCTCGGGGTGCTCGACACCGCCCGGGTAGCGGCACGCCATGCCGACGATCGCGATGGGCTCGTCGGCCGGGGTGGGTGCGGCCCGGGCCGGGTCCGGTCCGGTGGACGGCGCCGGGGTGCCGACCAGCTCCCGGCGCAGGTGCTCGGCGAGCACGTCCGGCCTGGGATGGTCGAACAGGACGGTGCTCGGCAGTGCCAGGCCGGTGGCGGACGCCAGCCGGTCGCGCAACTCGACGGCGGTGACGGAGTCCAGCCCCAGGTCCCGGAAGGTGTGGGCGGGGTCGACCTCGTCCGGGTCGGCGTGGCCGAGCACGGCGGCCGTGCCGCGGCGTACCCGGTCGAGCACCACGCGGCGCTGCTCCTCGGGCGGGAGCCCGGGCAGCCGCTGCCACCAGGGGCCCGCGGCGCCGGCCGGATCAGGCCCGGGGCCGTCCGGTCCGGGTCCCGCTGCCGGGGCGCCCGCCGGGGCCGCGCCGCGGGCGTCCGCCGGCTCGGCCGCCGAGGACCCGGGGAGCTGGTCCACCCAGTGCCGCCGGCGCTGGAACGCGTACGTCGGCAGGGCCACCCGGTGCGCTCCGCCGGCCGGGAACGCGCCCGTCCAGTCCACCGGCGTGCCGGCGACGTGCACCCGGGCCAGCGAGCCGAGGAACCGGGCCCAGCCGTCCTCGTCGCGCTGCAGGGTGCCCACCACGCGGGCGCCGGCCACGGCCTCCAGCGTCTGCCCCATCCCGACGGTGAGCACCGGGTGCGGGCTGGCCTCGACGAACGTGCGGTGCCCGTCGTCGGCCAGCGCCCGCACCGCGTCGGCGAACCGGACCGGCTGGCGCAGGTTGCGGTACCAGTAGCCGGCGTCGAGGCCGGCCGTGTCGAACCGGCCGCCGGTCACCGCGGAGTAGTACGCCACGTCCGACCGCCGCGGCCGGATGCCGCTCAGCTCGTCGAGCAGCCGGTCCCGCAGGCCCTCCACGTACGGGGAGTGCGAGGCCACGTCGACCGGAATCCGGCGGGCGCGCACGTCCTCGGCCCGGCACTGCTCGACCAGCGCCGCGATCGCCTCGACGGCGCCGGACACGACCGTGCTGGCCGGGCCGTTGACCGCCGCGATGCAGAGCCGGTCCGCCCACCGCCCGATCCGGGCGGCCACCTCGTCCGCCGGCAGCGGCACGGACGCCATCCCGCCTCCGACCACTGTGGACAGCGCCCGGCTGCGCAGCACGACGATGCGGGCGGCGTCCTGCAGGGACAGCGCGCCGGCGACGTAGGCGGCGGCGATCTCGCCCTGGGAGTGGCCGACGACCGCGTCGGGGACGACCCCGCAGGACCGCCACAGTGCCGCGAGCGAGGACATGACCGCGAACAGCACCGGCTGCACCACGTCGACCCGCTCCAGCGGCGGGGCACCGGCCGTCCCGGTCAGCACGTCGACCGGCGACCAGCCGAGCAGCCCGGCGAGCGCGTCCGCGCAGGCGGCCAGCTCGGCGGCGAACGGGGCCGACCGGTCGAGCAGGTCCCGGGCCATCCCGGCCCACTGCGAGCCCTGTCCCGGGAAGACGAGCACCGTGCCGCCGTCGGGGCCGGCCCGGCCCCGCACGACGGTCGCCCCGGGCGGGTCCGTCTCGCCGGCGGCCAGTGCGGCAAGTCCGCCCAGCAGGGCCGCCCGGTCGGCACCGACGACGACGGCCCGGTCCGGGAACGCCGAGCGGGTGGTGGCCAGGGTGAACCCGACGTCGGCCGGGTCGAGCCCGGGGTCGGCCAGCACGAACTCGCGGAGCCTGGCGGCCTGGGCCCGCAGCGCCTGCTCGCCGCGCCCGGACACCGGCCACGGTACGGCGGCCGGCGCCCGCCGGCCCGGTGCCCGGTCACCTGTCCGGTCGCCTGCCGGATCAGCCGGCCGGGC
>CADCTP010000135.1 GCA_902805565.1 uncultured Mycobacteriales bacterium
CGCGCCCGCGGCCACCGCCGGGACCGGGATCAGCACCGCGCCGGCCAGCAGGCCGCACGCCCGCCGCCGGGCCGGTGCCCGCGACCGTCCGCGCGCAGGTCGCAGGCGCAGCAGGAGTCGACGCAGGAGCGGGCGCAGGGTCCGCGGGCCGGGGATTCGCATGCCCTGAACCCTCGGCGGCGGCGTGCTCGCCGGCCAGCCCGGCGGACCGATCTGTGGACGGCGACCGGCCCTGTGGACGGCCGTTTGGGCCCGCGGTACCCGCAGCCGTACACTCCTTGGTGCGACTCACTCCGGTGGGTCGACTTCGCGTGTCCTCCTCCTCATCGGGGAGGTGGCGACCCGCCCTCGGTCCCTCCGGCCTCGCCGGAGAGCACGGACGCGTCGCGACACCGGACACCAGGGCGACGGCCACCCGGTCGTCGCGACAACCGAGGACGGGCCCGGTCTCCGGGCCCACCGCATGGCCGGGCTGCCGAAGCCCGGCGGAGGAGGCGCGACGGATGGCCGTCGTCACCATGAAGCAGCTGCTCGACAGCGGCGTCCACTTCGGGCACCAGACCCGCCGGTGGAACCCGAAGATGAAGCGCTTCATCTTCAGCGAGCGCAATGGCATCTACATCATCGACCTCCAGCAGACGCTGACGTACATCGACAAGGCGTACGAGTTCATCCGGGAGACCGTCGCGCACGGCGGCACGATCCTCTTCGTGGGCACCAAGAAGCAGGCCCAGGAGGTCGTCGCCGAGCAGGCGCAGCGGGTCGGGATGCCGTTCGTCAATCAGCGCTGGCTGGGCGGCATGCTCACCAACTTCTCCACCGTCTACAAGCGGCTCCAGCGCCTCAAGGAGCTCGAGGTCATGGAGCAGACGGGCAGCCACACCGCGCTCACCAAGAAGGAGCAGCTGATCCTCTCCCGCGAGCGGATCAAGCTGGAGCGCACCCTGGGCGGGATCCGGGACATGGCCCGGGTGCCGAGCGCGATCTGGGTGATCGACACCAAGAAGGAGCACATCGCGGTCGGCGAGGCCCGCAAGCTGGGCATCCCGGTGGTCGCGATCCTCGACACCAACTGCGACCCGGACGAGGTCGACTACAAGATCCCGGGCAACGACGACGCGATCCGCAGCGCCGCGCTGCTGACCCGCGTGGTCGCCGACGCGGTGGCGGACGGGCTGATGAGCCGCGCCTCCGCGAACGCGGGCGCCGGCCGGGACGACTCCGGCTCCGACAAGCCGGAGCCGACGGGCCAGCTGGCCACCGACGAGCCGCTGCCCGAGTGGGAGCGCGAGCTGCTCACCAGCGGCGGCCAGTCCGCCGCGGGCGCGCCGGTCGAGGCCCCCGCCGCCCCGGCCGTCGGGGCGGAGCCCGCCGCGGCTCCCGCCGCGGACGCGCCGGTCCAGGCCGAGGCGCCGGTCCAGGCCGAGGCTCCGGTCCAGGCCGAGGCTCCGGTCCAGGCCGAGGCGCCGGTCCAGGCCGAGGCTCCGGCGCAGGCCGAGGCGCCGGTCGAGGCGACCGTCGGGGCGAACGGGACCGACACCCCCAACGCCTGAGCAGTCCACGGAGCCGCGGCGCCGCCCACGTCGGGCGGCGCCGCGGTCCCGTGCCCCGAACCGGAAGCACCACCGCGCCCCCGGGGCGCAGACGATGACGAGAGCAGGAAGCGAGCGATGGCAACCATCAGCGCAGCGGACGTGAAGAAGCTCCGCGACCTCACCGGCGCGGGCATGATGGACAGCAAGAACGCCCTGACCGAGGCCGAGGGCGACTTCGACAAGGCGATCGAGGCGCTGCGGATCAAGGCGGGTGCGAAGGTGGCCAAGCGCGGCGACTCCCGCGAGGCGACCAACGGCCTCGTCGCCGCGGCCGAGGGCGCGATGATCCTGCTGGCCTGCGAGACCGACTTCGTGGCCAAGAACGAGCAGTTCCAGCAGGTCGCCGCGGACATCGTGGCGCACGCCTCGGCCTCCAAGCCGGCCGACGTGGAGACCCTGCTGGGCCAGACGCTGGCCGACGGCAAGACCGTCCGGGAGAACATCGACGCCATCGCCGGCATCATCGGCGAGAAGCTCGAGCTCACCCGGCTGGCCGTCTTCGACGGCACGGTCGCCACCTACCTGCACCGCCGCAACCCCGACCTGCCCCCGCAGGTCGGCGTGCTGGTCGAGTTCACCGGCGACGACCTGGCCGCCGCCCGCGGTGCCGCCATGCAGATCGCGGCCATGCGCCCGTCGTACGTGACCCGCGACGAGGTGCCCGAGGACGTCATCGCCAGCGAGCGGCGCATCGCCGAGGCTACCGCCCGCGAGGAGGGCAAGCCGGAGGCGGCGCTGTCGCGGATCGTCGACGGCCGGCTCAACGGCTTCTTCAAGGACAGCGTGCTCATCGAGCAGTCGTCCGTGCAGGACAGCAAGAAGACGGTGCGGCAGCTGCTGGAAGGCGCGGGCGTTACCGTGACCCGGTTCGCGCGTTTCGAGGTCGGCGGCGCCTGATCCCGGACGCGGACCGTACGGCGAGTGGGGGAGGCCCCGGAGTGAGTGACACCGACGACGGGGCCCGCCCACGGCCGGGCGGCGACCGGATCGGCGACGCCCGGATCGAGGCGGCGTACGACAGCGGCGAGCTGGCCTACGACCCCGGGGCCGTCCACCTGTACACGGCCGGCCGGGTGTCGGCCCCGCTGTCGCCGCCGATCCCCGGCGGCGACGGCCACGGCTGGAACCGCGTGCTGGTCAAGCTGTCCGGCGAGGCCATGGCCGGTGCCGGCGGGCTCGGGGTCGACCCGGACGTGGTGGCCCGCATCGCCGCCGAGATCGCCGCGGCGGTCCGGGCCGGCGCGCAGGTCGGCGTCGTGGTCGGCGGGGGCAACTACTTCCGCGGCCAGGAGCTGGCCGAGCGCGGGATGGAGCGGGCCCGCGCCGACTACATGGGCATCCTCGGCACCGTGATGAACTGCCTCGCCCTCCAGGACTTCCTGGAGAAGCAGGGCATCGAGACGCGGGTCCAGACCGCCATCACCATGGGCCAGGTCGCCGAGCCGTACATCCCCCGCCGGGCGATCCGGCACCTGGAGAAGGGCCGCGTCGTCATCTTCGGCGGCGGCCTCGGGGTGCCGTTCTTCTCCACCGACACCTGCGCCGCCCAGCGCGCCCTGGAGATCGGCTGCCAGGTCCTGCTGATGGGCAAGAACGGCGTGCGCGGGGTCTACGACGCGGACCCGAAGCTGGTGCCGGACGCGACCTTCTTCGAGACCGTCCAGTACGACGAGGTGCTCAAGCGGGGGCTCAAGGTCGCCGACGCCACCGCCGTGAGCCTCTGCATGGACAATCACCTGCCCATCGTGGTCTTCGATCTGTTGACCGAGGGCAACATCACCCGTGCGGTCTCCGGTGAGAGGATCGGCACGCTGGTCAGCTCCGCCGGCTGAGCTGCCCGCGGCCCCATCGGGAGGTTTCTGGTGATCGACGAGACGCTCTTCGAAGCAGAAGAGAAGATGGACAAGGCGGTCCAGGTGGCCCGGGACGACCTCGGGACGCTGCGGACCGGTCGGGCCAGCCCGACCATGTTCGCCCGGCTCACGGTGGACTACTACGGCGCGCCGACGCCCATCCCGCAGATGGCGACGATCACCGTCTCCGAGGCGCGGATGGCCGTCATCAAGCCGTACGACCCGAGCCAGCTCAACGCCATCGAGAAGGCGATCCGGGACTCCGACCTGGGGGTCAACCCGTCCAACGACGGCATGGTCATCCGGGTGCTGTTCCCGCAGCTCACCGAGGAGCGCCGGCGCGAGCTCGGCAAGGTCGCGCGGAGCAAGGGCGAGGACGCGAAGGTCTCCGTCCGCAACATCCGCCGGCACGCCAAGGACGCCCTGGACAAGCTGGTCAAGGACGGCGACTCGGGGGAGGACGACGTCCGGCGGGCGGAGAAGGAGCTGGACGAGACCACCGCCAAGTACGTCGGGACCATCGACGACATGGTCAAGCACAAGGAAGCCGAGCTGCTCGAGGTCTGAATCCGGAAGGTAGCTGGCGAGGTGGACGTGGTCGGCGGCGGCGCTGTGGTGCCGGAGAGACGGCGCCGCGGCGCGGGGCGCAACCTGCCCGCGGCGATCGGCGTCGGCCTCGTCCTGGGCGGGCTCGTCATCGGGACGCTGTTCACGTTCCGGTTCGGGTTCGTCCTGCTGCTGCTGCTGGTCATCGGCGGCGCGGTGGTGGAGCTGGTGCGCGCGGTCGGCAAGGCCGAGGCGCACCCGCCACTGCTGCCGCTGCTGGCCGGCACGGTCGCGATGGAGCTGCTGGCCTGGTTCCGCGGGTCCGGGGCGCTGATGGTGGCGTTCCTGCTCACCGCCCTGGGCTGCTTCGTCTGGCGGCTGGCCGACGGCCCGGTCGGTTACCTGCGGGACATCTCCACCGCCGTCTTCGTCGCGCTGTACGTGCCCTTCCTGGCCGGCTTCGCGGTGCTGCTGGCCTCGCCGGACGACGGCGCGAAGCGGGTCGTCGCGTTCATCGCGACCGTGGTGTGCAGCGACGTCGGAGGGTACGCGGCCGGGGCCACGCTGGGCCGGCACCCGATGGCGCCCACGGTGAGCCCGGCCAAGAGCTGGGAGGGCTTCGCGGGGTCGACCATCGCCTGCTCGATCGCCGGGACGGTGTTCCTGACCCAGTTCTTCGGTGCCGAGTGGTGGCAGGGCGTGCTGTTCGGCCTGGCCGTCGTGGTGACCGCGACGCTCGGCGACCTCGGCGAGTCGATGATCAAGCGGGACCTGGGGATCAAGGACATGGGCACCCTGCTGCCGGGCCACGGCGGGCTGATGGACCGGCTGGACTCGCTGCTGCCGGCGGCCGCCGTGTCCTGGGTGCTGCTGACCGTGTTCGTGCCCGTCGGCTGAGGCTGCCTCGCCGGCCGCCCGCCCACCCCGGCGCGGCCCCGGCCCCGGCCCCGGCGCACCGCCGGGACCGGCGTCGCTCAGCCGGTCACCAGCGGCAGGACCGGGACCCCCGGCGGCGTGAAGCCGAAGACCTGCCCGTAGAACGACAGCTCCGCCTCCAGGGTCGCGATCACCGTCTCGCGGCGCCGGAAGCCGTGCTGCTCGCCCTCGAAGGCCAGGTAGGCGTGCGGGATGCCCTTGCGCCGCAGCGCCTCGGCGAACAGCTCCGCCTGCGCCGGCGGCACCACCCGGTCCTCCAGGCCCTGCAGCAGCAGCACCGGGCAGGACAGCTGGTCCACGTGCGACAGCGGGGCCCGCTCGACGTACACGTCGCGGTCCTCGGGGAGGGTGCCGACCAGGCCGTCGATGTAGCGGGACTCGAAGTCGTGGGTGTGGGCGACGAACTCGATCAGCTCCGCCACGCCGTAGTAGGACGTGCCGGCGGCGAACGTGTCGGTGGCGGTCAGCGCGGCGAGGGTGGTCCAGCCGCCGGCCGAGCCGCCGCGGATGCCGAGCCGGGCGCCGTCGGCCAGCCCGTCGCGGACCAGCGCCTGCACCACGGCCACGCAGTCCTCGACGTCGACGACGCCCCACTGCCGGCGCAGCCGCTCCCGGTAGGCCCGGCCGTACCCGGTGGAGCCGCCGTAGTTGACGTCCACCACGCCGATCCCGCGCGAGGTGAAGTACGCCTTCTCCAGGTCCAGCACCGCGGGCGAGTACGACGTCGGCCCGCCGTGCACGAAGACCACGTACGGCGGCAGCTCGCCGGCCGGCCCCTCGGCGTCCGGCGACCGCGGCGGGTAGACGTGCGCGTGCACGTCCCGCTCGCCCGGCCCGGGCACGGTGATCGACCGCGGCTGCGGCAGGTACGCCGGGTCCGGCAGGTCGGTGGCGGCCACCCGCAGCTCCCGCGCCGTCCCGTCCGCCACGTCCACCGCGACGACGGTCTGGGGCCGGGTCGGGCCCGCGACCACGGCCAGGACGGTGCCGCCGGCCGCGGTGACGGTCGGCTGCCAGGACGTGTACGGCAGGTCCAGGTCGGTCAGCTCACCCGTCGCCGGGTCCAGCAGGCCCAGCACGTCGGTGTCGGTGCCGTGGGTGATCGCCAGCCGCCCGTCGCCGAGCGGCGCGTACGTCCGCTGGCCCAGGATCCACAGCGGCGCGCCGAACTCCTCGGCCCGCGGGCACAGCGGCTCCGGGGTGCCGCCGGCGGCGGGCAGCCGGTAGAGGTTCCACCAGCCGGAGCGGTCGCTCAGCGCGTAGAGCGTGTCCTCGTCGGCCCACTCCGGCTGCAGCACCGACTCCGACTCGCCGCCCAGGAGCGTCGTGGTGGCGGTGACCGTGCCGTCCGGACCGAGCTCGCCGACCCGCAGCTCGGTGCCGTCCCACGGCATCCGCGGGTGGTCCCAGGCGATCCAGGCGACGCGGCGGCCGTCCGGCGACGGGCGGGGCGAGGCCAGGAAGTCGCTGCCACCGACCAGCTCGCGGACCGGGCCGCCGGCCAGCGGGACGGCGACCAGGGCCCGGGTGACTCCCTCCGCGGAGTGCGCCTCGCGGACCCACCAGACCTCGTCGCCGGCCGGGGCCAGCACGGGGTCGGCGTAGCGCAGCGCGGCCGGCTCGGCCGGCTCCGGGGTCAGCGCGACCGGCTCGGTGGCGCCCGGGTCCAGCCGGTGGACCCGCTGGTCGTCCCAGGAGGCGAAGACGAGCCCCCCGCCGGGCAGCGGCAGCCAGGCGCTCCCGCCGTACTCGTGCACCCGGCTGCGGGCGCTCCACCCGGCCGGCAGCACGTCGGAGACGTGGCCGGCGGCGTCCCGGCGGACGACGGACACCCGGCCGGCGTCGGCGGGCCGGCCCTCGGCCCACCACACCTCGCCGTCCGGTCCGGGCACCGGCGTGGAGAGCTGGATGCCGGCGACCGCGACCGCCTCGGCGCCGATCGGGGACGGCCAGGCGCCGTAGGGGGTGACTGCCAGCGACATGCCGTTCATAGTGGCGTACCGCTCCGACGCGCCTGCTCGGAGGTTGCTCCGCGCGACCCCGGCTCCTACTGTCTGCACCTGATCAGTCACGATCGGTCACAGAGGCGGGAGGCAGGGATGGGGCGTGCGCTCGCCTGGGTGCTGCCGCGCGCCCGTGCGGCCCGACCCGTACCGGACGGGGTCGCAGGGGCTGGCCTGCTGCATGGGCCAGGGCGCCAGCGGCGGGCCGTGGCTGCTGGCCGGCGGCGGCGTGTACGCGGTGACCAGCTTCACCTACCGCGGCCTGGCCGGTCTGGTGTGGGCGCCGGCGCTGGGAGCCACCGCCCGGGCCCTGTACGACGCGGTGCAGCGCGTTGCCGTACCGGCCGAGTCGGTGCGGCGGCGCTGACCCGGTCTGGCAGACTGGACGCATGGCGGACGCGCACATGACCTCGCCCGGCGTCTCCGAGCCGACCGGCACCCGGCACCGGCACGAGCGGCCGGAGGACTGGGGCTGGCACGGCGCGTTCGGCAAGTGGTCCCGGATCGGCGCCTGGGTGTCGGTCATCCTGCTGATCGCGCTGAACTTCACCTGGCACTACAACCAGTCCGCCGACCCGTGGCTCTTCGGGACGGCCGCCGCGCTGGTCCTCATCCTGATCCGCGACCGCTACCGCCGGAAGAACGCCTGGCGGGACGAGTAGCCCGTCACTCCTTCGCGGCGAGCTGCCCGCAGGCCCCGGCGATGTCCCGGCCGCGGGTGTCCCGCACGGTGGTCGACACCCCGCTGGCCCGCAGGATGCTGACGAACTCGTCCTGCGCCGGCCGCGGCGAGGCGTCCCACTCGCTGCCCGGGGTCGGGTTGAGCGGGATCAGGTTCACGTGGGCCCGGCTGGTGCCCAGCCGGGTGCGCAGCAGCTCGCCCAGCAGCCGGGCCCGGAACGGCTGGTCGTTGACATCGCGGATCAGCGCGTACTCGATGGAGACCCGGCGGCCGGTGGTCCGCGCGTACGCCCGGGCGGCGTCGACGACCTCGGCCACCTTGTAGCGGGTGTTGATCGGCACCAGCGTGTCGCGCAGCTCGTCGTCCGGCGCGTGCAGGCTGACCGCCAGCGTGACCTGGAGCCCCTCGGCGGCCAGCTTGTGGATGGCCGGGACCAGGCCGACGGTGGAGACGACCACGGATCGCTGGGACAGGCCGAGGCCGTCCGGGACCGGGTCGGTGAGCCGGCGGACCGCCGCGACGACCCGCGAGTAGTTCGCCAGCGGCTCGCCCATCCCCATGAACACCACGTTGGAGACCCGGCCGCCCTCGGCGCGCAGGTGCCGGGCGCCGGCCACGACCTGCTCGACGATCTCCGCGGTGGACAGGTTGCGGGTCAGGCCGCCCTGGCCGGTCGCGCAGAACGGGCAGGCCATCCCGCAGCCGGCCTGGCTGGAGACGCACATCGTGACCCGGTCCGGGTAGCGCATCAGCACGCTCTCCACCAGCGCCCCGTCGAACCCGCGCCACAGCGTCTTGCGGGTCGCGCCGCCGTCGGCCTCGGCGTGCCGGACGACCGACAGCAGGTCCGGCAGCAGGCCGGCGACCAGGGCCTCCCGGCTCGCCGCCGGCAGGTCGGTCATCGCGGCCGGGTCGTCGGTGAGGCGGCCGAAGTAGTGCGTGGCGAGCTGGGTCGCCCGGTACGCCGGCTGGCCCAGCTCGGCGGCCGCGGCGCGGCGCTCGGCGGGGGAGAGGTCGGCGAGGTGGCGCGGGGGCTTGCGGGCGCGCGCCGGGGCGTCGAAGACGAGCGGGAGGGAGGTCATGGCCCCTCCAGTGTCCCACGCCCCGGCGGCGCCCCGCGTCAGCTGCGACCGATGCGGACGTCGTCCACCGCGGCCTCGACCAGGCTGGCGCCGGACAGGTCGGCGACCGAGACCCGGATCCGCACCGACTGCCCCGCGTACGAGGTGAGCGGCACCGACGCCGTGGCCCAGGCCGCGCCGCGGTTGGTGGCCGCGCCGAGCTGCTGGAACACCGTGGTCCCCGTCGTCCCGGACACCACCGACACCCGCAGGTAGTCGGCGGAGGAGGCGTTGTTCAGGTGCGCCAGGTACCAGGCGAAGCTGAGCGTCAGCGTCCCGCCGGTGGGCAGCGCGACCAGCGGCGACTGCAGCGTGGTGACGCCGCCGTCGACGTCGTTCTCCCCGGCGCTCGCCCCGGCCGCGGGCCCGGTGACCAGGGCGAACGTGCCACCGGCCGCGGTGCCGAGCTGGGTGGTGACGCCGGAGCTGGTGGTGGCGGCCGGGTCGCCGCGGACCAGCAGGCCCGAGGTCGCGGTGTCGCCCCCGGCGCTCGCCCAGCCGGTCGCGGTCTCGAAGCCGTCGGAGTAGACCGTCGTGGACGGCGGGGTCGGGGCGGACAGCGCCCACACCGTCGAGGCGATCACGTCGGAGTTGCGGTCCAGCGCGGTGTCGTCGATGTTCGCCGAGGTGTCGCAGGCGCGGTGGTAGCACGGGTCGAACGGCGCGCCGGACGTGCCGCCCCACAGCTGGGCCTGGGCGGCGGACTTGATGCCCTCGGCGCCGGTGAAGATGCCGCCGGCCGGGATGCCGGCCGAGATGAACGGGCCGTAGTCGCTGCGGCCGTCGAAGTCGGTGCCGCGGGTCGGCACCCCGCGCGCGGTGAACCCGGACACGATCTGCGCCTCGATCGCGGCCGAGCCGGCCGGCCCGGGGCCGGAGCCGACGCCGTCGGAGTTGTCCCCGTCGTAGACGAAGTAGCCGGGGTTCGGCGAGCCCACCATGTCGAAGTTCAGGTAGCCGGCGATCTTCGCGCGCTCGGTCGCGGGCAGCTGGTTGACGTAGTACGTCGAGCCGCGCAGGCCGAGCTCCTCCGCGCCCCACCAGCCGAACCGCAGGTGCTTGCCGGGCTGGTAGCCGGTGGCCGCCACGGCCAGCGCGGTCTCCAGGACGGCCGCCGAGCCGGTGCCGTTGTCGTTGATGCCCGGGCCGGCGGTGACGCTGTCCAGGTGGGCGCCGGTCATCAGCACCGAGTTCGGATCGCCGCCCGGCCAGTCGGCGATGAGGTTGTAGCCGGTCGCGCCGTTGTAGGTGAACGACTGCACGACGGTCGTGTAGCCGACCGCGTCCAGGCGGCTCTTCACCCAGTTGACCGAGGCGAGGTAGCCGGGCCGCCCGTGCGCCCGGTTGCCGCCGTTCGCGGTGGCGATGGACTGCAACTGGGCGAGGTCGGCCTTGACCGCGGACAGCGAGATGTCCGGCGCGGCGAGGGTCGTGGGGGCCGCGGCGGCCCGGGGGACGGCGGCCGAGGCCACGGCGACCGGCTCGGCGGCCGCCGACCCGGCGCCGGTGAACCCTCCGAGCGCCAACGCGACGGCGGCGAGCAGGGACAGGCGACGCGACACGGGTCCTCCCCGGGTGACGATTCGTGATCGACCGGAAACAGGACGCTACGGCATTCCCGGGTCGCGAACAGGCCGCCATCCGAGCGACCCCCGCCGCCGGTACCGCCGCACCCCGACGGCGCCGCCCCGCCGCGTGGGGACCGCGCCGCGTTCCGGGCCCCGATCGGCACTCGTTCGGGCCGAGCGCCTCCGCGCCCCGGTTCAGCAGGGTTCGAAGGGGTACGCGTCGGACGCACGCTCCCGCCGGGAGCCGACCGACGAGGAGAGGTCGATGACGACCCAGGTCGAGAAGTCCACCGAGGTGGCCGTACCGGTCAGCACCGCGTACAACCAGTGGACGCAGTTCGAGGAGTTCCCCCAGTTCATGGGCGGCGTGCGCGAGGTGCGTCAGCTCGACGAGCGGCGGCTGCACTGGGTGGCCGAGATCGCCGGCGTCCGCCGCGAGTGGGAGGCCGAGATCATCGAGCAGGTCCCGGACCAGAAGGTCGCCTGGGCCGCGACGGAGGGCGCCACCAACGCCGGCGCCGTGTTCTTCACCTCCCTGGGCGCCGACCGGACGATGGTCCGGCTGCACCTGGAGTACGAGCCCGAGGGCCTGGTGGAGAAGGTCGGCGACACGCTGAACATCGTGGAGAAGCAGGCCGAGTCCGACCTCGAGAAGTTCAAGTCCTTCATCGAGGGCAAGGGCGTCGAGAGCGGCGGCTGGCGGGGCGAGGTCGCCGGCAACGTCGGCACCCCGGTCGCGGAGGCGGCCGAGGAGACCCGCGGCGACAGCGGCAAGGCGGGCGTCTCCGGCAAGGCCGTCGCGGCCGGCGTGGCCGCCGCCGCGGCCGGTGTCGCGGCCGCCGCCGCGCTGAAGGGCGGCGACAAGGACTCCGAGGAGAACCAGGTCACTCAGGTCACCGAGGTTCCCGAGGTGTCCACCACGGTGCCGCCGGTCACCGAGGTGTCCACCCTCGACGCGCCGCTGACCGAGGTGCCGCTCACCGGCGCCGAGGTGCCGGCCGCGGACACCACGTACGACGTGGACCCGGACCGCCCGCGCCCGTAGCGGGCTCCGGCGGGCGGGGCGGGGAGCGGCACGGCCTCCCCGCCCCGCCCGGGCGGCGTCCCCTCAGGGGCGCCGCTCGGCCTTCCGCTCCCGGTCCTCGGCCAGGTCCAGGGCCAGCACCGCGGCCAGGATCAGCAGCTCGTCCTCGCCGGCCGCGATGTCCACCGCGTACGTGTCCCGCATGGTGAAGAACGCCTTCGACACCGTGGCGACCACCTGCCCGCCGCGGCGGACGGTGTAGTCGTGGTCGAACAGGTCGCCGACCAGCTCCAGGTCGTCCGGCCCGGGGATGTCGACGGTGTAGCGGTCCACGAACGGCGTGAACAGCTTCTTCCGCACCCGGGCGGCTTCCTGGCCGCCGATCTCGATCTCGTACGTCGGGCGCATCGAGACCATCTTGCGCCGCACCTCGGCGACCTCCCGGCCGTCCAGGTCCCGCAGCACCAGCCGCTCCCGCAGGCTCAGCGCCTTGCCGTCCACCCGGAGCACCGGCCGCCCGTGCTCGTCGGTGATGTCCGAGTCCTGACCGAAGCCGAAAAACTTCTCCCTGATCACATACATCTGGCCGGTCTACCCCGCCCCGGAGGGTTCGGACCCGCCGCCGGGGGGTCGTGTCGCGCGGCCCGGGCAGGCATGCTGGGCGGCATGACCGACGACCTCCTGGCCCGGCACAAGAAGGTCCTCCCGTCCTGGCTGGCGCTCTACTACGAGAAGCCGCTGGAGATCGTGGGCGGCTCGGGCCGCCGGGTCACCGGCGACGACGGCCGGGAGTACCTCGACTTCTTCGGCGGCATCCTCACCAACATGCTCGGCTACGGGGTGCCGGAGGTGCGGGCCGCGGTGGACGCGGTGCTCGACCGGGGCGTCGTGCACACCTCGACGCTCTACCTCATCCGGGACCAGGTCGAGCTGGCCGAGCGGATCGCCGCGCTGTCCGGGATCCCGGACGCCAAGGTGTTCTTCACCTCCTCCGGCACCGAGGCGAACGAGATGGCGCTGCTGCTGGCCACCCAGCGCCGCCGCTCGGCCCAGGTGCTGGCGCTGCGCAACAGCTACCACGGCCGGTCGTTCGCGGCGATGGGCATCACCGGCATCCGCGGCTGGTCGGCGTCCGCGCTCTCGCCGGTGCAGGTGTCGTACGTGCACGGCGGCTACCGCTACCGCTCGCCGTGGCGGGACCTGCCCGACGCCGAGTACACCGCCGCCTGCGTCGCCGACCTGCGCGACGTCATCGAGTCGACCACCTCCGGCGACGTCGCCTGCCTGATCGCCGAGCCCATCCAGGGCGTCGGCGGCTTCGCGACACCGCCGGACGGCATGCTCGGCGCGTTCAAGCAGGTCCTCGACGAGTACGGGATCCTGCTGATCTCCGACGAGGTGCAGACCGGCTGGGGCCGGACCGGCGAGCACTTCTGGGGCATCCAGGCGCACGGCGTGACGCCGGACATCATGACCTTCGCCAAGGGCCTGGGGAACGGGATGGCGATCGGCGGCGTGGTCGCCGCCGGCGAGCTGATGGACGACCTGCCGGCGAACTCGATCTCCACCTTCGGCGGCAACCCGCTGGCCACCGCGGCCGCCCGGGCCACGATCGACTACGTGCTGGAGCACGACCTGCAGGCCAACGCGCTCAAGGTCGGCGACCAGCTGCTGCGCGGGCTGCGGGACCTGGGCGAGGGCCACGGCGCGGTCGGCGAGGTCCGGGGCAAGGGGCTGATGGCGGCGATCGAGCTGGTCGTCCCGGGTGGCGACCGGCCGGACCCGGCGGCGGCGAACCGGCTGATGGAGGAGACCCGGGCCCGGGGCCTGCTGATCGGCAAGGGCGGCAAGGGCGGCAACGTGCTGCGGATGGCGCCGCCGCTGACCCTGACCGAGGCCGAGGTCCAGGAGGGCCTGGGCATCCTCGGCGACGCGCTGGGGACGATCCCGCGGGACTGAGCGGTGCGGGTCCGTCGACCGGTTGACCCGGGTGCCGGTCGGCCGGTGGTCCCGGCCGGCCGGTCCGGCGGGCCAGGCTGGGCCACATGCTCTATGCCGTCGTGGTCGCCTGCGAGGTCGGGTTCTGGGCCGTCCTGCTGGCCGGGCTCACCGCCCGGTACGTGCTGGGTCGCCGCCGGACCGGCGCGGTCCTGCTCGCCCTGACCCCGGTCACCGACCTGGTCCTGCTGGCCGCGGCCACGCTGGACCTGCGCGGCGGCGGCACCGCCGGCACCGCGCACGGCCTGGGCGCGGTCTACCTCGGCTTCTCGGTGGTGTTCGGGCCGTCCGTGGTGCGCTGGGCCGACGTCCGGTTCGCGCACCGGTTCGCCGGCGGGCCGGCGCCGGTCCGACCGGGCGGCGCGGCGTACGAGTGGCGGGAGTTCGGCAAGGCGGTGCTGGCCGCCGGCATCGCCGCCGCGCTGCTGCTGACCGCGGTCGCGGTGGTCGGCGACCCGGAGCGGACCGGGGCGCTGCTGTGGTGGACGGCCCGGCTCGGAGTCGTGCTGGCGATCTGGTCGGTATGGCCGGTCACGGCGACGCTGCGCGCCCGGTAGTTCACCCGTACGGAGCAGAACCGACCGGGGTCCCGCGGACGAATGTCCTGTGTCGAGCACGGGCTTGGGGGGCCGCGTGCTAGGCGGAACCGCGCCCCGTCTTTTCTGAGGGGGACGGGCGGGGTCGGCGGGACCGATCGGTCCCGCCCGGGTCGACCGGGACCCGGGCGGGATCGACCGGCACGGCGGGCCCGGGGCGACCCGCGACGCCGGCCCCCGGCAGCCGCCTCGCGCTTCCGCAGGTCAGGCGGCCGCATTCCTTGCGCGGATCGCGTCATCACCCCGCCGCGGCGCGGTCCCGGTGACGGCACGAAAGCCAGGGGAGCTTCGATCCGCGACCGTCATCGGTCACCTCCGCCTTCCGGCGGGCGGTCGTGGGGAGCGCAGGGTGAGACCGGCCCCACCGACAAATTATGGGGGTCCTGTCCCGGTGTCTCGCCTGCGCACTCTGCTCCTGGGCCTGTCCGCGGCCGCCGCGGTCGGCTCTCTCACGCTGCTGGTCGTCCCGGCCGGCGCGACCCCGAAGGCCGACGCGCCGGTGTCCGGTGACCCCCGCGCGACCGCCCACCCCGGCAATGTCAAGGACGGCGACTGCGCCGCCGCCGGTCTGGCCGGGTCGAAGATCAACGTGGCCTTCACCGTCGACGCGTCCGGGACGTACGTGACCGTGACCGGCGTGCCGGCCGGGACGATGCTGACCGGTGTCGTGGTCAAGGGCGGCCCGGCCTACAACGTCTACGTCGACGACCAGCGGACGGCGCTGCACGCTCCGCTGGTGTCGAGCGGCAAGCCGGCGCAGATCAGCCACTGGTTCGCCTGCGGGACCGCCACGTCCACGTCCCCGTCGGCGTCCCCGTCGGCGACCGTGACGGTCCCGGCCCCGACGACGGTTCCGGCGCCCACGACGGCCCCGGCGACGACGACCGCTCCGGCCCCGACGACGAGCCCGGCCACGACGACCGCGCCGGCGCCGACGACGAGCCCGGCGACCATGACCGCGCCCGCCACCACGACGGCTCCGGCCCCGACGACGGCCCCGGCGACCACGACCGCTCCGGCCACCACCACGGCCCCGGCCGTCCCCGCGCCGTCGACCTCCCCGGGCGGCGGGGCGATCGGGCCGATCCCGCCGGCGACGCCGGTGCCCACGTCGCCGGGCCTCGCGCTGACCGGCTCGTCGTCCCTCGCGATCGGCGGCCTCGGTCTGTCGCTGCTGCTCGCCGGTCTGGCTCTGCTGCTCTCCCCGGCCGCCCGGCGCCGGCTGGTCGGCCGCTGACCGGGCGGGTCGAGGAGGCGCCCGCAGGGCGCTGACCCACCGGAACACCGCGAGCCCGGTCCCTTCGGCAGGGGCCGGGCTCGCGGTGTTCCGGCTCCGGCGCGGGGGCCGGACCCGTCCAGCGACTGCCGGGCGACCGTGCTCGCTCCGCTGCCGGCGTACGAGCCGAGGTCGCGGCGCGGGACGCGAGGAAGGTGACGTCCGGGCCCACATCGCGCCGTGTCGGACTACCGGCCGCCCGTACGGCGGCGTGAGGTCAACCGGAGGTGGAGACGGTCGACGCGGGCACCAGCTTCGACCCGAGGTCCCGCAGCTCCAGCTCGAACATCGGCTCGGCGTCGGTGAGGGCGAACCGCAGGTGGCCGAAGACCTCCATCGCGACCGCGCCGTAGAGCCTGATCCAACAGGACAGGAACACCTGCGCCGCGCCCAGGGGCAGCGGGACGGGGAAGGCCTGGGACCAGTTGGCCAGCTCGGCGCGCAGCGGCGGGGGGATGTCCTCGTCGGCCGGGACCGGGAACGGCCGGCTCAGGTAGAGGCCGCCGACCAGCTCGCCGAACACCTGGCCGAAGCGGTGCGCCGCCTGGTGGGCCGGGTCGTCGTCGTCGGACTTCTCGATCTCCACGCCGGGGATCGGGCTGCCGAACAGCAGGCCGAACTCGCGCCGGTTCGCCAGCGCCCAGCGCCGGAAGCCGCGGCTGGCCCCGCCCAGCGGCAGCAGCTCGTCCGGGACGCCCGGCTCCGACCCGGCGGCCGCGGCCGCGTCCCGGGCCGCCACCATCGCCTCGACCAGCTCGTCGTACAGGTCCGCGATCAGCGCGATGACGAGGTCCTCGCGGCTGGGGAAGTAGCGGTAGAGCGCGGGCGCGGTCATCCCCATCTCGCGGGCGATGGCCCGCAGCGACAGCCCGTCCGGCCCCTCGGCGACCAGGATCCGCCGCGCGGTGTCCTTGATCTCGGCGACGGTCGCCGCCCGGACCCGGTCCCGGCGGCTGGGCGTGGCGACCACGGGCGCTCCCTCCTCCGGCCGGCCGTCGCTGAACGGCCTTGACGATAGTTAACAGTGTATGCGAAGTTGTCGTCGTTCACGATTAACACTGTTCACTGCGGTGACAGTCTAGTCCAAGGAGAGCGACATGTTCGCAACGCTGGGCCGGTTCACCTACCGGCGCCGACGGTGGGTCCTCGCGCTCGCGGTCGCCTTCCTGGCCTTCGCCGGCGTCTGGGGAACCGGCGTCATCGGCGCGCTCACCAGCGAACAGTCCGGGGACCCGGACAGCGAGAGCGCCCGGGCCGCCGCGGTCGCCGCGGCCGCGCTCGGCCGCGACGACGCCGACGTCGTCGTGCTCTGGACCAGCCCGGACCGCGTGGTCGAGGACCCGGCGTTCCGGCGGGCGGTGACCGGGACGCTGGCCGCGCTGCCGGCCGAGCACGTCGAGCGCACGGTGAGCTGGTTCGACACCGGTGCCCCCGCCCTGGTCAGCGCCGACCGGCGGTCCACGTACGCGGTGCTCGGGCTGCGCGGCGCGGACGAGGGCGCCCGGGAGGACGCGCTGGAGGCGATCGAGGACCGGCTCGACGCGCCCGGGCTGGAGACCCGGGTCGGCGGCACGGTGACGGTCGGCCGGGACATCACCGAGCGGGTCGGCGAGGACATCGCCCGCGCCGAGCTGCTGTCCATGCCGGTGCTGCTGATCCTGCTGGTCCTCGTCTTCGGCGGCGTGGTGGCGGCCGGGCTGCCGCTGGCGATCGGGGTGCTCGCCGTCCTGGGCGCGTTCACCGCGCTGCGGCTGGCCACCATGGTCACCGAGGTCTCGATCTTCTCCCTCAACGTGGTCACCATCCTCGGGCTCGGCCTGGCCATCGACTACGGGTTGTTCATCGTCGGCCGGTTCCGGGAGGAGCTGGGCCGCGGCCGGACCCCGCACGACGCGGTGGTGGTCACGATGAGCACCGCCGGGCGGACCGTCGCGGTGTCCGGGCTCACCGTCGCGGTGGCGCTGGCCGGGCTGCTGGTCTTCCCGCAGGTCTTCCTGCGCTCCATGGGGCTGGGCGGGATCGCCGCGGTGCTGGTGGCGGTGGTGGCGGCGCTGACCGTGCTGCCGGCGCTGCTGGCCGTCCTCGGGCACCGGGTGGACGCGCTGCCGGTCCGCCGCCGCCGCACCCGCACCCGGCCGTACGCGGGGGTCGAGTCGGGCGCCTGGGCCCGGCTGGCGCACAGCGTGATGCGCCGCCCCGTGCTGTACGCGACCGGCGTGGTCGCGGTGCTGCTGGCGCTGGGCACGCCGTTCCTCGGGGTGACCTTCGGCGGGATCGACGCGCGCTCCCTGCCGGTCGGCACCGAGAGCCGGCAGGTGGCCGAGGCCGTGCAGCGCGACTTCCCGGGCGGCACCACCAGCCCGGTCGAGGCCGTCCTGACCGGGGCCGACCCGGCCGCGGTGGCCCGGTGGGCGGAGGCGGCCCGGTCCCTGGACGGCGTCACCGCGGCCACGGTGACCGGGCAGGCCGGCGACACCGCGCGGGTCTCCCTGGCGTACGCCGGGGACGCGCAGTCCGGCGCCGCCCGCGACCTGGTCGACCGGGTGCGCGCGCTGCCGGCGCCGGCCGGTGCCGAGGTGCTGGTCGGCGGGACCACCGCCGAGCTGTCCGACCTGCTCTCCAGCCTGGGCGGGCTGCTGCCGGTGATGGCCCTGATCGTCGCCGGGTCGACGTTCGTGCTGCTGTTCCTGGCCTTCGGCTCGGTGGTGCTGCCGATCAAGGCGCTGGTGATGAACGTGCTCTCGCTCACCGCGTCGTTCGGCGTGGTGGTCTGGATCTTCCAGGACGGCAACCTGTCCGGGCTGCTGGCCTTCACCCCGACCGGCACGCTGGAGGCGACCCAGCCGATCCTGGTGCTGGCGATCGTCTTCGGGCTGTCCACCGACTACGAGGTGTTCCTGATGTCCCGGATCCGGGAGGAGTACCTGCGGACCGGGGACAACACCGCCGCGGTGGCGGCCGGGCTGCAGCGCACCGGGGCCGTGGTGACCAGCGCGGCGCTCCTGCTGGTCGTGGTGATCGGCGCGTTCTCGCTGTCCGGGATCACGTTCATCAAGCTCATCGGGGTCGCGATGGCGGTCGCGGTGGTGCTCGACGCCACGGTGGTGCGGGCGCTGCTGGTGCCGGCAACCATGCGGCTGCTGGGCCGGTGGAACTGGTGGGCCCCGGCGCCGCTGCGCCGGCTGCACGACCGGATCGGCTTCGACGAGTCCGGTGCGGAGGCCGCAGGTACCCTGCCGGTCGGAGAGCCGGGGAACCGTCGCGACGTCGCAGCGGTTGGTCGGTAGGGCAGTAGCGGCTCGGGGTTCGGAAGGCTGGTTGACGGATGGCGTACGTCGTCGGGGTGGTGGTGTTCGCCCTCGGCCTGCTGTTCTCGGTGTGCCTGCACGAGGCGGGGCACATGGGAGTGGCCAAGGCCCTGGGCATGCGGGTCAGCCGGTACTTCGTCGGCTTCGGCCCCACGCTGTGGTCCTTCCACCGCAAGGGCACCGAGTACGGCATCAAGGCCATCCCGGCCGGCGGTTTCGTCGCCATCGACGGCATGTCCCCGCACATCCTCGACGTCGCGCCGAACGACGAGCAGCGCGCGTTTTGGCGGGCCAACCCGTGGAAGCGCACCGCGGTGATGCTGGCCGGCTCGGTCACCCACTTCCTGCTGGCGATCGTGCTGCTGTGGCTGGCGCTGTCCGCGTTCGGCATCCAGCGCTCGGTGCCGGCGGCCAGCGCGCCGGCCCGGCTGGCCAGCATCGCCGAGTGCGTGGTCCCCGGCTACGAGACGGTCGGCTCCGGGGCGCTGCGGGCCTGCACCGCCGACGACCCGCGGTCGCCGGCCGCGGTGGCCGGGCTCCGCGAGGGTGACGTGATCACCGCGGTCGGGCCGACCCGGACCCCGACGCTGGCTGCGTTCCAGGACGCGATGCGCCGGCTGCCGGCGGGCGCGACGGTCGACCTGACGTACGAGCGGGACGGGGCCATCCGGACGGCGCCGGTCACCCCGGTCGTCGCCCAGCGGCCACCGGCCGGGGCGACCGACGCCGCCACGCTGGTCGCGACCCCGACCCTGGGCGTGGTCGGTGACCTGCCCACCGAGCTGGTCCGGGAGGGGCCGATCGAGGGGATCGGCGCGGCGTTCCGCACCGCCGGCGACATGGTGACCGCGACCTTCAGCTCGCTGGCGTCGATCCCGTCCAAGGTGCCGGCCCTGGTGGAGGCGATCTTCGGCGGCGAGCGCGACCCGGAGTCCCCGGTCAGCGTGGTCGGCGCCAGCCGGGCCGGCGGCGAGATCCTGGACAACCAGGGCGCCCAGGGCATCGCGTTCTTCCTCGCCCTGCTGGCCGGGGTCAACATCTTCCTCGGCATCTTCAACCTGGTGCCGCTGCCGCCGCTGGACGGCGGGCACATCGCGGTCATGTGGTTCGAGCGGATCCGCAGCCGGATCGCGCTCGCCCGCGGCCGCCCCGACCCGGGCTTCGTGCACCCCGAGCGGATCGCCCCGGTGATCATGGTCTTCATCGCGGTGGCGGGCATGTTCGCGCTGCTCGCCGTGGTGGCCGACGTGGTCAACCCGGTCCGGCTCTTCTAGGGCGTCCCCCGCCCGGCGTCGCCGGGCGGCACGACCCCGATCCTCCGACCGATCGGTCGTCCGGTCCGCCCGGCGGGCCGTCCCTGGCCCGTCGGCCGCTGAACCGCGGTCGGCGGGGCCGGGATCTGCCGAGAGCGCCGCGGCTCCGCGAGCACCATGAAGCATCCTGCTCACGCCTGAGTTGGGCCATTCGGCTCAGCGTTGAATGGCGAACGCCCGACATTCGTCTGACTTATGGCCCCTGTGCTGAAACCTGTTCGGCACTTACTGTGCTTTCTTCCGGCCCGCATCAGGGAGTGGTCGGTCGCCGGTCCTGACCGTACGACACGACTGCCGGGGGGCTCGATGGGCTTCGACATGGGGACGGTGGACACGGGCGACACCGCCTGGGTCCTCATCAGTGCCGCACTGGTCCTGCTGATGACCCCCGCCCTGGCGTTCTTCTACGCCGGGATGGTGCGGGCGAAGAACGCCATGGCGATGCTGGCGCAGAACTACCTCACCATCGCCGTCGCCGCCCTGGTCTGGGCGCTCGTCGGCTTCTCCCTCGCCTTCGGGCCGGGGGACGTGCTCGGCGGGCTGCACTTCGCCGGGCTGCGGAACATGACCGACGCGGTGCCCGGCTACACCGGCGACGCCGCCCAGACGATCCCGCCGCTGGCCTTCGTGGTCTTCCAGATGATGTTCGCGGTGATCACCCCGGCGATCATCACCGGCTCCACCGCGGACCGGATGCGGTTCGGCGCGCTCGGCCTGTTCGTCGCGCTCTGGTCCCTGCTGGTGTACGCCCCCGTCGCGCACTGGATCTTCTCCCCGGACGGCTGGGCCGCCCGCCTCGGCGCGCTGGACTTCGCCGGCGGCACCGTCGTGCACGTCAACGCGGGCGCCGCCGGACTGGCCATGGCGCTGGTGCTGGGTCGCCGACGCGGCTGGCCGGCCGAGCCGATGCGACCGCACAACCTGCCGTTCGTCCTGCTCGGCACCGGCCTGCTCTGGGTCGGCTGGCTCGGGTTCAACGCCGGCTCGGCGCTGGCCGCCGACCAGGTCGCCGCGTACGCGTTCGTCAACACCGTGCTCGCCTCCGCGGCGGCCATGCTCACCTGGAGCGCGGTCGAGCGGTTCCGGTACGGCAAGCCGACGACGCTCGGCGCGGCCTCCGGCGTGGTCGCCGGCCTGGTCGCGGTCACCCCGTGCGCCGGCTACGTCAGCCCGCTCGGCGCGATGCTGGTCGGCGTGGCCGGCGGGGCCCTCTGCGCGCTGGCGGTCGCGGTCAAGACCTGGCTGCGGTTCGACGACTCCCTCGACGTCGTCGGGGTGCACCTCGTCGGCGGCGCGGTCGGGTCGGTGTCGGTGGCCCTGCTGGCCACCCGCGGGGTCAACCCGCTGGGCGACGACGGCCTGTTCTACGGCGGCGGCTACGGCCTGCTCGGCGTGCAGCTGCTGGTCGTGCTGACCGTGGCGGGCTACTCCTTCGTCGTGACGTACCTGCTCGGCCGGGTCATCGACCGGACGGTGGGGGTGCGGGTGTCCGACGCGGCCGAGGAGGTCGGGCTGGACCTGGCCGTGCACGGCGAGACCGCGTACGAGTTCGCCGCCTACGCGATCGAGCCGGACCAGCCGGTCACCGACCACGCGTACCCGCGGGTGGAGGAGCGGCGCATTGGCTGACACCGACACGCTCCGCGGCCGGCCCGGGACCGCGGCCGGCAGGCCCCGCCCCGGGCCCCGCCCCCGGCCCGCCGTGCGCCGGGCCGGCGCGG
>CADCTP010000136.1 GCA_902805565.1 uncultured Mycobacteriales bacterium
CGGTCGCCGGGCAGCCCGCCCGGCCCGGCGGCCCCGGCCGGATCCACCGAGGCACCCGGCGCCGCCCCGCCACTCCCCCGATCGACCTGACCGGCGCCGGCCGGCCCCACCGCCCCGACCCCCGCCGCCCCGACTCCCGCCGCATCGACCCCCGCCGCATGGACATCGACCTCGTCCGTCCGGATCACGTCGTCCGGTCCGGCCACGCCGGCGGCGATGTCCGCGGCGTCGGCCGGGGGCGCTTCTACGGAGGCGGGGTGCCCGCCGGGGCGAGCGTCATCCGGAACCGTCGGAGCGGTGGGAGCCACACCGGCCGCACCGGCCGGATGCCCGACGCCGGGGTCGGCGTCCGCCGGGCCTGCCGTGAGGTCGGCCGGCGACGCCGCCGCCAGGTCGGCCGACAGAGCAGCCGCCCGGTCAGCCGGGGACGCCGCCGCAGGGTCGGCCGGGGACGCCGCCGCTGAATCGGCCAGGGAGGTCGCCGCAGAATCGGCCAGGGAGGTCACCGCCGAGTCGGCAGGCGACGCCGCCGCGGGGACGGCCGGGGATTCAGCGTCCGGGGACGGCGGGGCCGGCCGGTTGGCCGCTGTACGGGCGGCCAGGCGGGCGGCGAGCGAGCTGATGGTCGCCATCGGGTCGGCCGGCTCGACCTCACGTGGAGCGTCGGACGATGTGGTCTCCGGCGGCTCGCTCACCCGTACTCCTCGTCCATGTCGTCGTCGGTGGGTCGGTCCGGGGTGGCGTTGCCGGTCCACCGGACCCACAGCTCCCCCAGCGGCTCCACCTGGTCGAAGGAGACCGCGCCCTCCCGGAAGAGTTCGAGCAGCGCCAGGAACCTGGCCACCAGCTCGACCGTGTGCTCGCAGTCCTGGGTGAGCGACCGGAAGGTCGACTGGCCCAGCCGCGCCAACCGGTCGCGCAGGATCCCGGCGTGCTCGCGGACGCTGACCCGGGCGGCGTGGATGTGCGCGATCGACACGGTCGGCGGCGGCTTCGGGGTCAGCGCGTCGGCGGCGATCCGGGCCAGCTGCTCCGGGGTGACGTTCAGCAGGAGCTCGGGCATCAGCGCCGCGAACCGCGGGTCCAGCGGCACCGACCGCGGGAAGCGGCGGGACTGCGCGCGCTCCAGCGACTGCAGGTGGCCGGCCGCCAGCTTGTACGCCCGGTACTGCAGCAGCCGCGCGAACAACAGGTCCCGCGCCTCCAGCAGCGCCAGGTCCTCCTCGTCCTCCACCTCCGCCGACGGCAGCAGCCGGGCGGCCTTGAGGTCGAGCAGGGTGGCCGCGACCACCAGGAACTCGGTGGCCTGGCCGAGGTCCCAGGCCGAGCCGAGCGCCCGGATGTGCGCGATGAACTCGTCGGTCACCTGGGACAGCGCGACCTCGGTCACGTCGAGCTGGTGCTTGGAGATCAGCGTGAGCAGCAGGTCGAACGGTCCCTCGAAGTTGACCAGCCGCACCTCGAACGCCGGCGGCCGGGAGCTCCCGGGTCCCTCTCCCCCGCCGGGCGGCTGCGCCGGGCGCACGGCCCCACGGCCGACCGCCGGCCCCGGTCCCGGCCCACCACCCGGGGCCTCGACCGGAGCCTCGACCGCGGCCTTCACCGCGGCCTCGACCGGAGAGGTGCCCGGAACGCCGGTGGAGCCGGCCGGAACGCCGGTGACACCGGCCGGGCGGGTGTCGACCCCGGCCAGCACGGCGTCCCCGTCACCGACCCCCGAGCTCACAGGGGACGACCGTAATACAGGCCGGCCGGAGCACGGTCAGCGGAGCCGAGTCGACAAAACCTCACGGCGCTATGCCGCCAGATCGAGAAGGGAACCCACCGCCGTGTCGACGATGTTGAGCAGCAGCGGGACCGACCCGCCGAGCGGCAGGATCAGCAGGACGAGCAGCGCGAGCACCCCGAGGTTCTTCTCGACCAGGTACTCCCGCGCCCGCTGCCAGCCCACCGACCCGGTCGACGCCAGCTCCAGCAGCCGCCAGCCGGGCAGCGGCGGGAGCGGGACCAGCGACAGCACCGCCATCCCGAGCAGCTGCAGGCCGAGCCCGAGGAAGAACAGCTGGCCGGCCGGCCCTTCCACGTCGTTGAACAGGAAGCTCGGCCCGCGGCCGGGCAGCGCCTCCGGCGGTCCCCCGACGAGCACGAACCCGACCAGCGCCAGCACCCCGAGCAGCGCCACCGCGATCGGCCCGGCGAGCAGCGCGAGCGCCAGCCGCGCGCGGGACCGCAGCGGGGTGTCCGGGGTGACGCCCCAGCCGAGCCCGCCGAGCGCCGCCGCCACCGCGCCGAACGGGTCGAGCACCCGCCGTACGTCGCTCAGCCGGCGGAAGGCGGGCCGGTCGCCGAGGACCCGGGCCACCGACGCGGCCACGTACGCCTGCACGGTGACCGCGATCAGGAACCCGAGCAGCAGCCCGAGGAACGCCGCCGGGCTGCCGAGCGCGCGGAGCATCAGCCCACCTCGAAGGGAACGGGCGCGGGAGGAACGACCGCGGGACGGGCGGGCGCGGGGGGACCCCCGGCGCGGACCGGCGCCGGGGTGGGGACCGTACGCACTACGACTCGCGCAGCCGGCGGACCAGGATCGAGCTGTCGCCCTTGGCGTCCAGGTCGGCCAGGACCACCGCGACCGCCTCCCGGACGATCCGGCCCCGGTCGACGACCAGGCCGTGGTCGCCGCGCAGGGCCAGCCGCGCCCGCTCGAGCTCGAAGAGCTCCTCGGCCGAGCAGTACACGGTGATCTTCTCGTCGTGCTTCTCCCGGCCGCTGGGCCGGCGGTCGGCACCGCCGCGCAGCGGCTGCCGCCGGGTCTGCCGGATCCGGCCGGGCGCACGGGGCCCCGGGTCGGACAGGTCGTCCACCGGTCGCACGGCCGGGGAGGACAGCGGCGTCACCGACGCCTCGCGTTCCTCCTCGAACCGCTCCGGCTCCTCCGGGACCCGGGTCAGCCGCTCGGGCCGGGTCGGGGCGGGGGCAGCGGGCTCCGCCGCGCCGGGGCCGCCCGTGGACCGGAACAGCTCGGCGGCGCCGGGCAGGCTCGGACGCCGACTCATCGGGCGAGCACCTCCTTGGCCAGGGCACGGTATTGCAGGGCGCCCGAGGAGCTCGGTGCCCAGGTGGTGATCGGCTCCCCGGCGACGGTCGTCTCCGGGAACCGCACCGTGCGGGTGATCACCGTGTCGAACACGGTGTCCCCGAACGCCTCCACCACCCGGGAGAAGACCTCGCGGCCGTGCACGGTCCGGGCGTCGTACATGGTGGCGAGAATGCCGGCGATGTGCAGCCGCGGGTTCAGGCGCTCGCGCACCTTCTCGATGGTGTCGATGAGCAGGGCCACCCCGCGCAGCGAGAAGAACTCGCACTCCAGCGGGATCACCACCTCGTCGGCGGCGGTGAGCGCGTTGACGGTCAGCAGCCCGAGCGAGGGCTGGCAGTCGATCAGGATCAGGTCGTACTCCCGCAGGGCCGGGCCGAGCGCGCGGGCCAGCGTCTGCTCCCGGGCGACCTCGTTCACCAGCTGCACCTCGGCGGCGGACAGGTCGATGTTGCTGGGGACCAGGTCCAGGCCGGGGACGTTGGTCTTCAGCAGCACGTCGTCCAGGGTCACCGACGACTCCATCAGCACGTCGTAGATCGTGCGGTCCAGCTGGTGCGGCTGGATGCCGAGCCCGACCGAGAGCGCCCCCTGCGGGTCGAAGTCGACCAGCAGCACCCGCCGGCCGTACTCGGTGAGCGCGGCGCCCAGGTTGATCGTCGAGGTGGTCTTGCCGACGCCGCCCTTCTGGTTGCACAGCGCCACCACCCGGGCGGGGCCGTGCGACTGCAGCGGCACCGGCTCCGGCACCGTACGGGTCTGGCGCAGCGTCGCCGGGTCGGCCGCCCGGCCGGACGGCCGCGGCTCCTCGACGTCGTCGCGGACCTCGACCGGAGCGGTCTCCCGCGTGCGGCGGGCGGCGGCGCGCATGTCGTCGACGGCGATCAGGGTGGAATCCTCCCCTTTACCCTTTGTCGACATGCCCATCAGTCCGTTGGCCTCTCTGTCGCCCAGCGTCGTGCCCACGGCCAGGCGACTGTAGGACGGCCCCGGGGCCGGTACAAGGCGCCTCACCGAAGGTGTGCACAACTCGGCGAGTTCCTGTGGACGAGGGGTGGAGAAGCTGGGGAGGACGCTGTGGACACCGCCCGGGCGGTCACCGCCCGGACGGGCGGCGCGTCACCGGGCCCGCGGGTGCGCCGTGGCGTACACCTCGCGCAGCCGGTCCACCGTCACCAGCGTGTAGACCTGCGTGGTGCTCACCGACGCGTGGCCGAGCAGCTCCTGCACCACCCGCACGTCCGCTCCCCCGTCCAGCAGGTGGGTCGCGTACGAGTGACGCAGCGTGTGCGGGGAGACCGCGGCGGCCAGCCCGGCGCGCTCGGCGGCGACCTGCAGGATCGTCCAGGCGCTCTGCCGGGACAGCGGGCCGCCGCGGGCGTTGAGGAACAGCCGCGGCGTCCCGCGCCCGGCCGCGGCCAGCGCCGGCCGGGCCCGGACCTGGTAGTCCTCGACCGCCCGGCGGGCGTACGAGCCGACCGGGACGACGCGCTCCTTGCCGCCCTTCCCGCGCAGCACCACCGCCCCGCCGTCCGGGTCGGAGCCGGCCAGGTCGTCCACGTCCAGCCCGACCGCCTCGGAGATCCGCGCGCCGGTGCCGTAGAGCACCTCGAGCAGCGCCCGGTCGCGCAGCGCCAAGGGGGTGCCGTCGACGGACGCGGCGTAGAGCAGCCGCTCCACGTCGTCGACCGAGATCGCCTTGGGCAGCCGGCGGGGCGGGGTCGGCGGCCGGACCCCGGCCGCCACGTCGGCCGGGACGATGCCGTCCCGGGCGGCGAAGCGGTGCAGCCCGCGCACCGCCACCACCGCCCGGGCCGCGGAGGACGCCGACAGCGGCGGGTGGTCCTCGTCGCCCTCCCGCAGGGCGGCCAGGAACGCCGCGACCTGCGCCTCGGACACGTCCCCGAGCCGCTCCACACCGGACAGGTGCTGCAGGTACCGCCGCAGGTCCCTGGTGTACGCCGCGAGCGTGTTGGCCGCCACCCCCCGCTCCACCGCCAGGTGGGCCAGGTAGTCGGTGACGACCGCCCGCGGCTCGTCCAGTGTGGACGGTCTCAAAGCGACAGCGCCTGCTCCACCGGCACCGCGGCCATCCCGTGCGCCTCGGCGACCGGCGCGTAGGTGACCTGGCCGCCGACGACGTTCACGCCGGGCAGCAGGGACGGCGCGGCCCGGACCGCGTCCCGCAGCCCCCGGTTCGCCAGCTCCAGCGCGTACGGCATCGTCACGTTGGTCAGCGCGTACGTCGAGGTGTGCGGGACCGCGCCCGGCATGTTGGCGACGCAGTAGAACACCGAGTTGGCGACCGCGAAGGTCGGGTCGGAGTGCGTGGTCGGCCGGGAGGACTCGAAGCAGCCGCCCTGGTCGACGGCGATGTCCACCAGCACGGAGCCCGGCTTCATCCGGGACACCAGCTCGTCGGAGATCAGCATCGGCGCCTTCGCCCCCGGCACCAGCACCGCGCCGATGACCAGGTCGGCGTCCAGCACGGCCCGCTCGATCTCGTACGCGTTGGACGCGATGGTCTGCAGGTGGCCCTGGTAGATCCGGTCGGCCGAGCGCAGCTTGTCGATGTTGCGGTCCAGCACCAGCACCTCGGCCTGCATGCCGAGCGCGATCGCGGCCGCGTTCATCCCGGAGACGCCGGCGCCGAGCACGACGGTCTTCGCCGCGTACACGCCGGAGACGCCGCCCATCAGCACGCCCCGGCCGCCCTGCGCCCGCTCCAGCGTGTGCGCCCCGACCTGCGGTGCCATCCGGCCGGCGACCTCCGACATCGGGGCCAGCAGCGGCAGCGATCCGTCCGGGTTCTGCACCGTCTCGTACGCCACGGCGTCGATGCCCGAGTCCAGCAGCGCCTGGGTGCACTCCCGGGACGCCGCCAGGTGCAGGTACGTGAAGAGGGTCCGGCCGGCGCGCATCCGCCCGTACTCCTCGGCGACCGGCTCCTTCACCTTCAGCACCAGGTCGACGTCCCAGACGTCGTCGGGATCGCCGAGGATCTCCGCACCGGCGGCGACGAAGTCCTCGTCGGGCAGCGAGGAGCCGATGCCGGCGTCCTTCTCGATGTACACCTGGTGACCGGCCCGGGTCAGTTCGTGCACCCCGGCCGGAGTGATGGCGACTCGGTACTCGTGGTCCTTGACCTCGCGCGGGATGCCGACCCTCACGACCCGATCCCCTCTCGACGGTGGACGGCGGACGGCGCCGTTGCCGACCGGTGTCCCCGAACCGGGGCAGTCTAAGTGCCGGCAACGCCCGGACAGAAGGACCCCGCGCCCGACACGGGCCGGCCGGGCGCCACGACGACGCCGTCGGAGCCGGGGTCCCAGGTGGATCAGGGGGTGGGCGGTCCCCTACCGTGCCGGCATGAGCGCGCCGTCCATCCGGCTGGTGGTCCCGCACTTCGGGCCGCTCCCGCCGTACTTCCCGCTCGTGGTCCGGAGCATGGCCGCCAACCCGGACGTGCACTGGCTGCTGTTCACCGACCAGCCGGTCCCGGACGCGCCGCCGAACCTCACGGTCCGGCGGTGCGGGTTCGCGGAGCTGGCGGCCCGGGTCCGGGCGAACTTCGCCTTCCCGGTGTCGCTGGCGGATCCGTACAAGCTGTGCGACTTCCGGCCCGCGTTCGGCGAGATCTTCGCAGCCGAGCTGGCCGGCTACGACTTCTGGGGCCATTGCGACCTGGACGTGGTGTTCGGGCGGATCCGGGACCACCTGCCGCCGGCGGCGTACGCGGCCGACAAGATCCTGTTCCAGGGCAACTTCGCCCTCTATCGCAACACCCCGGAGGCGGCCGGCTGGTACCGGCACGAGGTCGGCCGGGTCAGCTACCGGACCGCCTTCACCCGCCCGGAGGCCCAGCACTTCGACGAGTGGGCCGGCATCTACTACATCCTCGAGGACCTGGGCGTGCGGTGCTGGCAGGAGGAGGTCATCTTCGACATCTCCTTCCACCGCTACCGGACCCGGGCCGAGAGCCCGCCCGGCCGCGACCCGCGCCGGTACGCCTGGGAGGACGGCGAGGTCTGCGAGTACCGGCTGACCCGCGGCGGGCTCGCCCGGCGCACGGCGCTGCTGATCCACCTGCAGAAGCGGACGATGCGGGCGCCGGCGGCCGACGTGCTGGCGGCCCGGCGCTACTGGATCCGGGACAACGGGTTCGCCGTGCAGCGGGGGGTGTCGCCGTGGGCGGTCCGGGCGGCCCGGGTCCCGGTCGGCGCCGAGCTGCTGCCGTTCCAGGTCCGGCGGGCGCGGCGGGCCGGCCGGCGGCGGGCGGTCCGCCGGGCGGCCGCGCGCGC
>CADCTP010000137.1 GCA_902805565.1 uncultured Mycobacteriales bacterium
GCCGGGGGCGCGTCGGCGCCCGACGGGGAGGTGCCGGCGGTCGGACTCCCCGGAGCGTCACCGGTTGCCGGGGAGCTGCCTCCGGTGGGGTCGCTGGGGGCCCCGTCCGGACAGCCATCGCCGTCCCGGTCGGCGCCGTGATGACCCCGGTCCCTCGAGGCGAAGCAGGCCTTCCACACGGCCTGCGCGGTCGACCAGCGCACGCGGACGGGATCGGCCGGGCTCGGTCGGTCGGCGGCGACCTGCTCGCACGGGTTGCCGGTCGGCGCCGTGCACACGGCGGCGAAGTCGATCCGGATGCGGGCCGTGTGGTTCCCGCCGCCGCTGGGGTCGGCCCGCAGGCCCATCAGGCACAGGGTCCGGGTCGGCCCCTGCCAGGGCGGCAGCGTACGGCCGACGCAGGTCGGGTGGACGGTCGGCGAGCCCAGGTCACAGCACGGCTCCGCGGTGGATCCCCCGCAGCCGTCCCGAACCGTGATGACAGCCGATCCGGCCGGGGTCTGCTCGACCGCGGCGAACCCGGTGACCACCACGGGCACGGTCGCCGCGACCCGGCTCCCCGATCCGTTGCTGATGTATCCGCAGTACGCCCCGCCGACGAGCGCGAGGTCGCTCATCGCCTGGTTCGGATACTGGTTGTCCAAGGTCGGTCCGCCGCTGGTGAGTACCCGCTCACGTGGGCCGCCCGTCGCCCCACCTGCCGAGGTGGTCTCGACCGGTGGCCTGCTGCCGTATCCCGTCTCCTCCGGCGGGCGACCGGCGGGACCGGTGGGGGACGCCGGAACCGTCGGCGTCGCCCGGGACGGCTCGGCCGTGGCCGAGCCGGCTCCGGATCCCGACCCGGCCGCTCCCGGGTCGATCGGACCGGAGGAGCACGACAGGAGCGCGAGCACCATCGCTGTGCCGCCCGCGGCCAGGAGGGGGAGCCGGGACCCATGAGAACGCATGTCGCCTCCGTACGGATCGAGGTCCCCCGTCATGACGAGCGCCGCATCGCGGCCGTGATACCTGCCGGTGCGGGCCGGCGCTGCCAGGCGCTGCCGGGAACGGTCCGCCGGCTGCCGTAGGGTCCGCGGGGTGCAGCACGGCCGCGTCGTCAGCATCACCCGCTACCCGGTGAAGTCGATGGGCGGCGAGTCGCCGGAGCGGGTCCGGGTCACCGCCCGGGGCCTGGAGGGCGACCGGTTCTGGGCGGTGCGCACCCCCGACGGCGGGCTGGGCAGCGGCAAGACCACGCGCCGGTTCCGGCGGGTCGACGGCCTGCTGGATCTGTCGGCCCGGCTCACCCCGGACGGTCCGGTCGTCGACCTCCCGGACGGCACGGCCGGCCCGGTGGCCGACCCGGGCACCGCCCGGCGGCTGAGCGCCCTGCTCGGCCGGCCGGTCACGCTCGTCCCGGAGACCGACCTGCCGCACCACGACGACTCCCCGGTGCACCTGGTCACCACCGCGTCGGTGCGCCGGTTCGCCGAGCTGGCCGGCGCCCCGGTCGACCCGCGCCGGCTGCGCCCGAACCTGGTCCTGGACGTCCCCGGCGACGGCTTCGTGGAGGACGGCTGGTGCGGGCGCCGGCTCGCCGTCGGCCCCGAGGTGGTGCTGGTGCTCGGGGAGCCGATGACCCGGTGCGCGATGGTGAACGCCGCCCAGCCCGGGCTCGCCCACGACCCGCGGCTGCTGCGGGCGCTGGCCACCGGCCACGACCTGGAGCTGGGGCTCCAGGCGACGGTGGAGCGCGGCGGCACGGTCGCCGTCGGCGACCCCGTCCGGCTGGGCTGAGCCGCCCGGCCCCGGCCGGGACGGTCAGCCGGGGACGCGCTCGAAGAGGGCGGCCATGCCCTGGCCGCCGCCGATGCACATCGTCTCCAGGCCGTACCGGGCCCCGCGGCGGTCCAGCTCCCGCAGCAGGGTGGCCAGGATCCGGCCGCCGGTGGCGCCGACCGGGTGGCCCAGCGAGATGCCGGAGCCGTTGACGTTCAGCCGCTCGTCGTCCGGGCCGATCTTCCACTCGCGCAGGCACGCCAGCACCTGGGCCGCGAACGCCTCGTTGAGCTCGATGAGGTCGACCTCGTCCAGGCCGATCCCGGCCGAGCCGAGCACCTTGGCGACCGCGGGCACCGGGCCGATCCCCATCGTCCGCGGCGGCACCCCGGCGACCGCCCAGGACACCAGCCGGGCCAGCGGCCGCAACCCCAGCCCGGCCGCCCGCTCCGGGGTGGTCACCACGCACACCGCGGCGCCGTCGTTCTGGCCGGCGGCGTTGCCGGCGGTGACCGTGCCGCCGGCGATCGGCCGGAGCCGGGCCAGCACCTCCGGGGAGGTGTCCGGCCGGATGTGCTCGTCGGTGTCCACCACCGTGTCGCCGCGCCGGCCCGGGACGGTCACCGGCACCAGCTCGTCGGCGAAGCGGCCGGCGGCGGTCGCGGCGGCGGCCCGCGCGTGCGAGCGGACCGCGTACGCGTCCTGCTCCTCGCGGGTGATGCCGTACTCGGCGGCGACGTTCTCGGCGGTCTCGATCATCCCGCCGGGCACCGGGTGGTGCCGGCCGCCGGCGGTGACCCGGCCCCGGGCCAGCGAGTCGTGCAGGGCGACCTCGCCGCGGGCGCCCCACCGCATCGAGGTCGAGTAGAAGCCGGCCCCGGACATCGACTCCGTGCCGCCGGCCAGCACCAGGTCGGCCGCCCCCGTGCGGACCATCATCGCGGCCGTCGCCACCGCCTGCAGGCCGGAGCCGCAGCGCCGGTCGACCTGCAGGCCCGGCACGCTCACCGGCAGCCCGGCGTCCAGCGCCGCCACCCGGCCGATCGCCGGCGCGTCCATCGTCGGGTAGCAGTGCCCGAGCAGGACGTCGTCGACGGCGTCGGCGGGCAGGCCGGTCCGCTCCAGCAGCGCCGCGATGACGGTCGAGGCCAGCACCTGCGCGGGCACGTCCCGCAGGGCTCCCCCGAAGCCGCCGACCGGCGTCCGGAGCGGTTCGCAGATCACCGCGTCAGGCATGCCGCCATCCTTCCCCGGGCCCGGCCGGCCCGTCGAGCCCGGCCGGCCACCTCGAGCCCGGCCGGCCCGTCGAGCCCGGACAGCCCGTCGAGCCCGGTGGGCCCGCCGTCGCGGGTGTGGGACGCTGCCCGGGTGGCGGACGGGCTGCGGGTGACCGGCGGTGGCGACGGGGGGCCGACGCTCCTCCTGCTGCACGGGCTGGGGGCGAACGCGGAGGTCTGGCAGGCCTGGCGCCCGCTGCTGGCCGAGCGCTGGCCGGGCCGGTGGGTGGCCCCGGACCTGCCCGGGCACGGTGGCTCGGCGCCGCTGGCGGCCTACTCGTTCGGCGCACTGGCCGCGGCGGTCGCCCCGCTGGCCGGCCCGGACACCGTCGTGGTCGGGCACTCGCTGGGCGGCGTGCTGGCGCTGGCGCTGGGCAGCGGCTGGTTCGGCGTACGGGTGCGGACCGTGGTCGGGCTCGGCATCAAGGTCGCCTGGACCGACGCCGAGCTGGAGCGGGCCCGGGCGCTGGCCGGCCGGGTCGCGCCGGACTTCGCGACCCGGGACGAGGCGGTCGTCCGGTTCCTGCGGGTCTCCGGGCTGACCGGCGGCCCGGCCGTCCAGGTGGGCGTACGGGAGCGGGACGGGGTCTGGCAGGTGGCCGTGGACCAGCGCGCGTTCGGGGTCGGCGCCCCGGACCTGCCCGGCCTGCTGGCGGCGTGCCGGGCCGAGGTGGTGCTGGCCCGCGGCGCGGACGACCCGATGGTGACGGCCGAGCAGCTCGGCCCGGGCGCGGTGAGCCTGCCCGGCCTGGGCCACAACGCCCACGTGGAGGACCCGGCCGCGGTCCTCGCCCTGGTCCGCTGACCGGCCCGGCCGGGCCGCCGCCCGGGCCCGCCTCGGTGTCCGGCGGCCGGCTCGCCGGCCGGTCGGGCGGTCCCCCGCCGCCGGGGCGCGCCGAGTAGGCTCCACTGACCGTGACGACTACCGAGGTGGCGGGGCGCGAGGAGCTGGCGGCGCGGGTGGCCGCGGCCCGGGCCGAGTTCGAGGCGCTGACGGCGCGCGGGCTGTCGGTCGACATCACCCGGGGCAAGCCGGCCGCCGACCAGCTGGACCTGTCCGCGCCGATGCTGGAGCTGCCGGGCCGCGGGGCGTACCGGTCCCGCAACGGGGTGGACACCCGCAACTACGGCGGGCTGATGGGGCTGCCGGAGCTGCGCGAGATCTTCGCCCCGGCGCTGCAGGTCCCGGTCGGCCAGCTGCTGGCCGGCGGCAACTCCAGCCTGGAGCTGATGCACGCGAGCCTGGTCACCGCGCTGCTGTTCGGGGTGCCCGGCGGGACCGACCGGTGGATCGACGGGCCGGCCACGGTGCTGTGCCCGGTCCCCGGCTACGACCGGCACTTCGCGCTCGCCGAGCAGCTCGGGCTGAACCTGGTCCCGGTGCCGATGACCGCGGCCGGACCGGACATGGACGTCGTGGAGGCGCTCGTCGCCGAGGACCCGTCGGTCAAGGCCATCTGGTGCGTGCCGAAGTACAGCAACCCGACCGGCATCACGTTCAGTGACGAGGTGGTGGCCCGGCTGGCGGCGATGCCGACCGCGGCACCGGACTTCCGCATCCTGTGGGACAACGCGTACGCGGTGCACGACCTCACCGACGCCCCCGACGAGCTGGCCGACCTGCTCGCCGCGGCCACCGCGGCCGGCCACCCGGACCGGCCGCTGATCTTCGGCTCGACCTCGAAGATCACCCTCGCCGGGGCCGGGGTGGCCTTCCTCGGCGGCTCGCCGGCGAACCTCGACTGGTTCACCACCAAGGCGCTGACCACCCGGAGCATCGGCCCGGACAAGGTCAACCACCTGCGGCACGCGCTGTTCCTGCGGGACGCCGACGGGCTGCGCCAGCACATGGCCGCGCACCGGGCGCTGCTGCGGCCGAAGTTCGACGCGGTCCGGCGGATCCTCACCGAGCAGCTCGGCGGCACCGGCCTGGCCACGTGGACCGACCCGCGGGGCGGCTACTTCGTCTGCCTGGAGGTCCCGGACGGCTGCGCGGCGCAGGTGGTGGCGACCACCCGGGAGGCCGGCGTGGTCCTCACCCCGGCCGGGGCCACCCACCCGTACGGGCGGGACCCGCGGGACGCGTACATCCGGATCGCGCCGTCCTTCGTCGGCCCGGCCGAGCTGGAGGTGGCCGTGGCGGCCCTGGCGACCTGCGTCCGGCTGGTCGGACACCAGGCACAGTTGGCGCGCGCGGGCGGCTGACCGGGCACTCGGCAGGGGGGTGCGTTCGTCAACGCGGGTAGAGCCGTACCACCATGGAAGCTCACCCCCACCCCGACGGGATGCTGCCTATGCGCGGGAACACGACCCACCGCTTCTCCAACACCGCTGTCCTGAGCGTCTGCGCCGTCGACGCCACTGAGGTCGTGACCTCGGCGGATCTCGACGAGCGGCTCGCCGAGACGTACCGCAAGGTGCGGCTGCGGCCGGGTCAGCTGGAGCGTCTGGTGGGCGTCCGGGAGCGGCGCTGGTGGGCTCCTGGCGTGACATTCGTGGACGGCGCGGCGACCGCGGGGGCCAAGGCGATCAGTGAGAGCGGGGTCGATCCGGCCGACATCGGCGTGATGGTGAACACGTCCGTCAGCCGGCTGCACCTCGAGCCGTCGACGGCCACCGCGGTGCACTCGTCGCTCGGGCTGCCCAGCTCCTGCCAGAACTTCGACGTGACCAACGCCTGCCTCGGGTTCGTCAACGGGATGGGCCTGGCCGCGGCGATGATCGACTCCGGCATGGCCGAGTACGCGCTCGTCGTCGACGGCGAGGACCCGCGGCCGGTCCAGGAGGCGACGCTGCGCAACCTGACCCGCGAGGGGGTCACCTCCCGGGACGTGGCGGCCGAGTTCGCCACGCTCACGCTGGGCAGCGGTGCGGCGGCGATGGTGCTCGGCCGGGCCGACCAGCACCCGGAGGGCCACCGGCTGGTCTCCGCGGTGAGCCGGGCGGCGACCGAGCACCACGGGCTCTGCTACGGCGACAACGACGGCATGTTCACCGACCTCAAGGGCCTGCTGGACGCCGGCATCAAGCTGTCGGAGGACCTCTGGGCGGAGGCCCGGGAGGACTTCGACTGGTCGGACATGACCCGGTACGTCATCCACCAGGTCTCCCAGGTGCACACGGCGGCGGTCTGCGCCCGGCTGGGCATCGACGCGGCCCGGGTGCCGGTCACCTTCCCGGACCGGGGCAACATCGGTCCGGCGTCGGTGCCGATCACGCTGGCCGGCGAGGTCAACGACCTGATCGGGGGCGACCGGGTGCTGCTCATGGGCATCGGCTCGGGGCTCAACGCCGCCTGCCTCGAGATCGCCTGGTGAGGGCGGCGGCGCTGCCGGGCCTGGACCCGGCGTGGTCCCGGCACGTCACCGTGCTGGACGCGGACGGAGTGCCGCACGACTGGCACGTGCTCGACAACGGGGTGACCGACCCGGTCGGCACGCTGCTGTGCGTGCACGGCAACCCGACCTGGTCCTACCTGTGGCGGCGGCTGCTGGCCGCGGCGCCGCCCGGCTGGCGGGTGCTCGCCCCGGACCAGCTCGGGATGGGCTGGTCGCAGCGCCTGGACGCGCCCCGGACGCTGGAGCGGCGGGTGGCCGACCTCGGCGACCTCACCGCGGCGCTCGGGGTGACCGGGCCGGTCGTCACCGTCGCGCACGACTGGGGCGGGGTGATCTCGCTCGGCTGGGCGCTGGCGCACCGCGACCAGCTGCGCGGCGTCGTGCTGACGAACACCGCGGTGGCCCAGCCCGAGGGCGACGCCGGCCCGGTGCTCATCCGGCTGTCCCGGGCCCTGCTCGGGCCGGTGACGGTACGGACGCCGCTGTTCGTGGCGGCCACCACGCGGCTGTCCCGGCCGGCGCTGCCGGCCGCGGTCCGGCGGGCGTACGCGGCGCCGTACCGGTCGGCGCGGCGGCGGCGGTCGGTGGGCGACTTCGTGGCGGACATCCCGTTCCCGGTCGACCACCCGTCCCGGCCGGCGCTGGAGGCCATCAACACCGGGATCCGGTCGCTGGACGTGCCGGCGCTGCTGCTGTGGGGGCCGCGCGACCCGGTGTTCGCCGACCGGTACCTCGCCGACCTGCGGTCCCGGCTCCCCCAGGCCGAGCTGCACCGGTACGAGGGCGCCTCCCACCTGCTGCCCGAGGACGCCCCGCAGTACGCCGAGGCGGTCGCCCAGTGGGTGACCGACCTCGACGCGGGCCGCCCGCACGGCCGGCCCCGGACCGGCCCGGCCTCGCCCGGGACCGGCACCGTCGGGACCGGCACCGTCGGGACCGGCGGCCGGGAGCCGGTGGACGCGGCGACCGGCGGGACCGGCGCGGCGGG
>CADCTP010000138.1 GCA_902805565.1 uncultured Mycobacteriales bacterium
GCCCGGACCCGCACCGCCGGCGGACCGGGTGCGTGGCCGCACGCATGGCGGCGGCGCCCTCGGGTACGGCCGCTCCAGGCAACCTGGAGGAGGAACGGCGATGGAGAGCACCCGCAGGGGTGACCGGCTCGGCACCGCGCTGGGCTGGGCCAGCTTCGCGCTCGGCGCTCCGCTGTTGGCGGCGCCGGGCCGGGTGGCCCGGGCGATCGGTCTGGAGGACACCCCGAGCACGCGCGCGCTGGCCCGGGGGGTCGGCGTCCGGGAGCTGGCGGCCGGGGCCGGCATCCTGAAGCAGGGCCGGCCGATGGCCGGGCTGTGGTCCCGGGTCGCCGGTGACGGCATGGACCTGGCGCTGCTGGCCGCGGGCCGGCGCGGGCCGTCCGACCCGCGGCGGCTGGCGATCGCCGCCGGCGCGGTGGCCGGCATCGCCGCGCTGGACCTGCTGGCCGCCAGCCGGGTCACCCGGCGGGCGACGCCGACCCGGACCGGCGAGAAGGGCGTCTACACCGTGTCGGCGGGCGTGACGGTGAACCGCTCCGCCCAGGACGCGTACGCGCTGTGGCGGGACTTCGACCGGCTGCCGGTGTTCATGACGCACCTGGAGTCGGTGTCCGCCGACGGCAAGCGCTGGGTGGCGAAGTCCCCCGGCGGCGGCACCGTGGAGTGGGACGCCGAGATCGTCGACGACGTCCCGGGCGAGCGGCTGTCCTGGCGCTCGGTGGACGCCGCCGTGCCCAACAAGGGCGTGGTGCGGTTCGGCCCGGCGCCGGGCGGGCGGGGCACCGAGGTGCGGGTCGAGCTGACGTACCTGCCGCCGGGCGGCGCGCTGGGCAACACCGTGGCCCGGCTGCTCGGCGAGGAGCCGCGGCAGCAGGTCACCGACGACCTGCGCCGCTTCAAGCAGGTGCTGGAGACGGGCGAGGTGGTCCGGTCGGAGGCCAGCCCGGAGGGCGCCCGCACCGGGCGGCTGCTCACCCAGCGCCCCGGACAGCCCGAGGGGAGCCAGGCATGAGGGCCACGACGTGGCAGGGCCGCAACACGCTGTCGGTGGACACGGTCCCGGACCCGGAGATCCTCAACGCCCGGGACGCCATCGTGAAGATCACCTCGACCGCGATCTGCGGCTCCGACCTGCACCTGTACGACGGCTACATCCCGACCATGCGCAAGGGCGACATCCTCGGCCACGAGTTCATGGGCGAGGTGGTCGAGCTGGGTGCGGCGGTGACCAACCTGCGGGTCGGCGACCGGGTGGTCGTGCCGTTCCCGATCGCGTGCGGGGCCTGCTACCAGTGCGAGCGCGGGCTCTACTCCGTCTGCGAGAACTCCAACCCGAACGCGGCCATCGCCGAGAAGCTGATGGGGCACTCGCCGGCCGGCCTGTTCGGCTACTCGCACATGCTCGGCGGCTACCCCGGCGGCCAGGCCGAGTACGCCCGGGTGCCGTTCGCCGACGTCGGCCCGCTGGTCATCGAGGACGACGGCCTGACCGACGAGCAGGTGCTGTTCCTCACCGACATCTTCCCGACCGCGTACATGGGCGCGGAGATGGCGGTGCAGCCCGGTGACTCGGTGGCGGTGTGGGGCGCCGGCCCGGTCGGCATGCTCGCCGCGGCCAGCGCCCGGCTGCTGGGTGCCGAGCGGGTGTACATCATCGACCGGTTCGACTACCGGCTGAAGAAGGCGGCCGAGGAGACCGGGGCCGAGCCGATCAACTACACCGAGGTCGCGGTGCTGGACGCGCTGACCGAGCTGACCGCCGGCCGCGGCCCGGACGCCTGCGTCGAGGCGGTCGGCCTGGAGGCGCACGTCGGCAACCCGCTCGTGCACGCGTACGACCGGGTGAAGCAGGCGACCCGGCAGCAGACCGAGCGGCCGCAGGCGGTCCGGGAGGCCATCCTGGCCTGCCGCACCGGCGGCACCGTGTCGATCATGGGCGCGTACGGCGGGTTCGCGGACAAGTTCCCGCTCGGCCAGATGATGAACAAGGGGCTCACCATCCGGCAGGGGCAGTGCCACGTGCAGCGCTACCTGCGGCCGCTGCTGGCGCGGATCCAGGGCGGCGAGATCGACCCGAGCTTCGTCATCAGCCACACGCTCCCGCTGGAGCAGGCGCCGCACGGGTACGAGATCTTCAAGAACAAGGACGACGAGTGCACCAAGGTGGTGCTCAAGCCGTAGCCGGGGGTGCGGGGCCCGGGGGTCGAAGCCGGGCCCCGCACGTCGGTCAGGCGTCCGGGGGCGCCGCCTGCTCTCCATCGCCCCGCCGATGTCATCCGCTCACTCTGCGCGCTCGAGCTGTGCCGAACAAGTGACAAAACGTCGCAGCCGGTCGGCGCGGTGTGCGATCACCCGCCCGGGTGCACCAAGGCGTTCCCCGGCACGCGGATACACCAAGAGGTGTACGGTCCCCGCCGTGACGCGGACGAACATCGACATCGACGACGATCTCGTCGCCCGGGTGATGCGGAGGTTCAACCTGCCGTCGAAGCGGGCGGCGGTCGACATGGCGCTGCGCCGGCTGCTCGGCGAGCCGATGACCCGGGACGAGATCCTCGCCCTGCAGGGCGTCGGCTGGTCCGGCGACCTGGAGGCGGCCCGCCGCGCCGAGACCGGCGAGCTCTGATGATCCTCGTCGACACCTCGGCCTGGACCGAGTACCTGCGCGGGACCGGGTCCGGGGCGCACTTCCGGCTGCGGGAGCTGCTGGCCGCGGACGCGGTGCTCGGCACCACCGACGTGGTGCACATGGAGCTGCTCGCCGGGTCCCGGACCGAGACCGACGACCTGCTGCTGCGCCGGATGCTGGCCGCGATGGACCACGTCCCGGTCGACCCGGTGGACTGGGAGACCGCGGCCCGGCTGCACCGGACCGGTCAGCGCAACGGTGGGCAGGTCTTCCCGCTCACCGACTGCCTGGTCGCCGCGGTGGCGATCCGGATCGGGGCGCCGGTGCTCGCCCACGACCGGGACTTCGTCCTGCTGGCCCGCTACACCGACCTCGAGCTGGCCTGAGCGGGCCCGGCCGGGGAGCGGTCAGCCGCCGTTCAGGGTGGCCAGCACGGTGTCGTGCAGGTGGCCGTTGGAGGTGAGCACGTTGCCGCCGGCCGGCCCGCGGTTGCCGGCCAGGTCGGTGAACCGGCCGCCGGCCTCCTCGACCACCACCGCGAGCGCGGCCAGGTCCCACAGCGACACCTCGGGCTCGGCCGCGGCGTCCACCGCCCCCTCGGCGACCAGCATGTGCTGCCAGAAGTCGCCGTACCCGCGGCTGCGCCAGACCTGGCGGTCCAGCGCGAGCAGGCCGTCCCGGCCGCCCGGGGCGGCGTCCCAGCCGTGCAGGGACGAGTAGCCGAAGCTGGCGTCGGCCAGCTCCCGCACCCCGGAGACGCGCAGCCGGCGCGGCTCGCCGCCCAGCGCGGACGTCCAGGCGCCCTGGCCCCGGGAGGCCCACCAGCGCCGGCCCAGCGCCGGGGCGCTCACCACCCCGACGTACACCTCGTCCGCCTCCATCAGCGCGATCAGCGTGGCCCAGACCGGGACGCCGCGGACGAAGTTCTTCGTGCCGTCGACGGGGTCGAGGACCCAGCGGCGCGGGCCGTCGCCGGTCGAGCCGTACTCCTCGCCCAGGACCGAGTCGCTCGGCCGGCGCTCCTCCAGCAGGGCCCGGATCGCCCGCTCCGCCGCCCGGTCGGCGTCGGTGACCGGGGTGGCGTCCGGTTTCGTCTCCACCCGCAGGTCCAGCGCGCCGAAGCGGGCCGTGGTCACCTCGTCCGCCGCGTCGGCCAGCGCGAGCGCCAGCGACAGGTCGGTGTCGAAGGAAGGGTCCGGGGCCGGGAAGTCCTGCGACTCGGTCACGGCGGGCAGGTTACCGTCGCGTCCGTGAGCAGGAAGTCCAGTGGTGTCATCGGCCTGCTGGCCGAGCCCGAGCGGCTGCGGGTGGTCGCCGCCCTCGCGCTCGGCGCGGGGACCATCGCCGAGGTGTCGGCGGCCAGCGGCCTGGAGCCGAAGGAGGTCGTCGCCGCGCTGCGGCGGCTGGAGCGCGGCGGCCTGGTGGCCCGGGAGAAGGACCAGGTCACGCTGCTGGCCGAGCGGTTCCGGGAGGCGGCCCGGGAGGCCGCGCCGGCCGGGCCCACCGAGCCGCTGTCGGCCGACCCGGAGACCGACGCGGTGCTGCGGGCGTTCACCCGGGACGGGCGGATCACCTCCCTGCCGGTCGCCCGGCGCAAGCGCCGGCTGCTGCTGGAGCACGTGGCGAGCGTCTTCGAGCCCGGCGTGCGCTACCCGGAGCGCGAGGTCAACGTGCTCATGCGGGCCTGGCACCCCGACTACGCGATGCTGCGCCGCTACCTGATCGACGCCGCGCTGCTGGACCGGGCGGACGGGTTCTACTGGCGGATCGGCGGCCCGGTCGCCATCGACCCGGAGCCGCCGGTCCCGGCGCGGGCCGGGGTGCCGTCCGCCACCTGGACCGGGGTGCCGACCGACCGGCGGGCCGACCACACCCGGCCGGTCCGGCGGGTGCAGCGGGTGGCGGCGTACGGGCTGGCCCGCGACGGCGACCGGGTCCTGCTCAGCCACCTGCGGCGCGGGGACGCCCGCGGGCTGTGGACGCTGCCCGGTGGCGGGGTGGACTTCGGCGAGCGGCCGGCCGAGGCGGTGGTCCGGGAGCTGCACGAGGAGACCGGGCTGACCGTACGGGTCGAGGAACTGCTCGACGGCGACGCCGAGCTGGTGCACTCGGTGGATCTCGACGGCACCCCGATCGAGGGGCACCCGGTGCGGTTCCTCTACCGGGTCGCCGTCCTCGGCGGGACCCTCGGCGTGGTCGAGGTCGAGGGGTCCACCGACGACGCCCGCTGGTGGCCGGTCGGCGGGCTGCCGCCGCTGACCCCGGTGGCCGAGCGGGTGCTGCGCACCGGCCGGCTCAACGGCTGACGCTCAGACCTGCGCGACCAGCAGCCGGCGGAAGGACTCCAGCCGGCCGGGCGTGGAGTGGCCGGCGGCGACGTACCCGTCCAGCCGGCAGCCCTCGGCCGCCGAGCGGTGGGTGCAGCCGCGCGGGCAGTCCTCGGCCCCCTCGGCCAGGTCCGGGAAGGCGGCCAGCAGCACGGTCGGCGTCACGTGGGCCAGCCCGAAGGAACGGATGCCCGGGGTGTCGATCACCCAGCCCCCGCCGGCCAGCGCGAACGCCACCGCCGAGGACGAGGTGTGCCGGCCGCGGCCGACCGCGCTGACCACCCCGACGGCCCGGTTCGCCTCCGGGACCAGCGCGTTGATCAGCGTCGACTTGCCCACCCCGGAGTGCCCGACCAGCACGCTGGTCCGCCCGGTCAGCCGCTCGGTCAGCGGGCCCAGGTCGCCGTCCCGGCGGACCGCGACCGCCTGGGTGCCCAGGTCCGCGTACGCCGCCAGCAGCTCGTCCGGCGCCGCCAGGTCGGCCTTGGTCAGGCAGAGCAGCGGGTCCAGCCCGCCGACGTACGCGGCCACCAGGAACCGGTCGATCAGCCCGACCCGGGGCGGCGGGTCGGCCAGCGCGGTCACCACGACGAGCTGGTCGGCGTTGGCCACGATGACCCGCTCGAACGGGTCCGCGTCGTCCGCGCTGCGGCGCAGCACGGTGCTGCGCTCCTCCACCCGGACGATCCGGGCCAGCGCGTCCGGGCCGCCGGAGACGTCGCCGACCACCGCGACCCGGTCGCCGACCACCACCGAGCCGCGGCCCAGCTCGCGGGCCTGCACGGCGGTGAGCCGGGTGTCGCCGACCAGCACCGCGTACCGGCCGCGGTCGACGGCGACGACGGTGCCCGGGGTGGCGTCGGAGTGCTTGGGCCGGGTGCGGGTCCGCGGCCGGGAGCCGCGGCCGGGCCGGACCCGGACGTCGTCCTCGTCCAGCTTGCGCCCGGACCGCGAGTCGGGGCGCCGCCACACGGTGCCGCCCGGGACCCCGCCCGGGGTCCCGTACGAGGCGTGGTGGCAGCTCAGTGCGGCGCCCCGGCCGGGGCGGTGCCGAGCATCCCGGTCCACCGCTCGACGAAGTCCGGCACCGTCTTGCCGGTGGTCGCCACGTTCTCGACCAGGATCCCGTCCACGGCCAGGCCGAGCACCGCGCCGAACATCGCCATCCGGTGGTCGTCGTACGTGCTGACGACCCCGCCGTGCAGCGGCCGGGGGACCACCCGCAGGCCGTCCGGGGTCTCGTAGCACTCGCCGCCGAGGTGGGTCAGCTCCGCCGACAGCGCCCGCAGCCGGTCGGTCTCGTGCCCGCGCATGTGCGCGATGCCGTGCAGCATCGACTCGGTGCTGGCCAGGGCGGCCAGCGCGGCCAGCGCCGGGACCAGCTCGGTGCAGTCGGACAGGTCGGCGTCCAGGCCGAGCAGCGTGTCGCCGGCGGTGACGGTGAGCCCGTCGTCGTCCAGCGTGCAGCAGGCGCCCATCGCCCGCAGCAGCTCCGGCAGCCGGTCGCCCGGCTGGTCGGACCGGCGCGGCCAGCCCGGCACCCGGATCCGGCCGCCGGTGGCCACCGCGGCCACCACGAACGGCGCCGCGCTGGACAGGTCCGGCGGGACCTCGACGTCGCCGCCGCGCAGCGGGCCGGGCTCGACCGTCCACTCCCGGCCGTCCGGGTCGGCGGTCACCGTGGCCCCCGCGTCCCGGAGCATGTGCACGGTCATCGCGACCTGCAGGGAGCTGGGCACCGGGCGCTCGCCGGTGTGCCGCAGCCGCAGGCCCTCGGCGTACCGGGGGGCGGCCAGCAGCAGCCCGGAGACGAACTGGCTGGACGCGCCGGCGTCGATCTCCGCGGTGCCGCCGCGCAGGCCGTTCGTGCCGTGCACGGTCAGCGGCAGGGCGACGTCGTCGACCTCCGCGCCCAGCTGGCGCAGCCCGAGCACCAGCGGGGCCAGCGGGCGGTGCCGGGCCCGCGGGTCGCCGTCGAACCGGACCGGCCCGTCGGCCAGCGCGGCCAGCGGCGGGACGAACCGCTGCACGGTGCCGGCCAGCCCGACGTCGATCGCCGATCCGCCGCGCAGCGCGGCCGGGTTGACCACCCAGTCGTCGCCGTCGTCGGCGACGCCGACGCCGAGGACGCGCAGGGCGCCGATCATGAGGGAGGTGTCCCGGGCGCGCAGCGGGTTGCGGATGCGGGTGCCGCCGTCGGCGAGCGCGGCCAGCACCAGCGCTCGGTTGGTGACCGACTTGGAGCCGGGCACGGAGACGACGGCGTCCACCGGGGCGGTGGCGCGCGGGGCAGGCCAGGGTGCCGTCACGGGGCACATCCTGCCGCACGCCCCCCGTACGGTTGACGGCATGTGCGGTCGGTACGTCGCCACCCGGGGCCTGGACGATCTCGCGGCCGAGTTCGAGGCCGGGTTCGAGGCCGGGGGCACGGCCGGGTCGGCGTGGCGGCCGGACCACAACATCGCCCCCACCGACGCCGTCCCGGTGGTGCTGACCCGGCACCGCTCCGGCGACCGGGACGGCCCGGCCGTCCGGCAGGTCCGGGTCGCCCGCTGGGGGCTGGTGCCGTCCTGGGCGCCGGACACCCGCCGCGCCGGGAAGCTGATCAACGCGCGGGCGGAGACGGTGGCCGAGCTGCCGGCGTTCCGGTCGGCGGTGCGGCGGCGGCGCTGCCTGGTCCCGGCCGACGGCTGGTACGAGTGGGCGCCCCGCCCGGACGGCCCCGGCCGGCAGCCGACGTACCTGACCCCGCTGTCCGGGGAGGTCCTCGCCTTCGCCGGCCTGTACGAGCTCTGGGGCCCGGACCGGCTGCTCACCAGCTCCATCATCACCACCGCGGCCGCCGGGCAGCTGGTGGCGGTGCACCACCGGATGCCGCTGGTGCTGCCCCGGGAGTCCTGGGCGGCCTGGCTGGACCCGGGGCGGGCGGACGCCACCGACCTGCTGGTCCCGGACCTCGGCCTGGTCGACCGGCTGGAGCTGCGGCCGGTCGGGCCGGCGGTCGGCAACGTGGCGAACGACGGCCCGGGGCTGGTCGAGCGGGTGCGCACGCCGGCCGAGGCGGCGCCGACCCTGTTCTAGGGTGCGCGGGTGACGGGGATGACGCTGGTCGCGACGCCGCACGGGGACGCCGGCGTCACGCTGGACCGGCCGGCCGGGGTGCCGGCGGCGATGCTGCTGCTGGGACACGGCGCCGGCGGCGGCATCGCGTCGCCGGACCTGGTCGAGGTCACGGCGGCGGCGGTGGCGGCCGGGCTCGCCGTGGTCCGGGTGACGCAGCCCTACCGGGTCGCCGGGAAGAAGGGCACCCCGCGGCCGCCGGTGCTGGACGAGGCCTGGCTGGCGGTCGCGGCCCGGGTCCGGGTGGACGGGCTGCCGCTGGTCGTCGGCGGCCGCTCCAGCGGGGCCCGGGTGGCCTGCCGGACCGCCACCGCGCTCGGTGCGGTGGCGGTGGTCGCGCTGGCCTTCCCCACCGCGCCGCCGCGCACCCCGGAGAAGGACCGGCTGGCCGAGCTGGCCGCCCCGACCGTCCCGGTGCTGGTCGTGCAGGGGGAGCGGGACCCGTTCGGCGTCCCGCCGCCGGCCCCCGGCCGCACCGTCCACCTGGTGCCGGCCACCCACACCCTGCGCGGGCCGGCCGCCCGGGAGGCCGCCGCGGCGGTCACCTCCTGGCTGGCCGGCCTCGGTCTCACCTAGGCCGGGAACAGGTCGGGGAACCGGGCCGCGTTGCGCCGCAGGTGCCGTGCGTACGCCGGGTTCACTACCGGTGCGGCCACCCGGGGCAGCCCGGGCCGCTGCAGACCATCGCCCGGCCGCGGGCGGTGAGAACCGGCCGGTGCCGAGAGCGCGGTAGAACTGGGTGGTGACCTGGACCGTCGCCCGGGAGCTGCCCGGCACGCTGAGCACGATGGCCGCCCCGCCCGGCGGCGCCGACCTGCCGGCGGCGGTGGCCGCGCTGCGGGCGGACGGGGTCCAGGTCCTGGTCAGCCTGCTGCCGCCGGAGCAGGCCGCCGGCCTGGGGCTGAGCGACGAGCGGGCCGCCGCCACCGCTGCCGGCCTGGACTTCCGCGCCCTCCCGATCCCCGACTTCGGGGTCCCGGACCGGGCGGCCGCCGAGGCCCCGCTGGCCGCGCTGGCCGCCGAGCTGCGGGTCGGCCGGCACGTCGCCGTGCACTGCTGGGGCGGCGTCGGCCGCTCGTCCCTGGTCGCGGCCGCGCTGCTGGTCCGGACCGGGGTGGCCCCGGACGACGCCTGGGCCCGGGTCGCCGCCGCGCGCGGCGTACCGGTGCCGGAGACCGAGGCCCAGCGGGCCTGGGTCGTCCCCTGAGCCGGTCGGCCCAGGCGGGGCCGGCGTCCGCGAGCCGGTCGGCCTCCGAGCCGGTCGGCCCGCCCGCCCGGCGGCGCCGGCCCGGCCGCGGGTCAGCCGCTGAGCGCGGGGAAGTCCTCCTCGCGGAACTCCCCGCCGCGCCGGCCACCCGTCCCGGCCGCGTCGGTCCCGGCGCCGCGCAGCTCGACCCGGCGGATCTTGCCCGAGATCGTCTTGGGCAGCTCCGCGAACTCGATCCGCCGCACCCGCTGGTACGGCGCCAGCCGCTCCCGGCAGTGCCGCAGGATCGCCTCCGCGGTCGCCGCCGAGGCGTCCCAGCCGGCGGCCAGGGTCACGTACGCCTTGGGCACCGAGGTCCGGACCGGGTCCGGCGCCGGCACCACCGCGGCCTCGGCCACCGCCGGGTGCTCCACCAGCACGCTCTCCAGCTCGAACGGCGAGATCCGGTAGTCCGCCGCCTTGAACACGTCGTCGGTCCGCCCGACGTACGTGATCGTCCCGTCCTCGTTGCGCCGGGCCACGTCGCCGGTGCGGTAGTAGCCGTCGGTCAGCGCGCCGGCCAGCCGGCCGTTCGCGTCCCAGTAGCCGGTCATCAGCCCGGCCGGCCGCGGGTCCAGCGCGAGGCAGATCTCGCCCTCGTCGGCCGCGCCGCCGCTGACCGGGTCGACCAGCACGACCGGGTAGCCGGGCAGCGGCCGGCCCATCGCGCCGAGGGTGATCTCCCGGCCCGGCGGGTTGCCGATCTGGGCCGTGGTCTCGGTCTGGCCGTACCCGTCCCGGACGGTGACCCCCCAGACCCGGCGGACGTGCTCGATGACCTCGGGGTTCAGCGGCTCGCCGGCGGAGACCAGCTCCCGCGTCCGCACCGGCCAGCGGCCCAGGTCCTGCTGGACCAGCATCCGCCACACCGTCGGCGGCGCGCAGAAGGTGGTGACCCCGCAGCGCACCAGCGTGTCCAGCAGCGACTCGGCGGAGAACCGGCCGGTGTCGTGCACCAGCACGGTCGCCCCGGCGTTCCAGGGCGCGAACAGGCAGGACCAGGCGTGCTTGGCCCAGCCCGGGGAGGAGACGTTGAGGTGCACGTCGCCCGGTCGCAGCCCGATCCAGAACATCGTGGACAGGTGCCCGACCGGGTAGCTGACGTGGGTGTGCTCGACCAGCTTGGCCCGCGCGGTGGTGCCGGAGGTGAAGTACAGCAGCAGCGGGTCCTCGCCCCGGGTGGCCTCGCCCGGCTCGAAGTGCTCCAGCGAGGTCTCCGAGTCGCCGTACCGCAGCCAGCCGGGGACCGGCTCGCCCACCGCGACCCGCAGCCAGCCGCCGCCGATCCCGTCGAACAGGCCGGTGTCGGCCGAGGCCGAGACGACCACCGACACGTCGCCGCGCTCGATCCGGTCGGCCAGGTCCGCGGTCCGCAGCAGCGTGCTGGCCGGGATCACCACCGCGCCGATCTTCGCCGCGGCCAGCATCGTCTCCCACAGCGGGACGGTGTTGCCGAGGAACAGCAGCACCCGGTCGCCCCGGCGCACGCCCTGCTCGCGCAGCCAGCCGGCCACCTGGGTGGACCGGCGGGACAGCTCGGCGAAGGTCGTCCGGGTCTCGCCGTCCGCGGTGACCAGCCACAGCGCGGTCTGCTCCGGCCGCTCGACGGCCAGCACGCCGTCGAACCAGTCCAGCGCCCAGTTGAACTCGGGCAGCGCCGGCCAGCGGAACCCCGCGTACGCCGTCTCCGGGTCCTCCCGGTGCTCCAGCAAAAAATCGCGGGCGGTGCGGAACGCCTCTGTCGCCGTCACGACCGCCACCCTGTCAGGTGCGGGGCCGGTTCCCCAACCCCGCACCTGACCCTGGTCATGTCAGCTGGCCGTACAGGTCAGCGTCGGGGTGGTGGCCGTGCCGGCGCCCTGCAGACCGAACGTGGTGGTCCCGTTCGGCGCGATGGTGCCGTTGTGGGCGGCGTTCACGGCCCGGACCGCCGTGCCGCTCTGGGTCACCGTGGCGTTCCAGCCGTTGGTGACGCGCTGGGTGGGGTAGTTCCAGGTGACGACCCAGCCCCGGGTGCTGCTGCCGCCGGTGTTGCGGACGGTCACGTCGGCGGTGAAGCCGCCGTCCCAGCTCTGCGTCGTCGTGTACGTCGCCGTGCAGCCCGAGCCGGCCGGCGGCGGGGTGGTGGTCGGCGGGGGAGTCGTGGTCGGCGGCGGGGTCGGGTTGCTGCCGCCGGTGCTGACCGAGAAGCCGGTGACCGCGAGCCCGGTGCCGTTGGTCCACGGCTCGAAGCCGGCCTGGATGCTGGTCAGGTACCAGGACCGCTGGGCGTACCCGCGGCTGACCATGTCGTCGTAGAAGGTGCTGACCGAGGAGTTCAGCGTGGTGGTCGGCGAGGTCCGGACGTAGGACACGACGTTCCAGCCGATGTTGCCGAACCAGACGTCCCAGGTCCCGCCGGCCAGCGTCACGGTGGCCACCTTGGAGCCGATCGGCTGGATCGAGCCCAGCTTGTTCATCCAGACCATCAGCTCGGCCCCGGTGTTCTGGCCGTCCCGGCGCGGGGTCGGGTCGAACCAGACGTCGTAGGAGGCGTTCCACTGGCCGCTGTTCACGTACGACATCGACACGCTGGAGGAGATGCCGGCGAACGCCGCGGTGTTGGCCTGGATCGGGTTGAAGTTGGGCGTGCAGTTGCCGTAGTGGCAGCCCCAGTAGATCGACGGGTACGACGCGGGCGCGCCGTTCGTCGGGACGTTCGCGTTGGACGTGGAGAGCGTGAAGCCGCCGTTGGTCACCGTGATGCACTGCTGGGTGCTGCTGCCCCAGCGGTTGTTCTGCACGATGTAGCGGCCGTCGGGGCTGGGCGTCGAGGCGTACTGGTCGCACAGGACGGTGCCGGCCGGTGCGGCGGCGGCCGTCGTCACCACGCCGGCGACGGCCGCACCGGTGCCGATCACGGCGGCGGCGACGAGCGCCACCACGCGGGGGATCTTCATGGGTTCCCTTCCGGGGTTCAGGGGTCCCGTGCTCCTGCCGCCGCTCACCTGGGAGCGCTCACACGAGAACTCTCTGTTGACGGTATGTCCGCCGGTCAGCGCGCAGGTATCCGCCGAACGGGTGTCGAGCCGCTTCGTACGGTCAGCGGGTGGCCACGGCGGCGAGGATCGCGCCGGCCACCCGGACCAGGTCGGCCGGGGCCAGCTCCACCTGCAGCCCGCGCCGGCCGGCGCTGACGTACACGGTCGGGTGGTCCAGCGCGGAGGAGTCGAGGACCACCGGCAGCCGCTGCCGGCAGCCGAGCGGGGAGATGCCGCCGGTCCGGTAGCCGGTCGCCCGCTCCGCCACGGCCGGCTCCGCCATGGCCGCCTTCCGGCCGCCCAGCGCGGCCGCCAGCGCCTTCAGGTCCAGCGCGCCGGACACCGGCACCACCCCGACCGCCGGCCGCCCGTCCACCGTCACGACCAGCGTCTTGAACAGCCGCTGCGGCGGCACCCCCAGCGCCGCCGCCGCCTCCGACCCGTACGACCCGGCCCGGGGGTCGTGCGCGTACGGGTGCAGCGTGTGCCGCACCCCGGCCCGGACCAGCGCGGCCGTCGCCGGCGTCCCCTGTCCCGCCACGGGAGGGCACCCTACGGGCGGGCGCCGGGACGGGCCGGCGGAATGCCGGTCCCCGGGGGGACGTTGCTGATCGGCGTGACACTGACCGAGCGCACGGGGCGCCGGGACGACCCGCGGACGTGGCCGGAGTGGCGGCCCGGCGACACCGCGGCAGGCCGTCCGGCCCGGCCCCGCGTATTCTCCCGATCCGGGGGCATCCCCCCCGCGACGACGGGAGGCCTGGTGGCGGAGGAGACCGCGGAGCAGCACGAGACCGCTGACCAGCGGCGTGCGCGCTTCGAGCGGGACGCGCTGCCGTTCCTCGACCAGCTCTACGCGGCCGCGATGCGGATGACCCGCAACCCGGCCGACGCCGAGGACCTGGTCCAGGAGACCTTCGTCAAGGCCTTCGCCGCCTTCCACCAGTTCCAGGAGGGCACGAATCTCAAGGCCTGGCTCTACCGGATCCTGACGAACACCTTCATCAACACGTACCGCAAGCGGCAGCGGCAGCCGCAGCAGTCCACCGCCGAGAACATCGAGGACTGGCAGCTCGCGGCGGCCGAGTCGCACCAGTCGACCGGGCTCCGCTCGGCCGAGATGGAGGCGCTGGACCACCTCCCCGACTCCGACGTCAAGGACGCCCTGCAGCGGTTGCCGGAGGACTTCCGGCTGGCCGTCTATCTGGCCGACGTCGAGGGCTTCTCCTACAAGGAGATCGCGGAGATCATGGGTACGCCGATCGGCACCGTGATGTCCCGCCTGCACCGGGGGCGTCGCGGACTCCAGCGGCTGCTCGGTGACTACGCCAAGGAGCGCGGGCTGGTCCGCGCCAGCGCGACGGAGGAGGGAGCGTCGTGAGCTGCGGCGAACCCCACGAGACCGACTGCGGCGAGGTCCTCGCCGAGGTGTTCCTCTACCTCGACGGGGAGATGACCCCCGCCCGCACGGAGCGGATCCGGCACCACCTCGACGAGTGCTCCCCCTGCCTGCGGAAGTACGGCATCGAGCAGGAGGTCCGGGCGCTGGTCGCGCGTTGCTGCGGCAACGACGTGGCGCCGGAGCAGTTGCGGCACAAGGTGCTGGGCCGGCTCCGCGAGGCGGCGGTCATCCAGACCACCGTGGAGACGACGATCACGACCGTCGTCTTCCGCCGGGATTGACCGCCGGCCCCGACTGCCTCCGGGCCCCCGCGGCGTAGATATGGTTGTTCGTCGCCGCAATCGGGAGGTCTTGGACGTGTTCGAGTCCGTGCTCGTCGCCAATCGCGGGGAGATCGCCGTCCGGGTGATCCGCACCTGCCAGCGCCTGGGGATCAAGGCGGTGGCCGTGCACTCCGAGGCCGACGCCGGCGCGCTGCACGTCCGCACCGCGGACGAGTCCGTCCTGCTCGGCCCGGCCCCGGCCGCCGAGTCCTACCTGGACATCGACCGGGTGCTGGAGGCCGCGAAGGTCACCGGCGCGCAGGCCGTCCACCCCGGCTACGGCTTCCTCGCCGAGAACGCGGGCTTCGCCCGGCGGGTGCAGGAGGCCGGCCTGGCCTGGGTCGGCCCGGCGCCGGAGGCCATCGAGGCGATGGGCGACAAGGTCGCCGCCCGCAACGCCATGATCGCCGCCGGCGTGCCGGTCGCGCCGGGCACCGAGCCGCTGGCCGACGCCGACGCGGCGGCCCGGGCGGCCGCGGAGATCGGCTACCCGGTGATGGTCAAGGCCGCGGCCGGCGGTGGCGGCATCGGGATGGCCGCCGTCTTCGACGAGGACGGGCTGCGGGCGGCGTTCGAGACCGCGCGGACCCGGGCCGAGCGGTTCTTCGGCTCGCCCCGGGTCTTCCTGGAGCGTTACCTGCCGGCGGCCCGGCACGTCGAGGTGCAGGTGCTCGGGCTGGCCGACGGCCGGGTGGTGGCGCTGGGCGAGCGGGACTGCTCGGTGCAGCGCCGGCACCAGAAGGTCGCCGAGGAGTCGCCGTCGCCGGGGGTCACCCCCGGGCTGCGGGCGGCGATGCTGGCCGCCGCGGTGCGCGCGGCCGAGGCCGTCGACTACCGCGGCGCCGGGACCGTCGAGTGCCTGGTGCCGGCGGACAGCGCGGCCGAGGAGTTCTTCTTCCTGGAGATGAACACCCGGCTGCAGGTCGAGCACCCGGTCACCGAGCTGGTCACCGGGGTGGACCTGGTCGAGGAGCAGCTGCGGGTGGCGGCCGGCGAGCCGCCGGTGCTGGACCCGGACAACCTCCCGCAGCCGCGCGGGCACGCCATCGAGATGCGCGTCTACGCCGAGGACCCCAAGCGGTTCCTGCCGGGCCCGGGCCGGATCACCCGCTGGGAGGAGCCCTCCGGCGAGGGCATCCGGGTCGACTCCGGCTACACCGACGGCGACACGGTCACCCCCTTCTACGACCCGCTGCTGGCCAAGCTGTGCGTGTGGGCGCCGGACCGGCCGGCCGCGCTGGAGCGGGCCCGGGAGGCGGTCGCCGGGTTCGCGGTCGAGGGCCCGAAGTGCAACCTGCCCTTCTTCACCGAGCTGCTGAGTTCGCCGGAGTTCATCTCCGGGCAGTACGACACGGGACTGATCGGCCGAATGCGGTCCTGACCGGATAAGGTTCCGTCGACCTATTGGGAGGGTGCTGTGGCCGACGAGATCCGGGCCGAGATGGTGGCCAACGTCTGGAAGATCGTCGTTGCCGACGGCGACACGATTTCCGACGGCGACACGGTGGTGATCCTGGAGTCCATGAAGATGGAGATCCCGGTCATCGCCGAGGTCGACGGCACCGTGACGGTGAAGGTGAGCGAGGGTGACGTCGTCCAGGAGGGCGACCTCATCGCGACGATCGAGTAGCGGACCCGCCCCCGGTGGCTACCGGGGGCGGTCCAGCACCAGCGCGTACGTGATGAGCTGGACGTCCGGCTCCGGGGTCCAGTCCAGCTCCGGCGTGCGGACGAAGCCGAGCCGCTCGTAGAGCCGGCCGGCCGAGGCCATCGCCTGCTGCGTCGACAGCCGCAGCACCCGCGCGCCGTCCCGCTCGGCCCGGCGCACGCACCAGTCGACCAGCGTCCGGCCCACGCCGCGACCGCGGGCGGCCGGGTCGACCACGAGCATCCGGAAGCCGGCCTCGTCCGCGCCCCGCGCGGTCTCCGCGTACGCGCTGCCGCCGCCGGCGTAGGTGACCGTGCCGAGCATCCGGTCCTCGGCGTCCACCGCCACCACCACCTCGGCCCGCGCGGCCCGGGTGGCGACGTCCCGCAGGACGGTCGGGTAGTGCGAGTCGGCCCGGGTGTACCCCTCCGCGAGGTACACCCGGACCGCGAGCTCGCCGATCTCCGCGTACTCCTCCGGCCTGGCCGGTCTGATCAGCACCGGCCGAGGTTATCCGCTAGGTGGTGGCGGCCTTGGCGTCGTCGGTCAGCTCCGGGATCGGCTTGATCCGCGGGTCGCCGGCGTCGGCGTGGTAGTCCGACGGCGAGGTCGCATCGGTGCCCTCGGGCACCTTCGCCGCCCGGAACGCGTACGTCAGCACGGTCGCGACGAGCAGGTTGAGCACGAACGCGGTCAGCGCGATGTAGCCGAGGTCGCCGATGAACGGCACCTCGTCCAGCGACCGGCCGAAGTGCCGGGTGATGGGACTGCTCTGCTGGTAGGCGCTGATGGTGCCGTAGAGCATCCCGACGGCCCAGCCGGCCAGCAGGGCGTACCGGTGGAACCAGCGGGTGAACAGGCCGAAGACCAGTGCGGGGAAGGTCTGCAGGATCCAGATCCCGCCGAGCAGCTGGAAGTTGATCGCGTTCTGCCGGTCGAGGGTGAGCACGAAGGCGAGCGCGCCCAGCTTGACCACCAGGGAGACGACCTTCGAGATCGCCGCCTCCCGGGCCGGCGAGGCCTCCCGCTCGAAGTAGGCCCGGTAGATGTTGCGGGTGAACAGGTTCGCCGCGGCGATCGACATGATCGCCGCCGGGACCAGCGCCCCGATCGCGATGGCGGCGAAGGCGATCCCGGCGAACCAGCTCGGGAAGCTGTCCTCGAAGAACTGCGGCACGACCAGCTGGGCGTTGGGCTTGCCGTCCAGCCCGATCGGCTGCGTCCCGGCCGCGATCGCGGCGAACCCGATCAGCGCCAGCAGCCCCAGCACCAGCGAGTACGCCGGCAGGATGGCGGCGTTGCGGCGGATGACGTTGCGGCTGCTGGAGGACAGCACCGCGGTGATCGAGTGCGGGTACATGAACAGTGCCATCGCCGAGCCCAGCGCCAGTGACGCGTACGCCAGGTACTGCGACGGCGGTGGGATGAAGGACCCCGTCGGCGCGCCGGTGTTGGGGTTGGTCGCCGTCATCTTCTGCTCGGCCGCGTCGAAGATGGTGCCGAAACCGATCTCCACCGCGATGTAGATGATCGCCACGATGATGACCAGGTAGATCAGGAAGTCCTTCACGAACGCGATCAGCGCCGGCGCCCGCAGCCCACTGGAGTAGGTGTACGCGGCCAGCACGGCGAAGGCGACGAACAGCGGCAGGTCCCGCAGGATGATGTTCTCGGCGCCGCCGATTCCCATCACCTCGAGCACGGCCTGGATGCCGACGAGCTGCAGCGCGATGTACGGCATCGTCGCGACGATGCCGGTGAGCGCGACGGCCAGACCGAGCCCGCGGCTGGCGAAGCGGCCCTCGACGAAGTCGGCCGGCGTCACGTACCCGTGCCGGTGCGACACCGACCACAGCCGCGGCATGAACACGAAGATGATCGGATAGACGATGATCGTGTACGGCACCGCGAAGAACCCGCTGACCGCACCGGTCGCGTACATCGCCGCGGGCACCGCGACGAACGTGTACGCCGTGTAGAGGTCACCGCCGAGCAGGAACCAGGTGACGAACGTGCCGAAGCCCCGCCCGCCCAGGCCCCACTCGTCCAGGCTGGCCAGGCTGGCTGCCCGCCGCCACCGCGCGGCGACGAAGCCGACCACGGTGACGAAGGCGAACAGCACCAGGACGATGGTCAGCGCGACGTAGTCGACCTCGTTCACCGGTCACCGCCCCGATCGCGGCGCGCGTTGCGCACCAGCACGAACGCCAGCCAGGTGCAGGCGGAGGCGATGAACACCCAGAGGAACTGGTACCAGTAGAAGAACGGGAAGCCCCAGAGCCGGGGCTCCTCCCTGGCGTAACTGCCCACCCACAACAGCGCCACGACCGGTGCGAGAACGAGCACCGCGACAGTGGCGACCACGCCCGGCGGGAGCTTGCGCCCCCGCTCCGTGCGGTCGGGTTCGGCCACGTAGACCTCCGCAGGTTGAGACCCCACCCCCCGTGCGCGCGGGACGTTACTACGCGCTCATGCCCGGACACGGCCGTCCGCGACGGACGGTCGGCCCCGCGCGGCGAGCGGTGTGGATCACACCGGTCGTTGGTCCGGATGGAGCACGCGGCGGTGCTGCGCCGACGCGCCCGGTGTGCGCGGGAGCGTGCCGACCCGGGCCTGATCGGGGCTGCCGGACCGGACATCCAGTCACTAAGGTCCCCCGTACGCCCCTCGTCGGGGATGGGCGTCGGTCACGCGGCCGTGCCCGCGTGGTCAGGGGGGTCAACCTGATGCGTCCGTTCCGTCCACTGGTGCTCGCCGCGGCGGCGGTGACGAGCCTCGGGCTCGCGCTGCCGGCGGTGGCCGCACCGCCGAGCACCACCGCGACCGGCGGGCTGTCGGCCACGACCGTCGCCCAGATCGACGCCCTCGCCCGGGCCAAGCGGGGCCTGAGCGAGGTGCAGAAGAAGGTCGACTCGCGGCTGCTCACCGAGGCCCGGCAGCGCCGCGGCCTGCCGGCCGCCACCGGCGTCCGCCGGGTGGCCACCGGGGTCGGCACCGACGAGCAGGGCCGCACCGCGGTGAACGTCCTCGGCGACGCCGACGCCGCGGTCGCCGCGGTGGGCGCCGTCGGCGGCCGGGTCGTCTCGACCTCGGCCCGGGAGGGCGCCGTGCGCGCCGACGTGCCGCTGGCCGCCGTCGAGGCGCTCGCGGGCAGGCCCGGGGTGAGCCGGGTCCGCGTCGCCGACCAGGCGGTCACCGCCCGGAGGGCCGCGGCGGCGGCCGCGCCGCTGACCGAGGAGCCGCTGACCAAGGAGCAGCGCGCGACCGTGCTCCGCCAGCGGGTCTCCGCCGCCCTGACCCGGGCGAGGGCGGAGGGCCGCCCGGTGCGGACCACCGCCGCCGGGCCGGCCGCCCAGGTCGGCGCGGTCACCTCCGAGGGCGACGTCACGCACGCCGCCGACACCGCCCGGGCCCGCTACAAGGTCACCGGCACCGGCGTGACGATCGGCGTGCTGTCCGACGGCGTCGACTCGCTCGCCGCCTCCATCGCCTCCGGCGACGTGCCGGCGGACGTCCGGGTGCTGACCGGCCAGGCCGGCGCGGGCGACGAGGGCACCGCGATGCTGGAGATCGTCCACGACCTCGCGCCGAACGCGAAGCTGCAGTTCGCCACCGCGTTCACCAGCGCGGAGAGCTTCGCCGACAACATCCGGGCGCTGCGCGCGGCCGGCTCGGACATCATCGTCGACGACGTCCTCTACTTCGCCGAGTCGCCGTTCCAGGACGGGCCGATCGCCCGGGCGGTGCTCGACGTGACCGACGACGGCGCGCTCTACTTCTCCTCCGCGGGCAACGAGCAGAACGTCGACGACGGGACCGCCGGCAACTGGGAGGGCGACTTCGACTCCTCCGGCCGGGCCATCGGCAAGTTCGCCGGCACCGCGCACGACTTCACCGTCGGCGCCGGCACCCAGGTCGTCAACCCGACCAGCGACGACTCCGCGGGCGTCCCGGCGCTCCTGCAGTGGAACGACCCGCTGGGCGGCTCGGGCAACGACTACGACCTGTACGCGGTGGCCGCGGACGGCTCCGTCACCGCGTTCTCCAACGACACCCAGGACGGCGACGACAACGCCTTCGAGGGCTTCATCCTGCCGGCCGACACCCTCGGCCTGGCCGTGGTGAAGTTCAGCGGCGAGGACCGCTACTTCCAGCTCACCCCGTTCCGCGGCCGGTTCGCCGACAAGGGCGGGCTGACCGGCGTCAACACCCCGGGCGTCACCCGCGGCCACTCCGCGGTGCCGGCCGCGTTCAGCGTGGCGGCGGCCCCGGCCGCCGTGGCCTTCCCGGCGGAGATCGCACCGGGCGTGCCCAGCCCGGCCGGCCCGTTCCCGGGCGTGTTCACCCGGGCCCAGCAGTCGGAGACCTTCACCTCCGACGGCCCCCGCCGGGTGTTCTACAACCCGGACGGCACCCCGATCACCCCCGGCAACCTCACCTCCACCGGCGGGGAGGTGCGCCGGAAGCCGGACCTCACCGCGGCCGACGGCGTCGTCACCACGGCCCCGGGCTTCGAGCGGTTCTACGGCACCTCCGCGGCGGCGCCGCACGCCGCGGCCATCGCCGGCCTGATCCTCTCCGGCAACCCGGGGATCAGCCCGGCCGAGGTCCGTACGGCCCTGACCAGCACGGCGATCGACATCGAGCAGCGCGGCTGGGACCGCAACACCGGCCACGGCATCGTGATGGCGAACCGCGCGCTGGCCTACACCGGCGCCACCCCGCAGCCCCTGGCGCTGGTCGACGACGTCACCGTGGCCGGCACCACCGACGGCGACCTGTTCGTCGAGCCGGGCGAGTCCGCGCAGCTGCGCATCCCGGTGACCAACCGGGGCGACGGCACGGCGACCGGGGTCAGCGTCCAGGTCACCACCGCGGCGGCCGGGGTGACGATCCGTCCGGCCAGCCGGTCGTACGGGACGCTGCGGCCGGGGCAGACCCGGACCGCGTCGCCGTTCGTGCTCACCGTGCCGGCCGGCTGGCCGGCGGGCACCCCGGTCGAGCTGCGGGTGCGGGTGACCTTCGCCGGTGTCCTGTCCCCGCAGGTCCGGACCGAGCGCGTCTCGATCGGCCAGCCGTCGGCCCCGGTGGACTTCTCCTACACCGGGCCGGTCGTGCCGATCCCGGACGGCAACCTGGACGGCGTCTCGCTGCCGGTGCGGGTCACCGGCGTGGGCACCCTGTCCGGGGTCACCTTCTCCCTCGACGGCACGGCGTGCTCGGCGACCGCCGGATCGAGCACGGTCGGCCTGGACCACACGTACGTCAGTGACCTGGTCGGCACGCTGACCGCGCCGGACGGCACCACGGTCACCCTCTTCGACGGGCGCGGCGGCGGCGGCAACAACTTCTGCCGGACCGTCCTCGACGACGCGGCGGCCGAGCCGATCTCCGCCGCGACCGCCGGCGACGCGCCGTACAGCCGGGCCTGGCGGCCGGACTCGCCGCTGGCCGACCTGGCGAACCGGCCCGGCGACGGCACGTGGACGTTCCGGGTCGCGGACGAGGCCAGCGTCGACGCCGGGTCGGTGCGGGCCTTCACGCTGCGCCTGGCCGGCTTCCAGGGCGGGTAACCGCAGGTGGCAGGACGGAGGGGACGGCCCGCGGGCCGTCCCCTCCGCCGGCCGGGGTCCCGGGCCGGCCCGGCGCGGGACCGCGGGCTCGC
>CADCTP010000139.1 GCA_902805565.1 uncultured Mycobacteriales bacterium
CGGCGCCGCGGCCGTGTACGTCCCGCCCGACACCGGGCCGCGCCGGCTGGTCGTCGTGCTGCACGGCGCGGGCGGCACCGCCGCCGCCGCGCTGGCGCTGCTGCGGCCGGCGGCCGACGCGGCCGGCCTGCTGCTGCTCGCCCCGGCCTCCACCGGCCGGACCTGGGACGTGGTGCTCGGCGGCTACGGCCCGGACGTACGCCGCATCGACGCCGCGGTGACCGCGGTGTCCGGCCGCTGGCGGGTCCGCCCCGACCGGTACGTGCTGGCCGGCTTCTCCGACGGCGCCTCGTACGCGCTGTCCCTGGGCGCCGCCAACGGCGACCTGGTCGAGGCGGTGGTCGCCTTCTCCCCCGGCTTCCTGGCCGCCGGGCCGCGGGTCGGCCGGGTGCCGGTGTTCGTCTCGCACGGCACCGCCGACGCCGTGCTGCCGGTGGAGCGGTGCAGCCGGCGGCTGGTGCCGCGACTGCGCTCGGCCGGCCACGAGGTGCGGTACGAGGAGTTCCGCGGCGGGCACGAGGTGCCCGCCGCGGTCCGCGACGCGGCGGTCGGCTGGCTGGGCTAGACGATCGCGTCGGCGCGGGGGCGGATCTCGCCGGCGTCGATCTGCTCGGCCCAGTGGCAGGCGACGACGTGGTCCGGCCGGACCTCGCGCAGCGGCGGCACCTCGTCGGCGCACCGGGTCTCCTGCACCCACGGGCACCGGGTCCGGAACCGGCAGCCGGACGGCGGGTTGGCCGGGGACGGCAGGTCGCCGGAGAGCAGGATCCGCTGCCGGCTGTCCTCCAGGTCCGGGTCCGGGATCGGCACCGCCGACATCAGCGCCCGGGTGTACGGGTGCAGCGGCTCGGTGTAGAGCCGCCGGGACGCGGTCTGCTCGACCACCACGCCCAGGTACATCACGCCGATCACGTCGCTGATGTGCCGGACGACCGCCAGGTCGTGCGCGATCACCAGGTAGGTCAGGCCGAGCCGCTCCTGCAGCTCCTCCAGCAGGTTGACGATCTGGGCCTGGATCGAGACGTCCAGCGCGGACACCGGCTCGTCGGCGATGATCAGGGCCGGCTCCAGCGCGACCGCCCGGGCGATGCCGATGCGCTGCCGCTGGCCGCCGGAGAACTCGTGCGGGTACCGCCCGGCCGCGCTGGCCGGCAGCCCGACGGTGTCCAGCAGCTCGCGCACCCGGGTCGCCCGGGCCGCGGACCCGCTGACCACCCGGTGCGTCTGCAGCGGCTCGGACAGGATCGACTCGACGCTCTGCCGCGGGTCCAGCGAGGACAGCGGGTCCTGGAAGACCATCTGCATCCGGCGGCGCTGCATGCGCAGCGCCTCGCCCTTGAGCGCGAGCACGTCGACGCCGTCCATGGTGACCGTGCCGGCGGTCGGCTCGACCAGCCGCAGCAGCGCCCGGCCGAGCGTGGACTTGCCGCAGCCGGACTCGCCCACCAGGCCGTACGTGCCGCCGCGGGGCAGGTCGAGGTCGACGCCGTCCACCGCCCGGACGTGCCCGATCGTCCGGTCCAGGATCAGGCCGCGGCGGATCGGGAAGTGCACCTCGAGCCCGCGCGCGGACAGCAGCGGCGCCGCCGGCTCCCCGGCCGCCGCGACGCCGGCCGCGGTCGGGCCGACCGCCGTCGAGCCCGCCGCCGTCGAGCCTGCCGCGGTCGAGCCGGCCGGTCCGCGGTCGGCCGGGTCGGCCGCGTCGTCCCGGCCCGCCGGACCGGCCGAGCCGTCCCGGCCGACCGGGTCCACGACGCTACTCACGCCGGCCCTCCGCGCCCACGGCCGCGGCCTCCTCGGCCGGGACGGGGTTGTGGCAGCGCAGCGCGCGCCGGCCGTCGGGCTCCAGGTCCGGTGTCACGGTGGTGCAGACCTCCAGGCTCCGGGCGCAGCGGGGGGCGAACGCGCAGGCCGAGGACCAGGGCAGGGTGTCCGTCGGCGAACCCGGGATGGGCAGCAGCGGAGCGCCCTCCGCCGAGTCCAGCCGCGGGATCGAGCCCAGCAGCCCGGTCGTGTACGGGTGGCGCGGGTCGACGAACAGCGTCCGCCGGTCGGCCGCCTCGACGATGCGGCCCGAGTACATGACGTTGACCCGGTCGCACAGACCGGCGACCACGCCGAGGTCGTGGGTGATCAGCACCAGCGCGGTGCCCTCCTGGCGCACCAGCTCCTTCAGCAGCTCCAGGATCTGGGCCTGGATGGTGACGTCCAGCGCGGTGGTCGGCTCGTCGGCGATGAGCAGCTTCGGCTGGCAGGCCACCGCCATCGCGATCAGCGCCCGCTGGCGCATCCCGCCGGAGAGCTGGTGCGGGTACTCCCGCAGCCGCCGGTCCGGGTCCGGGATGCCGACCAGGTCCAGCAGCCGGGCCGCCTCCCGGCGGGCGTCCGTGCCGGTCATGCCGCGGTGCCGGGTGAGCACCTCGGTGACCTGCCGGCCGATCGGGACGACCGGGTTCAGCGCGGACAGCGGGTCCTGGAAAATCATGGCCAGTTCCTTGCCGCGCAGGTCGCGCAGCTCGTCCCGGCGCATCCCGAGCAGCTTCCGGCCGCCGAAGGTCACCTCGCCGCCGACCGCGGCCCCGCGCCGGGGCAGCAGGCCCATGATCGCCAGCGAGGTGACGGACTTGCCGGAGCCGGACTCGCCGACCACCCCGAGCGTCTGCCCGGCGTCGACCGAGAACGACACCCCGTCCACGGCCCGCACGTCCCGCCGCCCGCGCCGGGAGAAGACGACCGAGAGATCCTCGACCTCGAGAAGGCTCACCGCTGCCGCTCCTGGCTGCTCGTCGCGCGCCGCGTGGCGCCGCCCGCGGTCACCGGCGGAACTTCGGGTCGAGCGCCTCGCGCAGCGCCTCACCGAGCAGGGTGAAGCCCAGCGCGGCGATGACGATCGCGATGCACGGGTAGAACGCCAGCGCGGCCCGGGTGCCGAGCAGGTCCTGCGCCTCGGCCAGCATCTGCCCCCACTCCGGGGTGCCGTCCTGGTTGCCCAGCCCCAGGAACGACAGCGCGGCGGCGTCGATGATCGAGGTGGCCAGGGTCAGCGTGGCCTGCACGATCACCGGGCCCAGCGAGTTGGGCACGATGTGCGAGAGCACGATCGTGCGCCGCCGCAGGCCGATGCTGCGGGCCGCCAGGACGTAGTCGGCGTCCCGCTGGGCCAGCATCGAGCCGCGCAGCAGCCGGGCGAAGATCGGCACGTTGACGATCGCGATGGCGATCATCACCGAGGTCAGCGACGGGCCGAGGATCACCGTGATGGTGATGGCGGTCAGCAGGCCGGGGATCGACAGCATGAGGTCGGTGACCCGCATCAGCACGTTGTCGACCCGGCCGCCGAACGCGCCGGCCAGCCCGCCGAGCAGCAGCCCGAGGCTGAGCCCGAGCAGGGTGGAGACGATGCCGACCAGCAGCGACTGGCGTGACCCGTAGAGCAGCCGGGACAGCTCGTCCCGGCCGAGGGAGTCCACACCGAGCGGGAAGCCCTCCCGCGGGCCCGGGACGAAGCCGGGCCGGACCTCGCCCAGCAGCAACTGCTCCTGCGGGTCGTGCGGGGCCAGCCAGGGCGCGAAGATCGCCACCAGCACGAACAGCAGCACCAGCACGGCGCCGAGGATGGCCACCGGGTTGCGGCGCAGCCGGCGGAACGCCTCGGACCACCGGCCGCCGCCGGACTCGTCACCGGAGAAGACGCCGCCCGCGGCGTCGACCTGGGTCGCGGTCGTCATCGGACCCTCACCCTCGGGTCGAGGACGCCGTACAGCAGGTCGACGACCAGGTTGATCAGCACGTACAGCACCGCGACCAGCAGGATCACGCCCTGCAGGATGGCGTAGTCCTTGTTCGTGATCGCGCTGACGATCTCCGAGCCGATGCCGGGGAAGGCGAACACCCGCTCGGTGAGGATCGCCCCGGACAGCAGCAGGCCCAACTGCAGGCCGATCGTGGTGACGACCGGCAGCATCGCGTTGCGCAGCACGTGCCGGCGCCGGATCACCGAGGTGGTCAGGCCCTTGGCCTCGGCCGTACGCACGTAGTCCTCGTTCACCACGTCCAGGACCGCGGCCCGGGTGATCCGCACGATGATCGCCAGTGGGATCGTGCCGAGCGCGATGCCCGGCAGGATCAGGTGTTTCACCGCGTCGAACGCCGCGTCGAACTCTCGGGTCAGCAACCCGTCGAGGACGAAGAAGTTGGTGATGTGAGTGGCGTCGATCCGGACGTCCTGCCGGCCGGACGGCGGCAGCCAGCCCAGCTCGACCGCGAAGAAGTACTTCAGCAGGAACGCCAGGAAGAACACCGGGATGGTCACGCCGACCAGCGAGCCCACCACGGCCAGGTTGTCCAGGATGGTGCCCTGCCGCCGGGCCGCGAAGTAGCCCAGCGGGATGCCGACGCCGACCGCGAAGATCAACGCCGCGATGGTGAGCTCGATGGTGCCCGGGAACTGGTCGATGATCACCTGGGTGACCGGCCGGCCGGTCTGGGTGGAGTCGCCGAAGTCGAACTGGGCGACCCGCTGGAGATAGCGCCAATACTGCACGAAGAGCGGCTGGTCCAGACCGTACGTCCGGTTGATCGCCGCCACCCGCTCCGGCGTGGCGCGCTCCCCCAGGAGGGCCGCTGCCGGCCCTCCCGGGAGGAGACGCAACCACGCGAACAGCAGGATGGACAACCCGAACAGGATCGGGATCAGCTGCAGCAGACGCCTGACGACGAAGCGCAGCATCTAGTGGTGCCTACGTGCCCTCGGTGTAGACGAGCGAGAACTCCTCGTTCTGGACCGGGCTCGGGAACAGGTCCTTCACCTCGGACTGCGCGGCCAGCGACGGCGGCGAGTGCGCGATCGGCACGGCCGGCAGGAAGTCCACGATCTGCCGGTTGACCGCCTTGTACGCGTCGGCCCGCTGGGCCGCGTCCGGGATCGCGTCGGCCTTGGCGATGGCCGCGAAGATCGCCGGGTTGTTGAACCCGAACTCCGGCTTCACCCGGCCGAAGAACGTGCCGTTGAAGTTGTAGGCGTCGTTGTAGTCGCCGGTCCAGCCGAGCAGGTGGATGTCGGCCCGCCCGCTGCTCACGTCGGTCAGGTAGCCCGAGTTCCAGACCTTGGCCACCGGCGTGATCTTGATGCCGACCTTCTGCAGGTCCGCCGAGACGACCTCGAAGACCTCCTTCGGGTTCGGCATGTACGGCCGGCTGACCTCGGTCGGCCAGTAGAACTTCAGCGACAGGTCCGCCTCGCCCGCCTCGGCAAGCAGCTGCTTGGCCTTGGCCGGGTCGTACGGGTACTCGGTGACGTCGTCGGCGTACCCGCCGACCTCCGGCGGCATGAACTGCTTCGCCACCTGGGCCGCCGGCGGGAACTTCGACCTCACCAGGGCCTCGCGGTTGATCGCGTGGGCCAGCGCCTGCCGGACCTTCAGCTTGGCCAGCGCCGGGTTCTTCTGGTTGATGCCGACGTAGAGAATGTTGAACGGCGGGCGGTCGAGGATCTGCTCGCCCGCGCCCTTCAGCGACTCGATGTCACCCGGGGCGACCAGGTCGTAGCCGTCGATCGTGCCGGCCTGCAGCTCCTGCTTGCGCGCGTTGTTGTCCGGGATGACCTTGAAGACGATCTTGGCGATCTTCGCCTTGTCGCCCCAGTAGTCGTCGTTGCGGACGAGCGTGACCGTCTTGCTGGCCGTGTCGCGCGAGTCCAGCTTGTACGGCCCGGTGCCGGTCGGGTGCTCGGTCGCGTAGGACGGGTACTCGAAGGTGTCGCCGGAGGCGGTGACCTTGTCGGCCTCGTACTTCTGCAGCGCCGCCGGGCTCTGCATCGCGAACGCCGGCAGCGCGAGCGCCGCCGGGAACCGGCCGGTCGGGCTGGCCAGCTCGATCGCCACGGTGTTCGCGCCGGTGGTGGAGCAGGACTTGAAGAGGCTGGTCGGCAGGTCGGGGCTCTCGTTCTTGGCGAAGCCGCCGAAGGTGTCCTGCCAGTACGCCGAGACGTCCGGGCTCTGCAGCGCGCCGGAGAAGTTGTACCAGCGGTTGAAGTTGAAGCAGACGGCCTCGGCGTTGAACTCGGTGCCGTCGCTGAACTTCACGCCCTCACGCAGCGTGAAGGTCCACTTCTTGCCGTCCGGGCTGGGCTCCCACTTGGTCGCCAGCGCCGGCTCGATCTCCGCGCTGCCCTGCTTGGTCTTGACCAGGCCCTCGTAGATCTGCTTGAGGACGCGGAAGGTCTCCCCGTCGGAGGCGAAGGCCGGGTCGAACAGTTTGGGCTCGCCGGCCGCGCCGAAGACCAGCGTGTCCTTGCTGCTGGCCGCGTTGCCGTCACCCCCGCCGGTGTCTTCACGATCACTGTTCGCGCAGCCGGAGAGCGCGACCGAGACGGCCGCGACCACAGCGAGGACGAGCGTCCTCCTCGCCTTCGTACCTGGCATAGGTGGGCTCCATGCTCTCGGGATCACCGACGGGCCCGGCTCGGCCGGGGTTGATGGCGACACAGTAGCGCCGCCCGACCACGCGCCGAAGTGGTTGAGAGCACGGTCTGGTCACGACTGTGTGGTTCGGCGGACACCCAGCGGGTACCTCGCCGCCTCTTGGGGACACGGGAGCACGCGCACGGGGGTAACACGCCGTACACATCGGTGCGGCAGGCTGAGCGCCGGAGGTGACCCGGCGTGTCCTACCTGCTGCGCGTGCTGCTGCCGGACCGCCCCGGCACGCTCGGGGCCGTCGCGACGGCGCTCGGCGGGGTCGGCGCGGACATCCTCAGCGTGGACGTGGTCGAGCGTTCCGCCGGGGTGGCGGTCGACGACCTGATCGTCGAGCTGCCGCCGGGCAAGCTCGCCGACACCCTGGTCAGCGCCGCGGTCTCGGTGCCCGGGGTGACGGTCGAGTCCATCCAGCGCTACTACGCCGGGTCCGGCGAGGCGCACCGCGAGCTGGAGCTGCTGGAGGCGCTGGCCAGCTCGCCCGACCGCGCGGCGGAGCTGCTCGTCTCCGGGGCGCCGCGGATCTTCCGGGCGGGCTGGGCCGTCGTCGTGCGGTACGACGAGCGCGGGCCGCTGGTCGAGGCCGCGTCGCCGGCCGCACCCGACGTGGACGACGTGGACCTGCCGTGGCTGCCGCTGGCCCGGGCCCAGGTCCTGGACCCGACGGCCCGCTGGGTGCCGCCGGACTGGGGCGCCCTGGGCACCGAGCTGGCGGCCGAGCCGCTCGGCGACCCGGACCGCGCCGTACTGGTCGGCCGGCCCGGCGGGCCGGCGTGGCGGCCGGCCGAGCTGCTGCGGCTGGCGCACCTGGCCGG
>CADCTP010000140.1 GCA_902805565.1 uncultured Mycobacteriales bacterium
CTGCCGTCCGGGCCGCTGCCACCCGGGCCGTCCCGCGCCGGCCCGGCCCGGTCCGGTCCGGTCCGGCCCGGTCCGGCCCGGTCCGGCCCCGCCCCGGCGCGGAGCGCGCGGGGCTCAGTCGACGTACACCGGCGCCTCACCCGGCGGGAACTCCTCGTACCCGGGCGGCGGGGCCTCGCCGTCCTTGACGCACGTCCGCCCGGTGTCCGGCGCCTCCACCGAGCGGACCGCGTGCTCGCCCTGCCTGCAGACCCGCTCCTGGCACCCGGCCGCGGTCAGCCCGGTCATCGCCAGCGCCGCCGCCGCGGCCACCACTGCCCTGCGCGCCATCCGTGCCTCCTCGTCGGGACCGTCCGGCCGCCAGCCTCCCGCACGGCCGGACGGGGATACCGGGCGGCGGGCCGGGACCGGCAGGACTACGGTGCAGGACCGTGGAGAAACTCGCCCGTTTCGTGCTGCGGCACCGACTGCTCGTCGGACTTGCCTGGTTGGTCCTGCTCATCGCCGGGGGAGCCGCGGCCGGACCCGCGACCGACCGGCTCAGCTTCGACTTCTCGCTGCCGGGGCAGCCCGGGTACGAGGCGGAGACGCAGCTGATCGAGACCTTCGGCAGCACCAGCGCCGACACCTTGATCCCGGTGGTCACCGTGCCGGCCGGGTCCACGGTGCAGCAGCGGGCGGCCGAGATCGCCGGCGTCTTCGACGCGGTCCGCACCCAGGTCCCCGGCCTGCGGGTGGTCGACCTCGCCAGCACGGGCGACGACCGGTTCGTCACCGACGACGGGCGCAGCACGTTCGCGCTGGTGCAGGGTCCGCTGCCGGAGGGCTTCGGGCCCGGGGTGGAGACCCGGCTGGAGCCGGTGCTGGAGGCGGCGGCGGAGCGGGCCGGGCTGGAGGCCGGGCTGACGTCGTACAACCTGCTGGCCGCCGGGGGCGAGACCGAGGGCCCGAGCGTGCTGGTGGAGACGCTGCTCGGCGCCACCGGGGCGCTGGCGGTGCTGCTGTTCGTGTACGCGTCGTTCCTCGCGTTCGTGCCGCTGGTCATCGCCGCGGTGTCGATCCTCACCACGTTCCTGCTGGTGCTGGGGCTGACCTACCTGACCGACGTGAGCTTCGTCGTGCAGTTCCTCATCTCGCTGATCGGCCTGGGCGTCGCCATCGACTACTCGCTGCTGCTGGTGTCGCGGTGGCGGGAGGAGCGCGCCCACGGGTACGACAACGACGAGGCCGTCGTCCGCGCGGTGAAGACGGCCGGGCACGCCGTCCTCGCCTCCGGGGTCACCGTGGCGATCAGCCTGCTGGCCCTGCTGGTGGTGCCGGTGCCGTTCCTGCGCAGCATGGGCCTCGGCGGCATGCTGATCCCGCTGGTCAGCGTGGCGGTCGTGCTCACCCTGGTGCCGGCCATGCTGTCGAAGATCGGCCCCCGGGTGGACTGGCCGCGGATCCGGCAGGACGCGACCGCGGCCCGCGGCTGGTCGGCCTGGGCCCGGCTCATCGTGCGGCGGCGCTGGCTCGCGGCCGGCGCGGCGCTGGTGGTGCTCGGCCTGGTCATCGCGCCGGTGTTCAACCTGAAGATCGGCCAGGCCGGGACCGACTCGCTGGCCAGCAACGGCCCGGCGTACGAGACCCTGCAGCGGCTGGACGACGGCGGCGTCGGCGACGGCGTGCTGACCCCGATCGAGCTGCTGGTGCCGGACGCCGACGCCCCGGCGGCGATCGCGGCGGCCCAGGGCGTGCCGGGGGTGCGGACCGCGGTGAACGGCGGCAGCCGCGACGGCATCACGGTCGTCGACGTGCTGCCCGACCGGGAGACGGTGGACAGCGCCAGCAACGAGGTGGTCGACGCGGTCCGCGCGGCGGTGGAGCAGGCGACCCCGGGCAGCGTCGGTGTGGCCGGGACCGGGGCGGTGGTGCAGGACTACTTCCGCGCCGTCTACGACAACTTCCCGTACGTGCTGGCCCTCATCGCGGTGATCACGTTCCTGCTGCTGGTGCGGACGTTCCGGTCGCTGCTGCTGCCGATCAAGGCGGTGATCCTGAACCTGATCTCGCTGGCCGCGGTGTTCGGCGCGGTGGTGTTCTTCTGGCAGGAGGGCAACGGGTCGAACGCGGTCTTCGGGGTGTCGGAGACCGGGGCGATCACCTTCTGGCTGCCGGTGATCATCTTCGCGTTCCTGTTCGGGCTGTCGATGGACTACGAGGTCTTCATCCTGGCCCGGATGCGGGAGGAGTACGACGCGACCGGCTCGACCTCGCAGGCCGTGGTCACCGGGCTGGGCCGGACCGGCCGGCTGGTCACCTCGGCCGCGTTGATCCTGTTCTTCTCCTTCGCCGCGCTGGCCTCCTCGCCGGGCACCGACATCAAGGTGCTGGGCACCGCGCTCGGCGTCGGCATCCTCATCGACGCCACGCTGGTCCGGGCCCTGCTGGTGCCCGCGCTGGTCAGCCTGTTCGGCCGGTGGAACTGGTGGCTGCCGGCCTGGCTGGCCCGGGTGCTGCGGGTCGAGCCGTCCCCGGTCGCCCCGGCCGGCGCCGAGCCGGGCCTGCCGGAGCGGCAGCTGACCCCGGCCTGAGCCCCGCCCGGGGGCGGGTCCTGTCCTAGGCTGGACGCGCCCCACCCGGCGGCGGGAGGAGTCCGGATGGCGTCCTGGGACGAGGTCGGGGTGCGGCGGCTGCGGGCGGGCGGGTCGCTGAAGTGGACCGCCCACCCCGACGCCCTCGGGGCCTGGGTCGCGGAGATGGACTTCGGGGTGCCGCCCGCGGTCGCCGCGGCCCTGCACCGCGCGGTCGACGACGGCCCGCTGGGCTACCTGCCCGGCCCGCCGGTCGACCGGCTCCGGGAGGCCTGCGCGTCCTGGCTGGACACCGCGTACGGCTGGGCGCTGCCGGCCGATGCGGTCCGGGTGGTGCCGGACGTGCTGCGCGGGCTGGAGGTGGTGCTCGACGCCCTGCTGGAGCCGGGCACGCCGGTGGTGGTGCCCACGCCGGCGTACCCGCCGTTCCTGGCGCTGCCCCGGCTGCACGGCCGCCGGGTGGTCGAGGTGCCGATGCGGCTGGCCGGCGGCCGGTGGGTGCTGGACGAGCCGGCGGTGGAGGCCGCGCTGGCGCCGGCCGGCGGGCTGCTGCTGCTGTGCAACCCGCACAACCCCCTGGGCCGGGTGCACACCCGCGAGGAGCTGCTCCGGGTGGCCGCGCTGGTCGAGCGGACCGGCGGCCGGGTGTTCGCCGACGAGATCCACGCCCCGCTGGTCTACGCGCCGCACCGGCACGTGCCGTACGCGTCGGTCGGCCCGGCCGCGGCCCGGCACAGCGTCACCGCGATGTCCGCGGCCAAGGCGTGGAACCTGGCCGGGCTGGCCTGCGCGCAGGTGCTGCTGACCGACCCGGCGGACCGGGAGCGCTGGGACGGGCTGAGCCACTTCGCCACCCGGGGCGCGTCCACCCTCGGCGTCGTCGCGGCCGCCGCGGCGTACACCGGGGGCGGGCCGTGGCTGGCCGAGGTGCTGGACTACCTGGCCGGCAACCGCGCGCTGGCCGCCGGGCTGCCCGGGGTCGGCCACGTTCCGCCGGAGGGCACCTACCTGGCCTGGTACGACGCCCGCCCGCGGGTCGGGCTGGCGCCGTACCTGCTGCGGGCGGCCGGGGTGGCGGTCACCGGCGGGGAGGACTGCGCGGCGCCGGGCCGTTTCCGGCTCAACTTCGCGCTGCCCCGGCCGGTGCTGGTCGAGGCCCTGGACCGGGTGGCCACCGCCCTGGCCCGACCCGCCCTGGCCTGACCCGCCCTGGCCTGACCCGGGCGGGCCGGGCCCGGCCGGACCCGGGGTCGGGATCGGGTCCGGGTCGGTCAGAGGCTGCCGGGCGTGGCCCGCCGGCGCGGCCGGCGTGCCGTCGTGGGCAGCTCCAGGGCGCCGGTGTCGGCGACCTCGGCGGCGATCTCGGCCAGCTTCCGGTTGGTGTTCTGGCTGGCCACCCGGAGCAGGTCGAAGGCCTGGCTGCGGGTGATCTTGTACCTGGCCATGAGGACACCCATGGCCGTGCCGATGTCCCGGCTGGTCAGCAGCGCCCGCTCCAGCTGGGCGACGTGCTCGCGGGCGGCGGCGGCCTGGACGGCGAGCGCCCCGTGGGTCGCCATCAGCGTCCCGATCAGCTCCGAGTGGCCGTCGAACGCCTCCGTCGCGGTGGAGTAGAGGTTCAGGCCGGCGATCCGGTCGTCGTCCTCCAGGAAGAGCCGGAAGGACAGCATGCTGCGGGCCGGGCTGGTCTCGACCACCCGCCGGGCGAAGTCCGGCCAGCGGTCGTCGGTCCGCAGGTCGTCGGTGCGGAAGACGGTGTCCTGCAGGATCGCGTCCACGCACGGACCCGTGCCCAGCTCGTACTGGATGCGGTCGACCTCGCGGGCCTCCTGGTGGGTGGCGGCGCTCGTCGCGAACGAGCCGTTGCGGCCCTCGCTGATCGACGCCCACTCCGTCCCCGGGACGCGGCTGACCGCGAGCCGGGAGATCGCGGCGACCGCGTCCAGCCGGCTCCCGTGCGTCGAGAGCGCGCGGCCCAGGTCCTGGTAGAGGGAGGCGATCCCGACGGCGGAGTGGTCGACGGTCATGACACCAGGAGCTTGCTCACAAGGGCCCCAAGTCAGCACGGGTGGCCCGCATCGACGGCGGCGCGGGTCACCTGCGTCCAGGCTGATGGCTCAACCTCGTCGGCCAGCGTACCCACCTGGTGTGTCGTGGCAATCACTTCCGCGTCGCCGGCCGCGCGCGGCCGGCGGAAAGATCCGCGTCCAGGTGCATCCGCCCGTGCCGTGGCGGTCGTAGAGACCCGTGACAGACCCACCCAGTCTCAGGAGGACGGATGAAGCGCATTGCCGCTGCAGCGGTGCTCGGCATCGCCGCGGGCTTGACGATGTTCGGGACCAGCGGTGTGGCGGGGGCCGCCGACAACGCGTCGGTGACCGTCGTGCACGGCATCCCGGACACCCCCGTCAACGTGTTCGTCAACGGCGACCTCACCCTGCGCGACTTCGCGCCGGAGACGGTGGCGGGTCCCCTCTCGCTCCCGGCCGGCTCGTACGAGGTCAAGATCTTCCCGGCGGCGAACACCGCCGGCACCGGCAACCCGGTGGTCCAGGCCACCGCCGAGGTCCCGGCCGGGGCGAACGTCACCCTGGCCGCGCACCTCACCGCCGCCGGCCAGCCGGCGATCACGCCGTTCGTCAACGACGTGTCCCAGCTGGCGCCCGGTCAGGCCCGCCTGATCGTCCGGCACACCGCGGCCGCCCCGGCCGTGGACGTGCGGGCCGGTGGCACCCCGGTGATCCAGGGTCTCACCAACCCCAACCAGGAGGTGCTGAACCTCCCGGCCGCCTCGGTGAGCGCGGACGTCGTGCTCGCGGGCACCAGCACGGTCGCGATCGGCCCGGCCGACGTGAACCTCAAGGAGGGCACCGCGACGATCGTGTACGCGATCGGCTCGGCCGAGCAGGACTCCCTGGGCCTGGTCGTGCAGACCATCGACGGCCTGCACTCCTCGCCGGGCGGCGTCCCGGCCGGTTCCGGTGGCCTCGCCGAGGACGACGGCATGCCGACCTGGGTGCCGATCCTGGCGGGTCTGGGTCTGGTGACCGCCCTCGGCGGCGCCGCCCGGCTCGTCGCCACCCGGCGCTAGCACCCGACGACGACCCGACCGGCGCGGAGGACGGAAATTCAGATGACACGTCGACCCACGACCTGGGTGCTGCTCACGGTCCTCGGGGTGCTCGTCGCCATCGCCGCGCCGGTCGGCTGGTTCCTCACGCGGCCGTCGGGGACGGTGGGGGCGGAGGCGGCGGAGGCACTGGCCAGCGGGACACCGGTGCCCACGCCGCCCGCCGCCCGCACCGGCTCCTCCCCGGCGGCCGCCCCCGCGGCGCCCGCCGTGCCGACCCGGGACGGCCGGGTCGGTGCGGCGGGCTCCACGCTCGCCGCACCGGTCCGCGTCGAGCTGCCCTCGCTGGACGTCCGCTCGGAGATCCGGCCGGTCGGCGTCGACCGGGCCGGCGACCTCGAGATCCCCGAGAACGTCGCCCAGGTCGGGTGGTACCGGTACGGCCCGCGGCCCGGCGACCCGGCCGGCTCCACCGTCCTGAGTGGACACGTGGACTCGGCCGAGCAGGGCCAGGGCGCGTTCTTCCGGCTGCGCGAGCTGCGGCCGGGCGACCCGGTCGTGGTCCGCGGCGAGGACGGCCGCTCCTGGCGCTACCGGGTGGTCTCCCGGGAGGAGTGGCCGAAGTCGGAGGTCCCGCTGGACCGGATCTTCTCCCGGGGCGGGGCGCCCCGGCTGACCCTGGTCACCTGCGGCGGCGGCTTCCGCGAGGACATCCGGTCCTACCAGGACAACATTGCCGTGACGGCGGTGCCGGAGGCCGCGCGGTGACCTCGGCGACCGAGCCGGACGACCGCGCCGCCGCGGTCGACCGGCTCCTCGCCGATCGGTTCCGGGGCGGTGACGAGACCGTCCTGCGGGAGCTGTACGACCGCTACGGCGGCCTCGTCCACCGGGTCGGGATGGCCTGCCTGCCGACCCACCACGACGCGGAGGACGTCACCCAGGCGACCTTCGTGGCCGCGTGGCGGGGCCGGCAGACGTACGACCCCGACCGCGGGACGCTGGCCGGCTGGCTGCTGGGCATCGCCCGCCGCCAGGCCGTCGACCGGCTGCGGGCGCTGCGCCGGGAGCAGACCCTGCTCGCGTCGGTGTTCCGGCAGCCCGGGGCCGACCTGCCCGACGACCTCGCGCCGGAGCGGGTGGTGGACCGGCTCGTCATCCTGGACGAGCTGCGCCGGCTCACCGACGAGCAGCGCCGGGTGCTCGAGCTCGCGTTCTTCGACGACCTCACCCACGGGCAGATCGCCGGGGTCACCGGCCTGCCCCTCGGGACGGTCAAGAGCCACCTCAGACGGGGGCTCGCCCGGTTGCGGACCAGATGGGAGGTGGACGGTGCAGCACTCGGATCCAGATCAGCTGACGCTCCTCGCCCTCGGTGAGCCGCCGCGGGGCGAGGACGGCCCGGCGGTGACCGACCACCTCTACTCCTGCCCGGCCTGTCGGGCCGAGTTCGAGGCCCTGCGGCAGACCGTACGGCTGGCCCGGGAGACCGTCGAGGACCGCTCCGACGCCCCGGCGCCCGAGCCGGTGTGGGACCGGATCGTGGCCGAGGCCGGCCTCGGCGGGGTCCCGCTCCGGCCGCCCACCGCGCTCGGCCCGCCCACCCCGCTCGGCCCGCCCACCGCGCCCACCC
>CADCTP010000141.1 GCA_902805565.1 uncultured Mycobacteriales bacterium
GCACGACGTACGAATCGTCGCCGGACCGCGCGGACAGGACCAGGAATTCGTCGAGCATCGCGCGAAGCGATTCGCGCGCGACCGCCTCGTCCCCGCCGTGGTGGAACCGGAAGGAGTCCAGAGCGCGCTGGCTCACCCGGACACTGCGGGCGTCCGACACGTCGGCCGGTAGTGGTGTCCCGCCGGTCTCCTGGATGTGCCGGCTCGTTCCGATCGGCGCTCCGATGCTTTCCGGGGCGATCTCCGCACGCGAGCGGATGAACCCGTCACAGCCGGGCTGTCGACACCACCCGTCGACGTGGGACGCCTCGTTCCGGCAGCGGGATCCGTCGCGGCGATATCGGGCACAGGTTCGTACGGGGTGCCTCGCGCTCCGGTCGCCACTCACGGTTGCCCTTCCTTGTCGTGCGGTGTCCTGGATGTCGGGTACGGCAGGACCACGCGATAGGACGGCCTGTGACCAACCTTGTGACGTCGTTCATGGCGATCCGGGCGGACCCGGTGTGCGGCGTGCGGCGGTCTTCGAGTTCGTCCGTGGGGAGAGCCGGGGTGCGGAGGGGTAAGGACAGCCCGTGAGCCCTCCCGATCGATCGGCGCCGGTGCCTGGCATCGCCGCGGTCTCGGACCGGTACGAGATCGAGCACGCGGTCGGGCACGGCGGGATGGCGGACGTCTACCGGGGTCGGGACCTGGTGCTGGAGCGGGCCGTCGCGGTCAAGATCCTGCGGGACGTCACGGCCGACCCGGGTGCTCGGGAGCGGTTCGTCGCGGAGGCGCGCACCCTGGCCGGGCTGAGCCATCCGGGGCTGGTGACGGTCCTGGACGCGGGCACCGACGGGCAGCGGCTCTACCTGGTGATGGAGCTGGTGGAGGGGCCGACCCTGGCCGACGCGTGCCGTCCCGACGGGCTGGACGCCGGCCGGGTGGCGACCATCGGCGCGCAGGTGGCGGACGCGCTCGCGTACGTGCACTCCCGGGGGATCGTGCACCGGGACGTCAAGCCGGCCAACGTCCTGCTCAGCACCGACGGGCGGGTGCTGCTCGCCGACTTCGGCATCGCCAAGCTGACCGAGAACGCGGCCGCGCTCACCGCCGCCGGCTCGGTGATCGGCACCGCGGCCTACCTGGCGCCGGAGCAGTTGCGCGGCGGGCCGATCAGCCCCGCGCTCGACGTCTACTCCCTCGGGCTCGTCCTCATCGAGGCGCTGACCGGCCGACCGGCGTACCCGGGCGGCGGGATCGAGACCGCGGCCGCCCGGCTGAGCACGCCACCGGTGATCCCCGCGGGGCTCCCGGCCGGGTTCTCGGCGGTCCTGCGGCGGATGGTCTCGCTGCGGCCGGAGGACCGGCCGGCCCTGGCCGAGGTCGCGGCCGTCCTCAGGGCGGTGGGGGACGGGGACGGGACCGCCACCGTCCGGCTCCCGGCCGGCCCGCCGGCGGCGCACCCCGCGACCAGGATGCTGCCCACGCCGCCCGCGGCCGGGCCGCCGGCACTCCGGCACCGGGCGGCGCGGCGTCCGTTCGTGGTCGCCGGGGTGGTGCTGGCGGCCGTCGTGCTGCTGGTGATCGGGCTGGTGCTGCTGGCGAACCGGGACGGGGCGCCGGCCGAACCGCGGATCCCGCCCAACCTGCCGGCCGAGATCAGCGAGGACCTGCGTGACCTGCACGAGGCGGTGAACGGATGACCATCGGGCCGTGGTGGCGGGCGGGTCTCGTCGCGGGGGTGCTCGCGGTCGTCGTGGGGTGCGGGGGCGCGCCCGCACCGGGTGAGGCCGTACCGGGTCTGCGCTCGCAGCTGTCCCGCGTCGACAGCGCCCTGGTCGACCGCCAGTACGGGGCCGCCCGGAGCGCGCTCAACGCGCTGGTCCGGGAGACCGTCGACGCGCGGGAGGCCGGCCGGATCACCGCCGACCAGGCGGACCAGATCCTCGCCGCCGCCGCCCGGCTGGCCGCCGACCTGCCCGCCGGGGCCGGCCCGACTCCCACCCCGGCAGCCACCGCCACCCGCGGGCCCACGGCCACGCCGGCGCCCACCTCCGTTCCGGCGCCCCCGTCCACGCCTCCGGAGTCCGGCCCGGAGGAGGGCGCGGACAAGGGCAAGAAGGACGACAAGAAGGACGAGGAGAAGAAGGGCAAGGACGACGGCGGCGGTGGCGACGATGGCGGCGGTGACGGTGGCGGCGGCGGTGACGGCGGCGGGAACGGGCCGGACGACGGGCACGGCAACTAGGCCGCGTCCCCGCTGAGTCGGCGGGTCCCGGCCGGCAGCGCCCGGGCCGACGGGTCCGGCGGCTGCGGGGACGGCCGGCGGAGCAGGGCCGCGGCGACGGCGGCGGCGGCCAGCAGGACCACCGCGCCCACCCGCAGCGCGAGCACGTACCCGTCGGTGATGGCCGTGGCCGGGTCCGCCCCGCCGGTGACGGCGGTCGCGGCCCGGCGCAGCGCGAGGGTGGTCAGCACCGCCAGCCCGATCGCCGCACCGATCTGCTGGAGGGCCTGCTGCAGGCCGGAGGCCAGCCCGGCGTCGCGGTCGGTGACGCCGTGCACCGCCCCGTTGCCCAGGGACGGCAGACACAGCCCGGCTCCGACGGCGAGCAGCAGGCTGGCCGGCAGGACCTGGCCGGTGTACGACCCGTCGGCGGTTATGCGGGTGAAGGCGAACGCGCCGGCCGCGCTCAGCAGCAGGCCGGTCACCAGCACCGGGCGCAGGCCGGTCCGCGGGATGACGGTGGTGGCCAGCCCGAGCGCCGCGCCGACGGCGATGCCGAACGGGAGGAAGCCGAGGCCGGTGCGCAGCGGGCCGAAGCCGAGCACGTCCTGGAGGTAGAGCGTGGTGATGAAGAACTGGCTGAAGAACACCGTGTAGAAGAGCAGCGTCACCACGTTGGCCGCCAGCCGCGTGCGGTCGGCGAGGAAGCGCAGCGGCATCAGCGGGTGCGCGGCGGTCCGCTGCGAGAGGACGAACGCCGGGACGAGCACGGCGCCGGCGACCAGTGGCAGCAGGACCCGCGCCGAGCCCCAGGGATGGCTCGCCGCCTCGATCAGGCCGTAGACCAGGCCGGTCAGGCCGGCGGTGCTGAGCAGCGCGCCGCGCAGGTCGAGCCCGCGGCTGCCGGCCCGGTCCCGGCCGAGCCGCCCGCTGACCAGCCGCGGCACGACCGCGACGGCGACGATCGCGATCGGGATGTTGATCAGGAAGATCCAGCGCCAGGTGGCGTACTCGACCAGCGCGCCGGAGACGATCGGCCCGCTCGTTCCGGCGATGCCGGCGATGCCGCCGAAGAGGCCGATGGCCTTGACCCGCTCGGCCGGGTCGGTGAACAGCAGGGCGATCAGCCCGAACGCCGCCGGCGCCGCGAGTGCCTCGCCGATGCCCTGCGCGAAGCGCGCGGCGACCAGGGTCCCCGGGTCCTGCGCCAGGCCGCAGCCGAGCGAGGCGACGCCGAAGACAGTGACGCCGGCGAGGAACAGGCGCCGGCGCCCGAACACGTCGCCGAGCCGGCCGCCGAGCAGCAGCAGGCCGCCCGCCATCAGCACGTAGCTGTCCACGACCCAGGTGAGACCGGTCCGGGTGAAGCCCAGGTCCCGCTGGATCGCCGGCAGCGCGATGTTCACCACCGAGACGTCCAGGATGATCATGAATTGGACGAGCAGCAGGACGGCGAGGGCCGCCCAGCGTCGCGGATCGGCGGTCGTGGGCATGCTCACGGGACTCCGCTCGGGTCAGGGCGGCAGCGGGCCGACCGGCGATGCCGGGGCCTTGTTAGACTGCGAGGACGGTATTGAACGCATCGTTCAACAGCAACTCGAGAGGCGGGGACCGGAGGATGGACGGCCAGGAGCCCGTGGACCCGAGGGTGCTGCGGACCCGCAACGACGTGCTCCGCACCGCCATCGAGATCCTGGTGGCGGACGGCTGGGACGCGGTCACCCAGCCCCGCGTCGCCCGCGCCGCCGGCTACTCCAAGGCGACCGTCTACGCGCACTGGCCGGAGCGCGCCGACCTGGTCCGGGACGCGCTGGCCCGGTTCGGGGACATGCCGCACCACGAGGCCACCGGCGACCTCCGGACCGACCTCATCGGCGAGCTGGTCTCGTTCCGGCAGGGGATGCTGGAGCACCGCCTCGACCGGGTGCTCGCCGTCCTCGCCGAACGGGCGCCGTCGGTCCCGGAGCTGGTCGACGTGCGGACCGCCTTCGTCGCCGACGGCGAGCGCCCGATGCGGGAGCGGCTCGGCACCGTGCTGTCCGGGGCGAGGCTGGAGGCGGCGACGGTGATGCTCTGCGGCCTGGTCCTGGACGCGGCGCTGCTGCACGGGGCCCCGCCGACCGACGAGGTCCTGGCGGCCGCCGTCGACCTCGTGCTGCACGGCATCGGCTGAGGCCCGGCCGTGCTGTCGGCCCCGCGTGGGGACGTGGACCTCGGCAGCACTCTCGGGCAGCTCGCCGTCCTGCCCCGGGACCCGACGGTCCGGCTCGCGCCGGGCCGGTTCGAGCGGGCGACGAGCACGCCGGAGGGCCCCGGTGGCATCGCGCTGACCTGGGACGACGGACCCGAGGTCGGGATCGTCGGGTACGGGCCGGGCGGGCGGTGGCTGACCGACCGCGCCCCCGGGCTGCTCGGCCGGCACGACGACGTGACCGGGTTCGAGCCCGTCGCCCGGCCGGTGCGGGACCTGTGGCGGCGGCACCGCGGCGACCGCATCGCGCGTACGGGCACGCTGTGGCACGACCTGGCCTGGTTCGTGGTGCAGCAGCGGGTGAGCCGCACCGACGCCGCGGCCCAGTGGCACCGTCTCGTCGCCGCCCTCGGCACGCCGGTCCCCGGGCTGCCCGGGCTGCTGGCCCCGCCCGCGCCCGCGACGGTGGCGCGGCTGGCGTACCACGACCTGCACCGGTGCGGGATCGAGCGGCAGCGCGCGGACACGCTGCTGCGCGCCGCCGTGGCCGTGCACCGGCTCCAGCACCTCGTCGACGGCGGCGCCGAGCCGGCCCTGTCCGCGCTGCGGGACGTCCGGGGCATCGGGCCGTGGACGGCCGGCTGCCTGGCCACCCACACCTGGGGCGCCCCCGACGAGGTGATCCTCGGCGACGACGGGATCCCGTCCCTCGTCGCCTGGGTGCTGGCCCGGGAGCCGCGGGCCGACGACGCCCGGATGCTGGAGCTGCTGGAGCCGTACCGCCCGCACCGCTACCGGGTCGTCCGGCTGGCCTTCCTCAGCGGCGAGCGGCCGCCGCGGCGCGGCCCCCGGGGCCGGCCGCACGACATCCGGCGCCGCTGACCCACGGCCCGCGCCCACCCGGCCCGCCGGTTGCGTTGCATACCCTAGGGGGGTACCTTGGGGCCGCGGGACACCGAGCGTGAAGGATGGCGATGGACAGCACGGGTCACGGCACCCCCGGGTACTCGGCCACCAAGGACGCGCAGCTCAAGCGGCTGCGGCGGATCGAGGGGCAGGTCCGGGGACTGCAGCGCCAGGTGGAGAGCGACACCTACTGCATCGACGTGCTGACCCAGGTGTCGGCGGCCACCAAGGCGCTGGAGGCGTTCGCGCTGTCCCTGCTGGACGAGCACCTCAAGCACTGCGTCGCCGAGGCGCTGCAGAGCGGGGGCGAGGAGGCCGACGCGAAGATCGCCGAGGCCTCGGCCGCCATCGCCCGCCTCGTCCGGTCCTGACCCCACCCCGCGGTACGACCCCACCCCGGTACGCGCCCGCCCGGGCGCCCGTCCCTGAGGAGAACCATGAGCACCACGGCCACCTACACCGTCACCGGCATGACCTGCGGGCACTGCGTGAGCTCGGTGACCGAGGAGATCGGCAAGCTGCCCGGCGTCAGCGAGGTCGCGGTCGACCTGGTGCCGGAGGGCGCGTCCGCGGTCACCGTCACCTCCGCCGCCCCGCTGGCCGAGCCGGCGGTCCGCGAGGCCGTCGACGAGGCCGGGTACGAGCTGGCCGGCAGCACGGCATGAGCACCGCCCGCCGCGAGTTGCCGGTCGCCGTCCGGCTCGGCGGTTTCGTCGCCGGCCTCGCCGTCGCGTTCGGCGGGGCGTACGGGATCGGCGCCGCGGTGGGGGACAGTCCGGCCGCCGCCGAACCGGCGCCGGCCGCCGCGCACGGCGGGGACCACGAGGAGAAGCCGGCGGCGGCGACGCTGCCGGGCCTCACCGTCACCCAGGACGGCTACACGCTGGTCCCCGCCGCGGCCACGCTGCCGGCCGGCCGGGCCGTGCCGTTCCGGTTCACCGTGACCGGGCCGGACGGCCGGCCGGTCACCGACTACGAGCGCAGCCACGAGAAGGACCTGCACCTCGTCGTCGTACGCCGTGACCTGGCCGCGTTCCAGCACGTGCACCCGGTGCTGGCGGCCGACGGCCGGTGGAGCGTGCCGCTGGACCTGGCCGCGGCCGGGACCTACCGGGTCTTCGCCGACTTCGTCCCGGCCGGCGGCGAGGGGCTGACCCTGGGCACCGACGTGGCCGTCGCCGGGGCGTACGCGCCGGCGGCGCTGCCGGCGCCCGCGGTCACCGCCGAGGTGGACGGCTACCAGGTGTCGCTGGCCGGCACGCCGGCCGCGGGCCGCGAGACCGAGCTGGCCTTCACCGTCCGCCGGGGCGGCGTCCCGGTCGACACGCTCCAGCCCTACCTGGGCGCGTACGGGCACCTGGTGTCGCTGCGGGCCGGCGACCTGGCGTACCTGCACACCCACCCGACGCAGGAGGCGCGGGCCGGGCGGCCGGGCGGGCCGGAGGTCCGGTTCGGCACCACCTTCCCCACCGCCGGCAGCTACCGGCTCTACCTCGACTTCCAGGTCGGCGGGACGGTCCGTACCGCGGCCTTCACCGTGGACGTGCCGGCGGCCGGGACGGCCGGCGGGCACGACGACGGCGCCGGCCACGGCGACTGACCAGCCACCCTTTCCTCGCACACCTCCCGGGAGGAGGACCTCGTGACCACCACCCCGACCACGGCGGACGACCCCGCCACGCAGTCCATCGAGCTCGCCATCGGCGGCATGACGTGCGCCTCCTGCGCGAACCGGGTGGAGAAGAAGCTCAACCGGATGGACGGCGTGACCGCGACGGTCAACTACGCCACCGAGAAGGCCAAGGTCACGTACGCCGGGGGGATCAGCCCGGAGGACCTGGTCAGCACGGTCCGGAGCGCCGGCTACACCGCCGAGCTGCCGCCCCCGCCGGCGGAGCCGGTGGACGGGCCGGTGGACGGGCCGGTGGACGGGCCGGCGGGCGGGCCGGCCGCGGAGGCGG
>CADCTP010000142.1 GCA_902805565.1 uncultured Mycobacteriales bacterium
CGGGACCGCTACGGCCGGCACGTCCGCCGCCGGCACCGCCACGGCGGTACGTCCGCGGCGGCCGCGCTGCTGGCCCGGCTCGGCGACCGGGTCGTGGTCGAGCCGGGTGAGCCGGCGCCGTTCCAGGGCGGCCGCGGGAATGACAGCAGCCCGCACTTCGGCGGTGCCTTCATCACCTCGGGGTTGGCGGGCCGGGCGAACGGCTGCTCGTCGGGCTTCACGGTGGTCTTCGCCGACGGGCGGCGGGGATCGGTCACCGCCCGGCACTGCTACGAGCCGAACTTCGACCCGCCGATCGAGCTGTCGTCCGGCAACTCCGCCTTCGGTGCCGTGCAGCCCAGCACGCTGCCGTTCCCGGCCTTCGACATGGTCCGGATCACCGACTTCTTCGAGACGTACACCATCAAGACCTACACCGACCCCTGCTGCCCGACCCAGCGGACCGTGGTCGGCGACGCCGAGCCGGCCGTCGGCCAGCCGCCGCTGTGCGTGAGCGGCCAGCTCACCACCGCCCGGTGCGGCATCGGGGTGGTCAACGCCAGCGCCAGCTTCTGCCCGGACCCGGTGCTGTTCCCCGCGTACGGCGGGCAGTGCACGCACGACGTGCTGATGGCGCGGCGGTCCGGCGTGCGGGTCGCCCAGCCCGCGGACTCCGGTGCGCCGATCTACAGCCCGGTCGGCAGCAGCGGCGCCACCATCCACGGCCTGCTGATCGGCGGCACCGGCACCGGCGACGCGATTTTCGCCGAGAAGATCAACAACATCCGGATCGCGCTGGACGTGGAGGTCGCGACCTCCTGACCAGCGGCCCGCTCCGGGCCCGGGCCGGCGTGCCGGCCCGGGCCCGGAGCCCGCCCGTCGGACGGTCTCCCCGGCAGGCTGACCGCGCGCCCTGCCGGCCTTGTATCTCATTCTTGACTCAGTCGGTGCATCAGGATTGGATAGGAAGTCGTCAAGCGATGGAGGTCCTCGATGAAGCGAATGCTCAAGCGGTCCATGGTGGTCGCGATGGCCGCAGGCGGGATGGCGACGGGTCTCGCCGCTCCGGCCCAGGCGAGTGACGCACCGGGTGTCCTCTGCCGGGCGTGGGCCAACGCGGTTGTGTACAGCCCGAACACGTGGCAGCCGAAGTACATCATCGCCGCCGGCCACGACATGCGCGTCCACTACGCGAGCGGCGGGTGGTACTACGGCCACAGCGCCGCACGCACCGATGACGGATGGGCGGATCCCTACTACTTCGGTGCCTGTCGCTAGTCCGCTGACAGGTTGACCCGGTCGGCGGCGCTTCGCCGACCCGGCGGCTGCTCGGTCACGGCCCAGCGTCCGCCCGGATCCGTCTCTCCCGCGGTCAATCTGCCCGTGGGGCGGCTGCGGCGCGCTGCACCGGCGGGCTCCCGGCGGACCACCGGCTCAGGGCGGGGGTCCGGGCCCACCCCCCGGGAGGGGCCCGGGCCCGGGCCGGCACGCCGGCCCCGGGCCCGGGCGACCGGGGAGGGCTAGTCCCGCATGCTGGCCACCACGAACGGCGCGTGGCCGTGCAGGTGGTTCGACCAGCCGCCGGTCACCGGAGCGCCGGGGGCGAGCAGGTTGGTGGTGTCATTGCCGACGTCGAGCTTCCAGGCGGTCCAGGAGATCGAGTTGGTCCGCATCCAGTCGATCCAGGCCTGCGCCTCCGGCTCGCAGATCCGGCCGTCGAGGCCGCCGTCCGCGTGGCTGGCGCCCCACTCGGTGACGAACAGCGGCAGCCCCAGCCGCAGGGCGGCGTCGGCCTTGGCCCGCAGGCCGGTGGTGTGGGTGCAGGAGTAGAAGTGCAGCGTGTACATCAGGTTGGTGCCGGCGACCGGGCTGGCCGCGGCCTTGTCGACGTCCTGGGACCAGGTCGGGGTGCCCAGCACGGCGATGTTGTCCGGGTCGTGCCGCCGGATCCCGGCCAGCACCGCCTGGTGGTACGGCTTGAGCACCGACACCCAGTCCACCTGCAGCGGCTCGTTGTACGGCTCCCAGATCACGTTGGGCAGGTGCCCGTACCGCTGGGCCAGGTCGGAGAAGAACGCCACCGCCGCCGCGGTGTTGTTCTGCGCCTCGTGGGCGTGGTAGTCGACGATCACGTACACGCCGGCGGTCACCGCGTTCTTGATGATCGTCTCCACCTGCGCCCGGGCCCTGGCCGGGTCGCTCAGGTAGGCGCCGCCCGGCTCCACCCCCATCGCGGCCCGGAACACCTCGAGGCGCCAGTTGTCCCGCATCCAGGTCAGCGCGGACAGGTTCTCCGCGTACGGCTGGCTCTGCCAGTTCAGCCACATGCTGCTGATGCCCTGCAACTGGACCCGGGCGCCGGTCCGGTCGCACATCGTGGTGCCGCAGACCCGCAGCTGGCCGTACCGGGCGACCGGGGTGCCCGCCGGCGATGCCGTCGGGGATGCCGTCGGGGATGCCGTGGGCGAGGCCGTGGGGGATGCCGTCGGGGACGGGGTCCGGGTCGGGGTGGCCGTCGGGGTCCGGGTCGGCGACGGCGTGGCGCCGCCGGCACAGGCCGCGCCGTTCACCGTGCAGCCGGTCGGCCGGCCGGATCCGGTCACGGTGAACCCGAACGAGGCGGTGCCGGCGGGTTCCAGCGTGCCGTTCCAGCTGAGGTTGGTGAAGGTGTAGTGGGTTCCGGACGTCGTCTGCTGGGCGTTCCAGGCCTGCTCGACCCGCGACCCGGCCGGCAGGTCGAACTCGACCCGCCACGAGCTGGTCCGGGCCGGGGTGTTGTTGGTGATGGTGAACTGGCCCTGGTAGCCGCTGCCCCAGTCGTTGACCACGCCGAAGTCGGCGGCGGCCGCTCCGGCCGGTCCGACCCGCAGGACGAGGGCCCCGAGGAGGGCGACGAGGACGGCCGCGACCACGGCGGCCACGGGCTTCAGTACGCGCACGGGTGTTCCACCTTGGGTGAGGAGGTCATGAGGTCCTTGCCGGGTCCGCCCGCACCGTGGGCCGGTGCGGTTCCGTGGCGATGTCGTCCGGGACCGGCCCGTCCGTTGCCCGGCGAACGGGTGACACACGGACGGTGACGGTCGCGGCCCGTGGCGTACCGGGCCCACGCCCGACCGTGTCCTTTACAGCGGTGACATCGGCCCCTAGCCTCGTGGGAGCGCTCCCGGTCCTGCAGCCTCGGGGGGCCGTCCTGCTTGCGGCGAGCGGACGGGCCGGCTGCCCGGGCCACCTCCGTGGTCCGGTGACGCGGCGGACCACAGCGGTCCGCGGTGCCGGGATGCGCGCCTGGCTCCCCGCCCGGGGAGCATCGCCGACAGGAGAGCTCATGAGCACATCCCGACGCGGGCTGCCGGCCCGCCTCATCGCCGGTGCAGTCGCCGCCGCCCTCGCCGTGACCGGCGCCGTACTGGTGGCCGGCGTCGGCGCGTCCCCCGCGGGTGCCGCTCCGGCGGGCACCGGCACCGGCTACCTGTCCGCCCGCGGCACCCAGCTGGTGGACGCCACCGGGACCCCGGTCCGGCTGACCGGGATCAACTGGTTCGGCATGGAGACCGACAACAAGACCTTCCACGGGCTGTGGTCCAACGAGTCCTGGCGCAGCCAGCTCGACCACATGGCCTCGCTGGGCTACAACACGCTGCGGGTCCCGTTCTCCAACGACGCGCTCAAGCCGGGCGCGACCGCCACCGGGATCAACGACTTCGTCAACCCCGACCTGGTCGGCAACAGCCCGCTGCAGATCCTGGACAAGGTCGTCGCGTACGCCGGCACCAAGGGGATGCGGGTGCTGCTGGACCGGCACCGGCCGACCAGCGCCAGCCAGACCGCGCTCTGGTACAACGCCGCCACCCCGGAGTCGACCTGGATCAACGACTGGAAGGCGCTGGCCCAGCGGTACGCCAACAACCCCACGGTGATCGGCGCCGACCTGCACAACGAGCCGCACGCCGAGGGCACCGACCCGAACGGCACCGGCGCCTGCTGGGGCTGCGGCGATCCGGCCCGGGACTGGCGGCTGGCCGCCGAGCGGGCCGGCAACGCGATCCTGTCGGTGAACCCGAACTGGCTGATCGTGGTCGAGGGCGTCAGCTGCCCGAGCGGCGGCACCGCCAACGTCTGGGACAACGTGCCGGACGAGCGGTGCGGCTGGTGGGGCGGCAACCTGTCCCGGGCCGGCCAGTTCCCGGTGCGGCTCAACGTGCAGAACAAGCTGGTCTACTCCCCGCACGACTACGCCACCTCGGTGTTCGAGCAGGAATGGTTCAAGGACCCGGCGTTCCCGGCGAACCTGCCGGCGATCTGGGACCAGCAGTGGGGCTACATCGAGAAGCAGGGCATCGCGCCGCTGCTGCTCGGCGAGTTCGGCAGCACCCTGCGCGACCCGCGGGACAAGGTGTGGCTGACCGAGCTGATGAAGTACACCGGCACCGGCGTGACCGGCATCGACTTCACGTACTGGTCCTGGAACCCGAACTCGGGTGACACCGGCGGCATCGTCGGCGACGACTGGAAGACGGTCAACACCGAGAAGCAGTCCATCCTGCAGCCGTACCTGATCCCGCCGGTCGGCGGCGGCCCCGGCCCCAGCCCGACCACGCCCGGCCCGACCCCGACCACCCCGGCCCCGACCACGCCGGCGCCGACCGGCGGCTGCACCGCCACGGTGAAGATCGACAACTCCTGGCAGGGCGGCTTCCAGGCGACGGTCACGGTGCGCAACACCGGCACCGGCACGCTGAACCCGTGGACCGCCCGCTGGACCGTCCCGGCCGGCGTGACCCTGCAGAACGGCTGGAACGCGACCGTGACGCAGTCCGGCAGCACGATGACCGCGGCCGCCCCGTCCTGGGCGTCGTCGCTGGCCCCCGGCGGCTCGGCGTCGGTCGGGTTCACCGCGAACGGCCCGTCCACCCCGGCCCCGTCCGGGGTCACGCTCAACGGGGTCGCCTGCAGCTGACCCGGACCCTCGCGGGTCCGGCCGCGGGGGCGGTGCCCGGCACCGCCCCCGCGGTGCCCGGCACGGCCCCCGCGGCATCCCGGGACCGGCGCGTCACCGGCCGGTTTGGTCTGCGGGCGCCGGGCGTGCCAGCCTGAGGTCGGGGAGCGAGTCGGGAGGTCCCGCGATGGCTGTGGTCCTGCGTGGTCGGGCCGAGGGCGGTGAACCGGTGGTCTGGGTCGACCGCCGGCGCCGGCTGTGGCTGCTCGCGTTCGTGGTGCCGGCGCTGCCGCCGGTCGCGGTGGCCCTGGTCGGCCTGACCGGGCTGGGCGTGTTCTGGCTGTGGGGGGTCATCTTCACCTTCGTCCTGGTCCCGCTGGCCGACCTGCTGGTCGGCGACGACCGGTCCAACCCGCCGGAGGAGGTCGCCGGCGCGCTGCAGCGCGACCCCTGGTACCGCTGGATCGTGCTGGCCTACCTCCCCGTGCAGTACGCGGTCTGGGCCTGGTCGGTCTGGTACGTGACCACCCACGACCTGTCCCTGGCGGCTCAGCTCGGGTTCGCCGCCACCGTCGGCATCGTGGTCGGCGTCGGCATCAACGCCGCGCACGAGCTGGGGCACAAGCACGAGCGGCTGGAGCACCACGCGGCGAAGCTGGCGCTGGCCCCGACCTGGTACGGGCACTTCTTCGTCGAGCACAACTGGGGCCACCACAAGAAGGTGGCCACCCCCGAGGACCCGGCCAGCTCCCGGCTGGGGGAGAGCTTCTACCGGTTCTGGCCGCGGACCGTCCTCGGCTCGCTGCGCTCGGCCTGGGGGATCGAGCGGGACCGGCTGCGCCGCCGCGGGAAGCACCCGGTGACCCCGGCCAACCGGGTGCTGCACGCCTGGGCGCTGTCGCTGCTGCTGTGGGCCGGCACGCTCGCCCTGGCCGGACCGGGCGTGCTGCCGTTCCTGGTCGTGCAGGCGGTGGTCGGCCTCACCCTGCTCGAGGCGGTCAACTACGTCGAGCACTACGGCCTGCTGCGCGAGCGCGGCCCGTCCGGCCGGTACGAGCGGGTCCGCCCGCGGCACTCCTGGAACAACGACCACGTGGTGACCAACCTGCTGCTCTACCAGCTGCAGCGGCACTCCGACCACCACGAGAACCCGGCCCGCCGGTTCGCCGCGTTGCGGCACATGGAGGAGGCGCCGCAGCTGCCGGCCGGGTACGCCAGCATGATCCTGCTCGCCCTGGTGCCCCCGCTGTGGCGGCGGGTGATGGACCCGAGGGTCGTGCTCGGCCACTACGGCGGCCGGATCGAGCTGGCCAATCGCGGCCCGCGGGGGTGAGCGCGGGCCGCGGGCGGGCCGCGGCGGGCACGGCCCCTCGGGTCAGGACCGCTGACCGTCCCGGTCGGGCGCCGGTCCGCCGCTGACCTCGGCGACGATGTCGGCGGCGAGGTCGCGGAGCTTGCGGTTGGCGTGCTGGGAGCGGCGGGCCAGCTCGGTGAACGCCGCGTCCGCGTCGCAGCCCAGCCGGCCCATCAGGATGCCCTTGGCCTGCTCGATGACCGAGCGGGAGGTCATGGCCCGTTCCAGGTGCACGGCGAGCTCGGTCTTGGAGTGGATGAGGGCGGCGTTGAGCATCGCGACGGCGCCGTAGTCGGCGAAGGCCCGGGCGAGGTCGACCGTGGTGTCGTCGAAGGCGTCGGTGGCGAAGGCGTAGAGGTTCAGGCCGCCGACGACCCGCTGCGGCACCGGCATGCCGATCGACAGCGACGACCGCACGCCGGCCCGGCTGGCCAGGGCGCAGAAGTCGGGGTAGCGGTCGTCGGCGCGGGTGTCCTGGATGGCGATGGTGTCGCCGCTGACCGAGGCGTCCAGGCAGGGCCCGAACCCGGTGGCGTACTGGCGTTCGTCCAGGTGGATGGCGAGCTGGCCGGTGAAGGCGATGCTGCGGGCCTTGTCGCCGTCCATGAGGGTGACGCTGACCTCGTCGGCCCCGGGGACGGTGCTCTTCGCGAGGCCGGCGATCTGGCCGAGGACCTCACCCAGCGGCAGGCTGGCGAGGTCGAGCCGGCCCAACCGGAGGAACGCCTCTTGGGGTTCCATCGTGCGGTCGGGGCGGTCACTGGACGTGTCGGGCATCGAGGATCCGATCGGGTGCGCGACGCGCTCCGTGCAGCCGGAGCGGACGCGGCCGACCGCGGGGGCTTCCGGCGGTCGGCGGTTCTGTCGGGCTGGCTGATCAACCCGGACCGCACCAACGGATCGTGCGGGCGTACGGCGGTCTCCGGCCGCGCTTCGCGAAGGGTAGCGCGCCGGGGGAGGACGGACTCGCCGGGTCGGCCCGGTGCGCGGCGTCCGTGCCGCTTCCGCGGGCATCGTCCCACTTCAGGACCGGTTCGGTGCCCTCCGGTCCCGGCCGCCGGCGGGCGGGATTGACAGCGGCGGCACGCGAACAGATGATGACGACCCCCGAATTTGCCACGTGGAAAAGTTGGTTCCGATGGCAGTCACCGCAACGACGCCTCCCCCCTCGACGGTCCTGGCCGCGCCGCGCACGCCGCGGCGGTCCGGCCGGCGGCGCGGCGACATCGCGATCGCGCTGTTCTTCCTGGCGCCGTTCCTGGCGGTGTACGGCCTGTTCGTGGTGTGGCCGGTCCTGCAGGCCGGGCGGATGAGCTTCTACGACTGGGACCTGCTCGGCTACACCCGCGAGTTCACCGGGTTCGACAACTACCGGCGGATGCTCTGGGGCACCTCGATGACCTGGGACCTGAGCCATCTCGCCGGGCTCCGGGCGGTCGTGCTCGCCGCCACCGCCGCCCTCGTCGTGCGCTCGGTGCGCCGCCGCGCCCGCCCGCTGAGCACGGTGGGCACCGGGGCCGCCGGGCTGCTCGCGGCCGCGCTCCTCGGCGTCCACCCCGGGCCCGGGGGCGGCTGGAACGACCCGGGGTTCTGGACCTCGGTGCGGCACACCGCCGAGTTCACCGCGATCTCCACGCCGATCCTGATCGGGCTCGGGCTGGCGATGGCCCTGGCCCTGCGCGGCCAGCACCGGGGCACCGCGTTCTACCGGGCGGCCTTCTTCCTCCCGTACGTCCTGCCGGTCTCGGCGGTCACGCTGATCTGGAGCTTCCTGCTCAACCCGGACCGGGGGCTGGTCGCCGGCGGCCTGCAGCGGCTCGGGATCGAGCCGATCGCCTGGCTCAGCGACCCGCAGCTGGCGATGTGGGGGATCATCGCCACGACCGTGTGGTGGTCGGTCGGGCTGAACCTGGTGCTCTTCCTGGCCGGCCTGCAGGACATCGACCCCAGCCTGTACGAGGCCGCGTCCCTCGACGGGGCCGGCGCCTGGCACCGGTTCCGGCACGTCACGGTGCCCGGCCTGCGGCACGTGACGGTGCTGGTCGCGGTCACCCAGCTGATCGCGTCGTTCCAGATCTTCGGGCAGGTCTACATCATGACCCGCGGCGGCCCGGGCGACGCCACCCGCGTGGTCATCCAGCACATCTACGAGGCCGGCTTCCGCAACCTGCAGCTCGGCTACGCCGCCGCGATCTCGCTGGTCTTCTTCCTGCTCATGGCGCTGGTCTCGGCGATCCAGTTCCGGCTCACGGCCCGGGAGGCGTGATGGCGACCCCGATCCCGACCGTGACGGCGGGCGACCGGCCGGCCCCGGCGGCGGCCGCGCCGGCCGGGCCGCCGACGCGCCGGCGGATCCGGTTCCGCCCGGGGGTGCGGCACGGCTTCCTGCTGCTGGCCGCGTTCGTCTGGCTGCTGCCGGTGCTGTGGATGGTGTCCATGGCGCTGACCCCGAACGACGTCCAGCAGCGCGAGCCGGTGGGCCTGCTGCCGGACGGCCTCACCTGGAGCAACTTCGCCGACGTCTTCCAGCTCGGGCTGATGCTGCGCTGGTTCGGCAACAGCGTCGTGGTGACGACCGCGGCGACGGTGCTCACCGTCGCGGTGTGCGCGATGGCCGGCTACGCCTTCGCCAAGCTGCGCTTCACCGGCCGGCGGCTGCTGTTCGCCGTGGTCATCGCGGGGCTGATGGTGCCGCGCGAGGCGATGTTCGTGCCGCTGTTCCTGATGTTCTCCGACACCGGCCAGCAGAACACCTACCAGGCGCTGTTCCTGCCGCGGGTCGCCTTCCCGCTCGGCGTCTTCATCATGACCCAGTTCTTCAGCCGGGTCCCGGACGAGTACGAGGAGGCCGCCCGGGTCGACGGCGCCGGCCCGCTGCGGGTGTTCTGGTCGATCATGCTGCCGCTGGCCCGGCCGGCGATGGCCTCGCTGGCGATCTTCACCTTCGTCCTCACCTGGAACGACTACCTGTGGCCGCTGGTCATCGCGACCGAGCAGGAGATGTTCACCGTCACCACCGGCCTGGCCTCGTTGCAGTCCAACTTCGCCGCCGCCACCGAGATCGGGTCGCTGATGGCCCGGGGTCTCATCGGCAGCCTGCCGCTCGTCGTGCTCTTCCTGCTCTTCCAGCGGCAGCTGATCCGCGGCATCACCCTCGGCAGCGGCGAGAAATGACGGCGAGAAATGACGCAGTACCCCAGGTCGAGCCGCCTGCCTGGGACACCCCTGACCACTGGTGCGCACCGGTCCTGCCGACCGGTGCGGAAGGGAACTCGATGAGCAGCACGCATCGGCGCGGCGCCCTCGGCCGCGTACTGGCCGCGGTCACCGCCGCAGGCCTGCTCGCCGCCTGCGGCGGGAACGACACGCCGGCCGACGCGGGCGGGGCGGACCGCTCCGCCCTGGCCGCGGTCACCGACGAGCAGCTGAAGGGCGCCACCATCCGGATGGCGCGGTTCTTCGGCGACTGCGAGAAGACGACCACCGGCGTGACCGACGTCGCCAAGGCGACGACCGAGTGCGAGACGATCCAGATCCTCACCAACGCCTTCAACGCCGAGAACAAGCACGGCATCAAGGTCGAGCGGCTCGGCGGCGCGGAGTGGAACACCTACTACGACACGCTCAACGCCGCGTACGCCGGTGGCAACCCGCCCGACGTCGCGGTCATGCACGCCTCCAACCTGTCCGACTACGCCAAGCGGAACCTGCTGCTGAAGCTGGACGAGCAGCTCCCGGTGACCGGCGCGGACATCGGCGACGCGGCGCCGGCCGCCAAGCAGGGGGCGACGTACCAGGACGGGACGTACGGGCTGCCGTTCGACATCCACGCCGCGCTGGTGCACGTCAACGTCGACCTGTTCCGCAAGGCCGGGCTGGTCGACGCGCAGGGCAACCCGAAGATCCCCACGTCCGCCGAGGAGTTCCTCGCCGACGCCGAGACCCTGGCCGCGAAGACCGGCAAGAAGTACTTCGGCACGGCGCGGGTCAAGGACGGCCTCGGCGTCCACATGTGGCGCAGCCTGATCGACCAGCAGGGCGGCAGCGTGCTGAACGAGGACCGGACGAAGGCCAACGTCGACAGCCCGGAGGCGCGGACCGCGCTCGACTTCATGGGCAAGGTCTTCAACGGCCGCTACGCCGACCCGGACCAGACCTACGACGCGGCGCAGCAGGCGTTCCTCAAGGGCGACACCGCGATGCTGATGAACGGCACCTGGGTGGTCGACCAGTACGACAAGGAGGCGCCCTTCGAGTACCGGGCCGCCGACTTCCCGACCCTGTACGAGAAGCCCGCGATCTGGGGCGACTCCCACATGTGGGTGATCCCGCGGCAGCAGTCGGCCGATCCGGTCAAGCAGCGGGCCGCGCTGGAGTTCAGCAGCTACCTCTACGGCCGCTCCGGCGACTGGGCCGTCCACACCGGGCACCTGGCCTCCCGCACCTCGGTGCTGCAGAGCGCCGAGTACAAGCAGGCGCCGCAGCGGGCCAACTACGTGGCGACCGGCACGACGAACGCCAACCCGGTCCCGCCGGTGTCCAGCTGGATGGCCTTCAACGAGGCCCTGATCGCCCGGGTCGACTCGATCTGGTTCCAGAACGCGCCGGTGGACACGGCGCTGTCGGACGCCAACCGACAGCTCGACACCATCCTGGCGAAGTAGCCGGCGCGCCGGCCGGTCGCCCCCCGGCCGGCCGGCGCGCCCTCCACCCGCCGGGATCCCTCCCGGCCGGCCCGGGCGATGATGTGTCGACCGCCCGGGCCGCGTGCCGCCCGGGGCCGCGGCACGGGGGTGCCGGGGCGGCGCCCCGTCCGGTCGGCGGAACGGGAGCGGAGCGGCCGGTGGGGACGCAGGGACGAGCGCCGCGGGCGGCCGGCTGGTCGGCACGCGGGCGGAGGGGGCCGGGATGGCGGTGAGCATGCGGGACGTCGCGGCGCGGGCCGGGGTGTCCCCGCGGACGGTGTCCAACGTGGTCAGCGGGTACGTGCACGTCCGGGCGGAGACCCGGGAGCGGGTGCAGCGCGCGATCGACGAGCTGCGGTACCGGCCGAACATGAGCGCCCGCTCGCTGCGGCTGGGGCGGACCGGGATCATCGCGCTCGCGGTGCCGGAGATCGCCGCGCCGTACTTCGCCGAGCTGGCCGACCTCATCCAGCGCGAGGCCGTCGCCCGCGGCCTCACGCTGCTCATCGACCAGACCGGGGCCGGCCGGGACCGGGAGCTGCTGGTGCTCGACGGCTACCGGTCCAACCTCATCGACGGGTTCATCCTCAGCCCGATGGCGCTCACCGCCGAGGACCTGTCCGCCCAGCCGCTCGACATCCCCGCGGTCCTGCTGGGCGAGCGCGTCGCCGACAGCGGCCTGACGCACGTCGGGGTGGACAACGTCGCCGCCGCCCGGCTGGCGGTGGAGCACCTCCTCGCCGGGGGCCGCCGGCGGATCGCCGCCGTCGGCGCGGACCTGCGGACCAACAACATGGGCCCCGCCGTGCGGCGCATGCACGGCTACCGGCTGGCCGTGGCGGCCGCCGGGCTCCCGGCCGCCCCGGAGCTGGAGGTCACCACCGGCGGGTGGGCCCGGGCCTCCGGCTACGCCGCCATCGACGCGCTGCTGTCCGCCGGCACCGAGGTGGACGCGCTGTTCTGCTTCAACGACGTGCTCGCGCTGGCCGCCATCCGGGCCATCACCGACCACGGCCTGCGGGTGCCCGAGGACATCGCGGTGGTCGGCTGGGACGACACCGAGGAGGCCTCGTACTCGGTGCCGTCGCTGACCTCGATCTCCCCGGACAAGGCCGAGATCGCCCGCGCCGCGGTGGACCGGCTGCTGGCCCGGATCGACGGCGAGCCGGTGGCCGGGAGCGGGACCACCTGCGGGTTCCGGCTCGCCGTCCGGGAGAGCTCCACCGCCGGCTAGGGCGTGCGGCGGTCCGGCCCCGGACCGGCCGGCGGGACCGAGCGCAGCCGCTCGGCGTGCACGATCTGGATCTCGGCGATGGCGTCGGCCGGCACCGAGGTGGCCGGGCGGCGGTTGACCGCGGCGATCGTGGCCGGGTCCACCTTCGGCGTCCGGTCGGCGTAGAGCAGACCGTTGCGCTCCTGCGCGGTGTCGGTGAGCTGGGTGTAGCAGAAGCCGGCGACGACCGGGCTGGCCTGCAGCGCGGTGACCAGGTCGGCGTAGCGGGCGGCCAGCTCGGCCGGGTCGGCGGCCGCGCCGTAGCCGTTCCAGAAGTCCTCGGAGTCGGGCCGGTAGGTGATGCCGCCGAACTCGGTCACCATCAGCGGCTCCTCGCCCGGGGTGAACTCCGGCAGCAGCAGCGAGCGGTAGTAGGGCTGCACCCGGCGCAGGGTCGTCTCGACCGCCTCGTGGCTGCCGTACCGCTCCCGCAGGGTCTCGCCGGACTGGCTGTAGTCGTGGATGCCGAGGATGTCGGAGACCACGTGCTCCCAGCCGTCGTTGCCGACCACCGGGCGGGTCGGGTCCAGCGCCTTCGTCATCGAGTAGAGCGCCCGGACCGCGTGCCGCTGCGCCACGTCCCCGGCCAGCTCCGGCAGCCCCCAGCTCTCGTTGAACGGCACCCAGGCCAGCACCGCCGGCGAGCCGGCGTCCCGGGTGACCACCTCGGTCCACTCCCGCACCAGCCGGGCCAGCGTCTGCGGGGTGTAGACGAACGCGCTCGGCAGCTCCGTCCACACCGCGACGCCCAGCCGGTCGCACCAGTACAGGAACCGCGGGTCCTCGACCTTCTGGTGGATCCGGACGCCGTTGAACCCCAGCTCCCGGACCAGCTCCACCTCCCGGCGCAGCGCGTCCGGGTCCGGTGCCGCCAGGTGCGAGTCCGGCCAGTAGTTCTGCGCCAGCACCATCCGCAGGAACAGCGGCCGGCCGTTGAGCAGCAGCCGTCCGCCGGACACCGCGACGGTGCGCAGGCCCACGTAGCTCTCGACCGTGTCCACGACGTCGTCGCCGTCCAGCAGGGTGACCGTCGCGTCGATCAGGTTCGGGTGGTCCGGGGACCACAGGTAGTCCCGCCGGTCGTGGGCGAGCCGGCCGGGGTCCAGGCCGATCTCCTGCACCGGCTGGGCGTCGAGGACCGCGTACGTGGTCTCCGCCAGCAGTTCGCCGCGCAGCGAGAGCCGGACCCGCAGCCGCGGCCGCCCCAGCCCGGTGGCGGCCGGGGTGACCCGCACGGCCAGGCCGAGCACCCGCCGGTCGAGGTCGGGCGTCCAGCGCACGGTCTCCACCCGGGCCGCCGGGACCGGCTCCAGCCAGACCGGCTGCCAGATGCCGGTGGTCCGCTCGTACCAGACGCTGTGCGGGCGCTCCTGCCAGTCCTGCTTGCCGCGCGGCTGGGTCAGGTCCTCCGGCCGGTCCTCGGCCCGGACGACGACGACCTGGTCGCCGTCCGCGGCCAGCAGCGCGGTGATGTCCGCGCTGAACGGGGTGTGCCCGCCCTCGTGGTCGACCGCGTGCCGGCCGTTGACCCAGACCGTGGCCCGGTAGTCCACCGCGCCGAAGTGGATCAGCAGCCGCTCGCCGGGCGGGACCCGCGCCGGGAACACCCGCCGGTACCACACCACGGGGTGGAAGCCGGGGTCGCCGATCCCGCTGGCCGGGGACTCCGGCGGGAACGGGACGCGGATCCGCCGGTCGAAGACGTCGGCCCGCTCCGCCCAGCCGTCGTCCAGGCCGGTCCCGGTGTCGTCGTAGGCGAACTCCCAGATCCCGTCGAGCTCGGTCCAGCGGCGCCGCGCCAGTTGCGGTCGCGGGTGCAGCTGATCGCTCGTGGGGCCGGAGCCGGTCGCGTGTGCCACGTAGCAAGTGAAGCACCGACCCGGGACCGGGCCCGCACGGGCCGTACCGGCGACGGGTGTGGCCCGGGCTGTCTGCCACGTGGCAAACTGATCGGACGCGAGTACTCCGGGCCGTGGCGCGCGGCGGTCGACGAGGGGGGACGGGCATGCGGGCAGTGCTGATCGGCGGGGCCGGCCGGGTCGAGGTGACCGAGGTGCCGGACCCGACGCCGGCGCCGGGACAGCTGGTCGTCCGGGTCGGGGCGTGCGGGCTGTGCGGCACGGACGTGCACATCGCCGACGGGACCTTCCCCCCGGCGCCGTACCCGCTGGTCCCCGGGCACGAGTTCGCCGGGGAGGTCGTGGCGGTCGGCCATGACGTCACCGTCGACCTGTCGGTCGGCGACCGGGTCGGGGTCGACCCGTCGCTGTACTGCGGCCACTGCGAGCCCTGCCGGTCCGGCCGGGGGAACCTGTGCGCCAACTGGGGCGCCATCGGGGACACCGTGGCCGGCGGCTTCGCCGAGTACGTGGCGGTGCCCGCGGGGAACGCCCACCGGCTGCCCGACGCCGTGGACTTCCGGGCCGGGGCGCTGGCCGAGCCGCTGGCCTGCGCCGTGCACGGCGTCCGGCGGCTGCGGCTCGGGCTGGGGGAGTCCGTGCTGGTCGTCGGGGCGGGCACGATGGGGCTGCTGCTGCTGCAGCTGCTCCGCAAGCAGGGCGCCGGCCGCATCGACGTGGTCGACCGCAACCCCGACCGGCTGCCGGTGGCCGAGGCGCTCGGGGCCACCGCCACCGCCGGGTCGGTCGCCGAGCTGGACGGCCGCACGTACGCGGCCGCGATCGACGTCACCGGTGCGCCGGCGGCCCTGGCGGCCGCCTTCGACGCGGTGGAGCGCGGCGGCCGGCTGCTGGTGTTCGGGGTCGCCCACGAGGAGGCGACGATCCCGGTGTCGCCGTACCGGATCTACAACCAGGAGATCACGGTCCTCGGCTCGATGGGCGTGCTGAACAGCTACGCCGCCGCCCTGGAGCTGATCGACCGGGGCCACGTCGACACCGCCGCCCTGCTCACCCACGCGCTCCCGCTGGACGGGTTCCCCGCGGCGCTGGACCTGCTGCGGACCGGGCAGGGCGTGAAGATCCAGGTCCTGCCCGGCGGCTGAGGCCGGCCCCGCGGCCCCGTGATCAGGCAGCTGGCGGTCAGGGGGCCGGTGGTCAGGGGGCCGTGGTCAGGGGGCGGCGGTCAGGGGGCGGCGGACAGCCGGGTCGCCCGCTCGGCGAGCGCGGCCAGGACGCCCGCCCGCTCCGCCGGAACCTCGACCCGCACCCGCAGCGGGTCGCCGTCCTCGACGGTGAAGGCGAAGAACGAGCAGCACGCGGTCTCCCGGCGGGCCAGGTCCCGCACCTCGGCCGCCCGGCCCGGGGCGGGCGCGAGCTCGAGGACCAGCGTCGTGTCGGCCACCCGGCGGACGTCCCGGAGCGCCGTGCCGAACAGCCGGTCGAACTCCGCCACCCGCAACGGTCGTTCCGCCGTCGGCAGGGTGCATGCCGAGGGGACCCAGGCGTCCGGCGGGGAAGGCTCGGGACCGGTCATGGGGCCAGGGTAGGCCGGTCCGGTCCGCCCGGCCGGTCCCGGCGGCCGAGGCCGGCCACGAACTCCGCGACCTCGGCCAGCTCGACATCGGCGTCCTCGGCGCGGTCGACCGCCGGGCCGGCGACCCACCAGTCGGCGCCCGGCAGCCCGGCCGACAGGTACGCCCGACTCCCCGGCCGGTAGCCGCGGCGCGGGTCCCGGGGCCGGGCGACGACGAACCCGTGGTTGGGCTCCCACGCGGTGACGGCGTCCGCGGACCGCTCGACGACGACGGCGTCGAACCACCGCCAGGCGGCCAGCTCCGTCCCGTCGGAGGCGGCCAGGAGGGCGACCAGGTTGCCGGGCGCCACCCGTTCCGTGCGCGGCCGGGGGAACGGTGGCGTGTAGGCCACCACCCGGGTCCGCCCGTCGGCGACGACGGTGCACGTCTCCTCCTCGGTGCGCAGGACGAGTGCCGGCCGCAGCCGGGCGGCGGGCGCTTCCGGCGCCGGGGACGTCATCCGCCCATCATCGGGCCGGTCGGGACCCCGGTGCCGCGCGACCCGCGGTACGGGCGTACGACCGTCGCGCCGCCGACCGGTGGCGTGCGAGGCTGGGCCGGTGACGATCACCGTCCAGCCGGTCGACCAGGCGCTCTTCGACGACGTGCAGACGGTCCTCGGCGACCGGGGCCAGGCCGCGCGCTGCCAGTGCCAGGGCTACCGGCTGGGCTGGCACGAGCGGCACACCGACGACGTCCGGGGCCGCCGCGAGCTGCTCCGCGACCAGGTGATCGAGGGGCACGGACTGGTGGCGCACCTCGACGGCGAGCCGGTCGGCTGGTGCTCGCTGGCGCCGCGCAGCGACTATCCCTACCTGCGCCAGACGACGTGGAAGGGCCGGCACGAGGACCGGGACGACCCGGGGATCTGGGCGGTCACCTGCTTCGTGACCCGGGCCGGCTTCCGGCACCGGGGCGTGAGCCGCGCGCTGGCGGCCGGCACGGTCGACCTCGCCCGGGACCGGCACGCCCGGGCCGTCGAGGCGTACCCGATGAAGCCGGCCCCCGGCACGGACGTCACCTGGGGTGAGCTGCACGTCGGTGCGCTGAGCGCGTTCCTCGCGGCGGGGTTCCGGGTGGTGCACACGCCGTCCCTGCGCCGCGTGGTCGTGCGGCACGACTTCTGACCCCGCCGGTACGCGTACCGGCTGGCCGCGCCCGGCGGCCTTCTCGCGGCGGTCCCGACGCCCGCGGACCCGGTACGGGGCCCGACCGCGCCGAGCCCGGTTCGTGCCCTACCGTCGGAATGCGCCGTCGACGGGCGGGCGGACCGGCGGAGGGACACGGGTGCGGGCGTACCGGGTGGATCGGGCCTTCGACGGCGAGCGGGTCCGCCGGCGGGTGCTGGTGGTCGTCGACGGCGACCGGATCAGCGCGGTGCGGGACGCGACCGAGCCCGTCCCGGCCGGGGTGCCGGTGGTCGACCTGCCCGGCTGCACGCTGCTGCCCGGCCTCGTCGACGCGCACGTGCACCTGTGCGGTGACGGCGGGCCGGACGCGCTGGCCCGGGTTCCGGGGCAGGACCCGGCCGAGCGGGACGCGGTGATCGGCGCGGCGCTGCGGCGGCACCTGGCCGCCGGCGTCACCACGGTGCGCGACCTGGGCGACCACCACTGGGCGGTCGCCGACCGGCGTGGGCGCGCGGGCGAGCCGCGGGTGGTGGCGGCCGGCCCGCCGATCACCACGCCGGGCGGGCACTGCTGGTCGATGGGCGGCGAGGCGGCCGGGCCCGCCGCGCTGGCCCGGGCGGTCCGCGAGCGGGTGGAGCGCGGCGTGGACGTCGTCAAGCTGATCGTCTCGGGCGGGTCGATGACCGCCGGCTCGGACCTGCTGGCGCTGCAGTACGGCGGGCCGGACGTCACGCACGTCGTGCGGGCCGCGCACGCCGCCGGCCTGCCGGTGACCGCGCACGCCCACTCGGTGGAGTCCGTACGGGTGTGCCTGGCCGCCGGGGTGGACGGGATCGAGCACTGCACCTGCATGACCGCTCGCGGGCTGGAGCGGCCGGCGGAGCTGTTCCGGGCGCTGGCCGCGGCCGGCACCTGGGTGTGTCCGACGATCGGCCGGACCCCCGGCAGCCGCCCGTCGCCGCAGGCGGAGGAGCTGGCGGCCCGGACCGGATACACCGTCGCCGGCCGCCTGGCGCAGGTCGGGGCCCTGGCGGCCGCGGGCGCCCGGCTGGTCAGCGGGTCCGACGCCGGCATCCATCCGGGCAAGCCGCACGGCGTCCTGCCGTACGCCGTGGCCGAGCTGGTGTCCGCCGGTGTGGACCCGGTCCGGGCGCTGGCCTCCGCGACGTCCGGGGCCGCGGCGGCGGGCGTGCTCGGCGCGGTCACCGGCCGGCTGCGTCCCGGCTTCGCGGCCGACCTGCTGGTGGTGGCCGGGGACCCGACCGTCGACATCGCGGACCTGACCCGGGTGCGGCGCGTCGTGGTGCGCGGCGTCGAGGTCGTGCCGGCGGGTCCCGACCCGGGTACCCGGTAATGACAATCACTGCCGATAACGTACGGGCAGGAGGTCGGGCCGCACGGGTCTGCTGACCGCCGGAGGGGGAGAGCCATGTCGGCGACAGGGTCCGGGACAGGGTCCGTGACGGTGTCCGTGGCCGGGGACGGTGACATCGCCGAGGCGCGGCGGGTGATGCGCCGGGTGGTGGCCGAGGACCTGGGCGGCCACCGGCCGCGGTGGCACTCCGATGTGGACGACCCGGCCGCGGCGTACGTGCGGGCGGAGCGGTCCGCGCTGTTCGTCGCCCGGCTGGACGGGGTGGCGGTCGGCACCGCCGCGGTGTGGCCGTGCCGGCTGCAGTCCCCGCCGAACCCGGCGTGGCTGGCCGACCGGTACGCCGACCCGTCGGTGTGCGAGCTGCGCCGGGTCTGGGTGGTCGCCGAGGCCCGCCGCCGGGGCGCGGCCCGGGCGCTGGTCCGGGCGGCGGCCGGCTGGGCGGTCACCGAGGGCGGCTACCGCACCGTCTACCTGCACACCGACGCGGGCGTGCCCGGGGCGGAGCCGTTCTGGCGGTCGCTGCCGGCGCGCGAGGTGCACGACGCGCGGCCCGACCCGTGGAACTGCGTCCACTTCGAGCTGGACGTGGCCGCGCTGCTGGCCGGGCAGCTGGCCGGCGCGGCCCGGTGACGGCGCCCGCCGACACCGCCCACCGCATCCCCGCCGCCGCGCTCGTCGAGCGGGTCCTGGAGCTGCACGGACGCCTGGACCGGCTCGACGCGGCCGGCGGGCTGGAGCCCACCGGCCCGGTGAACGCGGCGTTCGCCGAGCTGGTCGCGACCTGCCTGCCGGCGCCGGCGGAGGACACGCACGCCGGCACGGTGCTGGCCGACCCGCGGGTCTCGGCCGTCCTGCCGCGGCTGCGGCAGCTCTGCGCGGACGGCGAGTACCGCCTGGAGCGGTCGTGGGCCCGCCGGGTCGCCGCCGCGCGGCAGCCGCCGGCCGAGCTGGCGCGGTTCCCGTACCTGGACAACTACCGGGAGCTGACCGCGCTGGAGCTGCACGCCGTCGCCGGGCTGCGGCCGGCCCCGGGGGTGCCCCGGGTCTGCGTGCTGGGCTCCGGGCCGCTGCCGCTGACCGCCCTGCTGACCGCCCGGGCGCTCGGCGTCCCGGTCGACGCGGTGGACCTCGCGGCGGAGGCGACGGAGCTGGCCGCGGGCGTGCTGCGGCGGGTGCCGGGCGGCGAGCTGGTCCGGGCGCACCGGGCCGACGCCCGGGCGTTCCCCGACGTGGAGCGGGCCGACGTGGTGGTGGTCGCGGCGCTCGTCGGGCTCGACCCGGGGGAGAAGCGCGCGGTGCTCGGGGCCGTCGCCGACCGGATGCGGCCCGGTGCGCTGCTGGTCGTGCGCAGCGCCCACCGGCTCCGCGCCCTGCTGTACCCGCCGGTGGCGCCGGCGGACCTGCTCGCCGCCGGCCCGGGCCGGCTGCGCCTGCTGGCGGAGATCCGGCCGTGGAACGGCGTGGTCAACTCGCTGCTGGTCGCCCTGCGGACCTGAGCCCGGCCCGTCCCGGCCCTGCCGGGGCGTCCCGGCCGGTGCCTCTCAGGCGGGCAGGAGCGCGATGGGGATCTGCTGGGCGGCCGCCCACGCGACGGCGTCCCTCAGCTCGGTGAGGGGCAGCGGTCGCTGCCTGGTCACCGTGATGGCGCTGACGGCGTTCATGGGCAGGAAGGGGTAGACCTGGCTGAGGCCGGCGAGCTCGCCGGTGATCTCCTCGGCCAGCCGCGCCGCGTCCGCCTCCCCGATGCCCGGCAGGACGAGGAGGAACTCGCCGTCCGCCAGCCGTACGGCCCGGTCGATCGGGCGGAGCCGCCGGGTCAGCGGCTCCACGACCTGGGTGATGGTCTCCCGTTCGGCCCTGGTGCCCCACCGGCCGACGTCGGACAGCCGGGGCACGGTGATCAGCAGCAGGGCCAGCGGCAGCGGCCCGGCGGTCGTCGTGCGGTTCGCCCCGACCCAGCGGTGCAGGAAGGCCGGGGTGTAGAGCTGGCTGGTCAGGTCCCGGTCGCCGTTCATCGTGACCGCGTCGAGCCGGCCGCGGACCTCGACACCGTGGCGGCGGGCGCGTTCCATCTCGGCCACCAGCAGCCGTACGGACGCGTCGGTCCGGTCCTCCGCGGTCGTCGGTGCCGACCCGACCGACCCGGCGGCCACCTCGTCGATGGCCGCCAGCGCCCCCGGCGGGATCCGGGTGGCCAGCTCCGCGCGCAGCCGCCGGAGCTCCGCGTGCGCGCCGGTGACGCTGAACCCCCAGCGGCCGCTGAACAGCCGGCCCGCCTCCAGGGTGCGCTCACCCGGTCCGACGGTCTCCTCGTCGACCGCGACCAGGAAGGCCCCCATCCGCGGCGTCGCGACCACGACCGTCCACTCGCGGGCCAACGGCTCGTCGAGGGCCAGCAGCACCGGGTGCGCGCGGCCGGACAGCCGGGGCCGGAAGTCGTCGACGAAGCCGACCACGACCGCGTCGGCCAGGGTCGCCAGCCGCGAGTACGTCTCCCGCTCGCGGTCGAAGTACGGCAGCCGCTGGAACAGCGCCACCACCACGACCGGCCCGTCGGCCGCGCCGGTCAGCGCGGCCGCCTCCATCGCGTGGGACAGCGTCACCAACGTCCGCTTGACCATCAGCCCGGTCGCGGACAGGTCTGGAGCACTCACTGTGGGGCCGTCCCGGAGAGGTCGAGTGGTCGTGCGGACGCCCTCGTCTGGACGCGTCACGGCCCGTTCGGGCACGGGTGATCGTCCCAGACCGGAACGGACCCCGCAGGTCCGGAACGTCGGGTCGCGGCGCGGGACGGCGGTCCCGGCGGGACGGCCCTCGGCGGGCTGGCGTCGCGGGCGCCGTGCCGGCACGATGAGGGCGTGTCCGACCTTGTCCCGAGCGACGAGGGAGCACGGTCGGGCGGCGACACCGACCGGGGGCCGGGGGCCACCGCCGTCCGGTTGTTGGGCGAGCTGGGGATCCGACTCGGCGACACGGTGGTGCGGCTGCGCGGCCGGCGGCGTCGGCTGGTCAT